>JASHNS010000041.1 GCA_030041515.1 Acidobacteriaceae bacterium | reverse complement strand
TTTCCCGACGCGCTGATTCTTACGCACGTCGAGTTCGACCACGCCGACATCTACGCCGACCTGGATTCCGTGAAGACCGCCTTCAGGCGCCTCGTGAATCTCGTACCCCGCCGCGGCCGCATCGTCGCCTTCGACGGCTCGGACAATGTGACCGAATGCGTGGGCCGGGCCTTCTGTGCCGTCGAACGCTACGGATTCAAACCGGATTCGATGTGGAGGCTCGCCGATCTGCGCTTCGAGAATGGCGCCAGTCGATGGCATGTGCTTCGCAGCGGCGAGCCATGGGCGGAGTTCCGGCTTGCGATGGCCGGCGAGCACAATGCCCTGAACGCCACCGCCGCCGCAGCCCTCGCGGTCGGGCAGGGCGTTCCCGGAGAAGTCATTATCGAAGCTCTCGCCACTTTCCGCAGCGTCCGCCGCCGCCTCGAGGTTCGCGCGGAAGTCAACGGCATCACCGTCATTGATGACTTCGCTCACCACCCTACTGCGATTCGCGAAACCCTCCGCGCTCTGCGTGCCGCGTATCCTGGCCGGCAGCTCTGGGCTGTGCTGGAGCCACGCTCGAATACACTCCGCCGCAATGTCTTTGAGCGCGAACTGGTCGAAAGCCTGTCCCTCGCCGATCGCGTGATTCTGGCTGGCGTCTTTCACTCCGAGAGAATTCCGGAGGCTGAGCGCCTGCATCCGCAAAATGTCGTCGCCTCTCTCAGCTCCTCCGGACGCGACGCCGTCCTGCTTCCCACCGCCGATGCCATAGTTTCAAATCTGGCGCCGCGCCTTCGCCCCGGTGACGTGGTGGCCATCCTTTCAAACGGAGGCTTCGACGGCATCTACGACAAGCTCCCGGCTGCGCTCAGGGGACCCTCGCGGGAGTCCTGAGCCATGTTCGCCGCTTTCGTCCTTTTCGCCACATGGATCGTCCTCGGGATTCCTGTCGCGATGGTTGTCATCCCCTGGACGGTGCTCACCCGCGATCCCACCCTCATGTACCACTGGGCCATGACCGTGGTGCGAAGCGGACTGCGTTTGAGTGGCATCTGCGTAAAAGCCGAATGGCGCGCGCCCATTGACCCCGCCCAGACCTGCATCTACCTCTCGAATCACGTATCGAATTTGGATCCGCCAGTGCTTTTTCCTCTCCTGCCCGGGCGGCCGGTGGCCTTCCTCAAACGCTCGCTCATGCAGGTTCCCGTCCTTGGGTACGGTATGAAGCTCGCCGGGTTCATCCCGGTGGATCGTGACGGCCGTGTGGAGAGCGCGGTCGAAAGCGTCGACGCTGCAGCAAGGGCTCTGGCTTCAGGGGTGCCTGTGCTTTCGTTTGTCGAGGGAACGCGTTCGCGTACCGGGAAGCTGCAGCCCTTCAAAAAAGGCCCATTCTTTCTGGCCATGAGCAGCGGCGTCCCGGTCGTTCCTGTCTCGATCTACGGAACCGAAACCATGATGCGCAAGGGCAGTCTCAGAGTCTTTCCAGGGAAAGCGCATGTCGTCTTCCACCCACCACTCAATCCACGCGCCTTCGCTAACCGCGAAGCACTGATGGCCGCAGTGCGCACTTCGATCGCTTCAGGGTTGCCGGAGTGGATGAGGACTACCGAATGACCGCGTTGTAGCCGTCGGCGAGCAGGCGTCCTCGCATTGCCTGAGCCTGTACGCGCGATGTGAAGGGTCCCATCTGGATGTGCAGCAACTGATCGCCCGGTTCATGCCGAACCACCGCCGTGTATCCATGCTGGCGCAGCGCGGCCACCAGAATATCGGCATCCTGCGGGATGCTCACCGCTGCCACCTGGACCATCAATCCCTCGCTCGCTGGAGCCACAACGGTCTTCTGCACAGCCGGCACCACCGCGGGCGCTGCGGCCGGCGCCGTGGCCGGATTCGCGGGAAACACCGCTGCCGCGGGAACCGCCGTTGCCGGTACCGTCGCCGCGGCTACCGCCGGTGTTGTCGAACCAGGAGCGCTGCCCGTCGCCGGTCCCCCGGGTGTGTCAGTGGTTGGAACCACCGCCGTCGTTCCGTCTGGCGCGGGAGTTGCATCCGCCGCGGGCTGGCTGACTGCCTCCTGGGGCGAAGGCTTGGTCAGGGTTGTCGCCGGCGGTGCTGTCATATCCGTTACCGAGGCCCCAATGGCCCTCTCGCTCACGCGCCCCACTGAGTAACCAAGCCCGAAGAAGATACCGCACACCAGCACCAGGCCGAAGAAGATGCCCAGCAGAGACCGTGTGCCAAGCGTGATTTCCCGATCGTCATCGGCAACGCTCCGTCCCAGGCCTCGCCCGCGCCTCCTGACGTTGGTTTCTTCCTCGCGATCGACGGCATATCTCATGGTGCTTCAGACCCTCACTGCTGCGAATTTGTTTCGCCGGTTTTCGCAACCGGCGCGCTGGTGGTACCCGGTCCTGCGCCCAGGTTTTTCCCCAGCAGGGAAATCAGCTCCATCGGCAGCGGGAAGACGATGGTCGTGTTCTTCTCGACTCCGATATCGATCAAAGTCTGAAGATACTTCAACTGCAGCGTATAGGGCTGGGACGAAAGCAGATCCGCCGCCTCCACCAGCCGCTGCGCCGCCGCAAATTCACCTTCGGCATTGATGATCTTCGACCGCTTTTCGCGCTCCGCCTCGGCCTGGCGCGCCATAGCCCGCAGCATCGAATCCGGCAGATCCACCTGCTTCACTTCTACGCTGACCACCTTCACACCCCACGGCTCCGTGCGCAGGTCGATGATGGACTGGATGCGCTGATTCAGCACATCTCGGTGCGACAGCAATCCGTCCAGTTCCACTTCGCCCAGCACGCTGCGCAGCGTCGTCTGCGCGAACTGCGACGTCTGGTAGATGTAGTTGGAAACCTCGATGACTGCCTTTGCCGGGTCCAGGACCCGCATCGTGATTACGGCATTCACCTTGATGGTGACGTTGTCTTTGGTGATCACATCCTGCGGTGGCACTTCCATCACTTCCTGGCGCAGGGAAACCCGCACGATCTGATCGAACGGCCGGAAAACGAAGATCACGCCCGGTCCCTTGGGCTGCGGCAGCGCGCGGCCCAGCCGGAAGATAACGCCGCGCTCATACTCGCGCAGGATCTTGATGCAGTTCAGCAGATAAAGAACAACAATGGCAATGAATACGAGAACAGGAATAGTCATTGTACCCGGGTCCTCTTGCGCCCGGCCCGATTGTAACGCACCGGTGTGCCCCATCAGCGCATATTTTCAGCGCGAAACGCTCTCGCGTACCGGATCGACCAATAACGTGAGTCCCTGCACCGCACGAACGCGCACCCGTTCTCCCGCAGCCACCGGTGAAGGCGATTCTGCCATCCATAACTCGCCGTGCACCAGCACCTGTCCGCGCGGCGCGATCGGCTGCTGCGCGATTGCTTCTGCACCCACCAGCGCCTCCGGTCCCAGCAGTTGCTTATTCCGTTGCGCTCGCCAGGCTAACCGCACCAGGAAGGTCGTGATCAGCCCAAACGCCAGCCCGGTAGAGATCGCCGTGGCCAGTTGCACCCGCATCTGCGGAATCGGTCCGGCCACCAGCGTCAGCGTCCCCAGGATCAGAGCGGCCGTGCCCGTCAGCGCCAGAATCCCGTGGCTCGGGAATTTCGCTTCGAGCGCCATCAGGATCAGCGCCGCAACAATCAGCCCTAACGCGGTGTATCGCACCGGCAGCATGTTCAGTGAAAAAAGCCCCAGCAGCACGAGCAGAGTGCCCAGCGCCCCCGGCACAATCGTTCCCGGATTGTGAAACTCCAGATAGATCAGCAGCGCGCCGGCCAGCAGGATCAGCACCGCGACATTGGGATTGATCAGGGCGCCCATGATCGATTCACGCAGATCCGGATCGACCGTCACCAGTTGTGCGCCCTTCGTGTGCAGCACAACCGTGCTCCCGTTGAACCGCTTCACAGTGCGTCCATCGATGTCGCTCAGAAGTGTCGGAATGTTGGGAGCAATCAGATCGATCAGATGCAGCTGCAGCGCCTCGCTGGCCGCATAGGATTTTGAATGGGTTACCGCTTCCTGAGCCGCGTCCATGTCACGCCCGCGCACCGAAACGTACGACCGCAGAAACGCCAGCGCATCGTTGAGAATCTTTTCCTTCATCGTGTCGGAGACGCTTCCGACTTCGATCACCGGGTGCGCCGCGCCCGCCTCCGTCCCCGGCGCCATCGCCGCCAGATCCGCCGATTCCATGATGAAGAAGCCTGCCGATCCGGCTCGCGCCCCGGAAGGCGACACGTAGACGATCACCGGCGCAGGTGAGGCAAGGATGTCGGCCACCATCTCGCGCATCGAATCCAGCAGGCCGCCCGGCGTGTCCATGATCACCAGGACGGCCTCGGCGTGCACGTCTGCGGCGCGGTCAAGTCCGCGCTTCAGGTAATCGGCGCTGATCGGCTGGATCGTGTCATCCAGATGGATCACCACAATGGGCCTGGACTGCGCGTGTACCGTCCGCGGCGGCCCGGCGATTGCAAGGACCAGAAAAACTGCGATTCCCGCCACCCACGCCGCCGTCCCACGCTGGACAATCCGCACGCTGCGTCCTGTACTCCGCTCTCGCCGATCCATCGCTTTCGCTCGCTGTTCCTGACTCCCGGCTACTGACTACTGTTTTCCCGCTTCTGCACAGCCTCCTGGACCGCCTTCACGCCGGAATTCTGCGGATCCAGTTGCAGCGCTTCCGCAACATCCCGCTGCGCCGCGGCCACCTGATTGGCCTGTAATTCAAGTTTGGCCAGCACCAAATAAGCCGGAGCATTCGGATGAATCTGAATCGATGCGTTTGCCTCCTGCCGCGCGGCTCCGGGGTTTCCATCGCGCTCCCACACTGCCGCCAGCCCCGCATGGGCTGGCGCTGACGCCGAGTCCGCGGTTAGAGCCTCACGATACTCCCGTTCCGCTTCCAGCACCAGACCGCGCTGAAAGAACGCATCCGCTTCCCTGACCAGCGCGGCTGCGCGCGCAGCCGCCGGCATCGAGGCCAGATGCATGGCCTGAATCTGTTCCAGCTCGAAGGCGGCCTGGCGCACTTCCGTATCGCTGTAGCTCGGTTTGATGCGCTCCAGCGGCCCCTGCCAGTCGGTGATTGCGTGCCCCGGATCCGGATTCGGTGGAGGCGGGTTCTTCAGTTGCACCTCGAAGGCCTGCGCATCCCCATCCGTCGGCCGCAGCTTCAGCGTCTCTTCGATTTCCGCGAGAGCCCCTGCCGTATCGCCATGCCGGGCCAAAGCGATCGCCAGGTTGAAGTGGTAATCCGGATCGCGTGGATCGGCCTCCACGGCCTGGCGAAACATCGCCGTCGCATCTTTGCCGCGACGGCTGGCGGCCACCCCTTCGTTGTTGACCACTTCCGGTAGCGCCATCCGCCGGCTGTCGAAGCCGAAAGCATCCTCTGCCTCGCGATAGTCCCCCATGTGAAAGAAAGCCATGCCGCGGTAGAAGTCCGCTTCCAGCGCGTTCGGATCGTCTGTAGGCAGGTGTCCCAGCATCGCTGCAGCATCGGGGAAATCCTGGTCCCGGAAGTAGGCCAGCCCCAGTTGCAGCCACGCGGGAGCAAACTGCGGGTCCAGCTTCACCGCCGCCCGAAGGTGCGTTAGTTCCTCGTCCGGCGATGTGGCCACCAGCCCCTGAATGTACTCCTCGAATGCATCCGTATGCAGATCGCCATCCGCCACCAGAAACGTCTGCTGGTCGACGGCGAAGCCCGGATCAAGCTGCCGTGCAACCTTCCATGCCAGCCGGTTGATCAGGCTTACGAGCTGACCCTGCGGGCCCGTTTCGGTGATATTGGGCCCCAAATGTAGTGCCGAGACATCCAGAACCTCCGCCGTGGCGGTCAACTGCTGGTTCGCGTCAGCCGTATAAGCGCCGAAGATCACATAGTCGGCGTCCAGCATCTGGGCAATGCGGATCGTCATCGCTCGCGAGGGCTCCAGAGTCAGCGGCAGCCCCAGGTGATCGAATGCGTACAGCCGATCGCCGCGCCCGATTGCCATGTATCCGGAAGAATTCAGCCGGCGATTGAGAATGTCGGGGAAAGCCTCGCCGATCCAGTTCAGCCCACCCTGCCCGCTGCGATTTTCGAACGGCAACACGAGCAGCAGACGGCCATGCATCTGCGCCGGTCCTGCAGGTTTGCTCTGCGCGGGGTCCTGGGCACACGCGGCTCCTGCGGCGGCCAGCAAAACCCATGCGATAAGAAAGCGAAATCGGCGAATAGAAAACACAACAAGAGAATTATAGGTTGCGGTCCGGCCCTGCCTCCCCAATCCACCCTCTTCCACCGTCACCGCATCTCCTGAAAGAGGAGGAGCCTGATGAGTGATCAGAAGAACCATCACCTGCTGCGCGGCATCCTGGCCGGCGCCGGAGCGGGCCTGGCAGCGTCCTGGGCCATGAACATCTTCATGGCCGGGCCCGGCACAAAGCTGCACGAGGTACTGGAGACCCAGGACGAACAGCGCCAGGAACGCGAGCGGGAGCAACTGAGGCAGGATCGCGGCGAGCCTCAGATCGATGCCACCATGAAGGCCGCCGACTCCCTTACGGCGGCTGCCACAGGTGGGCAGCATCTTTCTATGGAGGGCAAGCAAAAGGCGGGCCCTCTCGTCCATTACGGATTCGGCGCTTTGATGGGCGCCCTCTACGGTGGCCTCGCGGAGTATTCCGGCGCCGTGCGAGCCGGCCTCGGCACTGGATTCGGTACCGCGCTCTTTGCCGGCGCCGACCTGATCGCGGTTCCGGCGTTCCGCCTGTCGCCTCCGTTGAAGGAGTTCCCCCTGAAGTCGCTGGCCACTCCGTTCACCGCGCACCTGGTCTACGGCGCAACCACTGAAGTGTTGCGGCGCGCCTTGCGAGCCGTCATGTGATTAGCGCGGATTTCCGGCCGCTCCACCGCCGCGCGGCGCCCCACCCGCAGCCGGGCCTGAAGGCATTGCCGAAACGCGGGAAGGCAGGCTCGCTCCTCCGCTGTTGGGTGACGTACTTCCGGGGCCGTTCATTCCGCCGAAGTCCGCTTCGGAGGGCATTTCCGCGGAGGGAGCAAATCCCCGATGGATCGTCATCGGCGCCAGCTGGCTGTTTCCCGCCCCGGAACGGCCGCTCATTGAGTCCCTGTCTCGATCCAGGCTGAGATAAACCGGAGTGCTCGCTGTGCCGCGTCGGAAGCTGGTTTGTGAGAAGTGACGCAGGTTCCCCAACCCTTGCCGCGGAATGCCCAGTCCCGCCGAGTCCTGCCGGAAAATGAACGAGCCCTTCCGGTCGATACCGGAAACCACCAGAGGACTCGACGTGACCAGCGTCAGCGTCAGCCGCCCAGCCGCGGGCGGCCCAGACGGCGGATGCGGAAGCGGTGAACCTGTGCGCGGCAAAATGCCTTTGCTCAGCGCCGGGACATTCCCCAGCCCGTTCCACGCGCCCCCTGGCGTCCACCCCCACCCATTCCCCGGGCAATACGACCAGGAGCCGTAGTGATACGGCATCCATCCCCAGGGATAGGGCGAAACCCAGGAATATCCCGCGTTGCCATACCACGCCCACACGCCGGCAGAATAAGGATTCCACGCTGCCCCGGCGAAGTAGGGCTGCCACATCATTCCGCAGCCTCCGGCATTGTTGAAAGCTCCGTAGTACGCCATGTCGTTCAGCCCATAAGAAGCAGGTGCGTTGCCGAAGGCGGAAAGCGTCGCTTTCTGCGCGTGATACTCGGCCGACTGGCTGTCCCACTTGTCGAGCGATTCTGGTGCCACATCTTTGCTAATCGCCGGATGGTTCGGCTGCGTGAACGAAAAGGAGACCGTTCGTTTGCGCGGAACAGTGATCGCCCCGTCGGCACCGTCCACCTGGACTGTTCCACCCAGCACGGCGAGCTGCGCTTCCATCGCATTCGTCCGCAGCCGTACGTGGCTCGCAGGGAGCAGACGCAGCGCTTCCGGCTTCTTGTCAGGCCCGAACACGAGTGTGAAATCGCTGTTGCGGTTCTTCACTAAACTCACATAGGCCATGCCGCGAACCACCCGCACTTCCGTTACCGGGACTCCGGATGCGGTGCGCTCCAGCTCAGGAAAATCGACCTCGCTGTCAGGAGCTACGCGCACCGTGCTGTTGTCCTCGAACTCGATTTCGGCGGCGCCCGCTTCGGTCTGGATGCGGCTGGATTCGACCACGGGGAGGTTCTCGATCGCCGGCTCGAAACCGCGGCCGACCCCGCGATCCATTTGCACCGCTCCCATCACTTCGCTCAGACGCACGATGCGCACTTTGGACATCCCAGGCGAAGGGGATACGGTGGCGATGCTTTGTGCGGTGAGAACGGGCGCGGTTAGAACAAGAGCGAGGAACGTTGCTGCAGATGGTACAGCGATTGCACGCATAATCCGCCTCCACGGGAACCCGCATTCGGAAGCAGGATGCTTTGGCCGTTCGGCCGCAGCACGATGCGGAGGTAGAGTAGCACTTTTATAACAGCACACGCACCTGTGTATTCCCCCTGAGGAGGACCGGAGAGTCATCGGCCGGCTGGCGGACAACTCGCGCCTCCGAAAGTATGCCGAGGTGCGATTGAGGGAAGCGCTTTTTCCGGTTATAGTGGCGAAGTTACAGGCCCTTATGCCACCAACCCGAAGGCATATCCAAATCGTCGCCGCCTTTGCCGCCTTCCTCCTCCTGCTCATTTTCAACGGCTGGATTACTCGGCGCGAACTCATCAATCAGGAACGAGCTGCGGCCTCGGTTGCCCACTCGCGCGAGGTGAAGTACGCGCTGGCTGAAACCCGAAATCTGGTCCTGGAGGCCGAAACCGGCCAGCGGGGATATCTCTACACCGGCGACGATCGTTATTTGGCTCCCTATAAGGGCGCGGAAGCGAGGGTCCGCGGGGACCTGGACGCATTAGCTCAGCTGACTGCCGACAATCCTCGGCAAGTCGCTGCGATTGCCAGGCTGCGCCGGTTGGTGGGCGCCAAATTCAATGAGCTCGGGCGAACCCTGGCACTGTACAACGCCGGCCACGCTGCCCAGGCCCGGGCGCTTGTGCTGACAGACGTGGGCCGCGCTCTGGCGGTGCAGATCAACGCGGAGATCTCCGGAATGCAGTCCGAAGAGGATCGACTGGAAGACCTGCGGACTGCGGCTTACCGCAGGAACTCGCGGCTGACGGTGACCAGCGTCTATGTAACCAGCGCTGTGGCGGCTCTGGGCCTCCTCCTTTTGGGCCTTGCCATCCTGCGCGAGGGACGCCTGCGGGAACGCCATGGACGGCATCTCGTCGAAAGGGAGGAGTGGTTCCGCGCGACCCTGACCAGCCTGGGAGACGCTGTGATCGCGACGGATCGGGAAGGCCGCGTGACCTTCGTGAACCCGATTGCGGAAAAGTTGCTCGGCCTCGAAATGGGCGCTCTGGAAGGCAAACAAATCGAGGATGTGTTTCGCATTTTCGGCGAGTACAGTCACAAGCCCGTCGAGAATCCCGTAGGACGGGTGCTCGAGCTGGGACTTGTGGTGGGGTTGGCGAATCACACAGTCCTTGAGCGCTCTGATGGTGCGCTCGTTCCCATTGAGGACAGCGCTTCTCCCATTCGTGACGACAGCGGTGGGATTGTCGGCGTCGTGCTCGTCTTCCGCGATGCCAGCGGTGCGCGCAAAACCCAGGAGCTCATGCGCCGGACGGAAAAACTGGCGGCCGCAGCCCGTCTGGCCGCAACCATGGCTCACGAGATTAACAACCCGCTCGAAGCCGTGGGGAATCTTGTCTACCTCGCGCGCCTGTCGCCGAATCTGCCCGACGACGTAACCGGCTATTTGTCGGCGGCAGAGCAGGAATTGGTCAGGGTCTCTCTGATCGCGCGGCAAACACTCGGTTTCTATCGCGAAACCGCGGAGGCCGGCCCTGCGGATCTTGGCGAGTTGGTTCGCTCCGTTCTGGCCATGCACGAGAACAAGCTGCGCGCCAGGGAGATCGTGGTGGAGACGGAGCTGGCTCCCTGCCCTCCCGTCGTTGTGCTGGGCGGCGAGATCCGCCAGGTGCTCGCCAACCTCATCTCCAACGCAGCGGACGCCGTCGGGACAGGAGGCAGGATCCGGGTGAGTCTGCGTTACGGTGCGTCACCCGGCTGCGTGCAGATTGTCGTAGAGGATGATGGCGCAGGCATCGCAGCCAGGGATCGCGAGCGCTTGTTCGAGCCCTTCTTTACGACGAAAAAGGATGTCGGCACCGGCCTCGGCTTGTGGGTATCGCGCGAGATCATGACGCGCCACGGCGGAACTCTGGAGTTCGAAGAGCGCAACGGCGCCGGAAGCATGCGGACCGCGTTCATCGCGACCATGCCCCTCCATGGGCTGACAACGAGCCAGGATTCCGAAGATATCGAGACTGCCACCGCCTGATTGCCCCATTAGTGGCTCGACCAGGTCTTATCCGGTGCGTTGCAGAGCGTCTCCAGCGGACAATCGACGCAGCGCGGTTTCCGCGCAATGCAAATCTGGCGTCCATGCTGGATCAGCTCGTGAGAGAAGCTGATCCAGCGCTCCCTGGGAATCATCCGCATCAGGTCCTCTTCCACGCGTTTCGGGTCCTCCGCCCTCGTGAGCCCCAGTCGACGGGAAAGCCGCAGAACGTGGGTGTCCACCACCACCCCCTCTGCCTTCTGAAACGCGACGCCCAAAACAACGTTTCCGGTCTTGCGGGCAACGCCCGGCAGCGTCAGGAGCTGATCCATCGTGTCGGGAACTTTCCCGGAAAATTCCGCCACAACCTTCTTCGCCGCACCCGATACGGATTTCGCCTTGTTGCGATAGAACCCAGTCGAACGAATCTCCTCCTCGATGGCCGGCAGCGTCGCCTGCGCGAACGCTGCCGGCGTCGGAAATTTCCCGAACAGCGAGGGGGTCACCATGTTGACGCGCGCATCCGTGCACTGAGCTGACAGAATGGTCGCCACCAGCAGTTCCCAGGCGCTCCGGTGGTGCAGGGCGCACTCGGCGTTGGGATACGCGGCCGCCAGCCGTCGCAGAATTTCTGCGATCCTCGCTGGATCGGTCGCGTTTGCCGATTTTCCGGCGGCTTTCGCCTTCAACGCCCTGGCAGGTTGCTGCGCTTTGCTCGGCGCCGGACTTGAGGAGGTTCTGCGCTGCTGTTTCTTTGTGGCTTTCTTCGCGGGCATGGAGGGAATTGTAGCGGGTTCTGCCGCGTCCACGGGGATGGTTGATTACGAGCCGGCCCGAGCCTTCGCGACGATGTTGAGATAAGCGCGCGCTGTCGCCGTCACAGTTTCAGGACGGCCCTGCGCGATGGCCTGCTGATTCACAAGGTCCGATCCGACACCGAGCGCCCGCGCTCCGGCGCGAAGAAAATCAGCCGCGGTTTGCAGCGTCACGCCCCCCGTGGGGATCAGCCGCAGTTCCGGGAAAGGCGCAAGCAGCGATTTGAGATAGCTGGCGCCGCCGACAGCGGAGCAGGGAAAGATCTTTACGTAGTCGGCGCCCGCGTGCCACGCAGTGATCGCCTCCGTGGGCGTCAGAGCGCCGGGAATCGATACTTTGTTGCGTGCCTTCGTCGCCGCGATCACTTCCGGATGCAGGCTCGGCGAAACCACAAATTCAGCCCCGGCCTCGATCGTGGCGGCCACCTCCGCGGCGGTCGTCACCGTGCCGGACCCGAGCAGCAACCGCTCGCCGTATTCGGATTTGAGCGTACGAAGCAAATCGACCGCACCGGGAACCGTCATGGTCACCTCGATGACCGTTATGCCGCCGGCCACCAGGGCTTCCACCAGCGCGCGGCCTTCGTCCGCTGAGCGGGCGCGCAGCACGGGGATGATGCCGGAGCGTTCGATCGTTTCCCTGGTAACTTCTGGCGACATGATTCAGTCCCTCTCCCCTCGGCTCGCGGCCGGCTGCACAGGTTCAACCCATTTTGCGGTCCGCCTCATCGCGCGATCCGCGCTGACCCGCCCTGCATCACACGTTCCACCTCAGCCAGCGTAGCCATGCTGGTGTCGCCGGGAGTCGTCATCGCCAGCGCGCCATGAGCTACCCCGCAACGAACCGCCCACTCAGCCCCCTTGCCCTGGACCAGGCCATAAATCAGCCCGGACGCGAACGAGTCTCCCCCGCCGACGCGATCGAGGATCTCGATGTCCCGCTGCGGCGTGTGCGCGATTTCGTTTCCGGACAACGCCATCGCGCCCCATGCATTGCGTGTAGCCGTATGAGCGGTGCGCAGCGTGGTCGCAATCAGCCGCAGGTTCGGATAAGCGCTCGCCACTTCGCGCAGCATTTCCTCGTAGGCGGCTGCCGGCAGTTCCACGTAATCGTCAGAAACGCCCTGCACCGTAATTCCCAGCATCGCTGCAAAATCTTCTTCGTTGCCCAGCAGCACGTCCACCTGGCGAACCAGCTCCCGGTTCACTTCCTGCGCCCGTGCTTTTCCCCCGATGGCTCTCCACAGCGAGTCGCGATAATTCAGGTCGTACGACACCGGCGTTCCTGCGCGATGGGCGGCGGCGATGGCTTCGGCCGCGACCGCCGGGGTGCTTTCAGAAAGCGCCGCAAAAATCCCGCCCGTGTGGAACCAGCGAGCGCCGTTGCTGGCTCCAAAGATCGCCTCCCAGTCCCATGCGCCCTGCTGCGCCTGGGCGATGGCCGTGTGTCCGCGATCCGAGCAGCCTGCCGCCGCGCGCACGCCAAAGCCCCGCTCCGTAAAATTCAGCCCGTTCCGCACCGTTCGGCCCACGCCGTCGTACGGAACCCAGCGGACCAGTGTCGTGTCCACGCCGCCCTGCAGCATCAGATCCTCGATCAGGCGTCCCACCGGGTTATCGGCAAGAGCCGTCACAATGCCCGTGCGAAGACCGAAGCAGCGCCGCAGGCCGCGCGCGACGTTGTACTCGCCGCCGCCCTCCCACACCTGAAAATGGCGCGCCGTGTGGATGCGGGCTTCCAGTGGATCGAGCCGGAGCATGACCTCGCCGAGAGCAAGCAGCTCCCAGCGCGATGGGCCTTCCTTCAGCTGAAGAGTGTGCATAGCTCCATTGTCGCCGAAGGCTGCCGAACTCCACCAAACGGGGCATGGTATAAATCGCAGCTCGCGCTATCATGGCTGCTTGCAGCAGACACACATGGGCGGAAGCCGGGAGCGCTTGCCATGAAAGTAGGAGTCTTTACTGCCTTGATGTCCAGGCTGAAGCTGGCCGGGGTTCTGGACAAGATCGGAGCCCTTGGCATCTCCGCAGTGGAACTGGGAACCGGAAACTATCCCGGCGATGCGCACTGCCCGCTCAGCCTGCTCGACGATCTGCACTCGCGTCGTACTTTTCAGCAGGAGTTGGCGGATCATCGCACCACCATCAGCGCCCTCAGCTGTCACGGCAATCCCCTGCATCCCGATGTGGCGCGCGCCGCGCGCGACCGCGAAGTCAGCCGGCGGACGATTCTCCTCGCCGAGAAGCTCGGCGTCAAAACCGTCGTTGAATTCTCCGGCTGTCCCGGCGATTCCACGAAAGCGACGCAGCCCAATTGGGTTACCTGCGCGTGGCCCCCCGAATATCGTGAGCTGCTCGCCTGGCAATGGGAGGCGGTGGTCGCGCCCTACTGGACGCAACACGCGAAATTTGCGCAGGACCATGGTGTGCAGATCGCAATCGAGATGCATCCCGGTTTTGTCGTGTACAGTCCTGAAACCATGCTCCGCCTGCGGGAGATCGCCGGGCCGGCGGTCGGCGCGAATCTCGATCCAAGCCATCTCTTCTGGCAGGCCATCGATCCCATCGCCGCCGTTCGGGTCCTGGGCGACGCCATTTTTCATGTCCACGCGAAGGACACCCAGATGTACCCTGCGAACCTTGCGCGCACAGGCGTCCTCGACACCAAGCCGTACACCGAAGAACGCGACCGCGGATGGATCTTCAGGACCGTCGGTTACGGCCACGGCGCGGAATGGTGGAGCGAATTTGTTTCCACATTGCGGATGTATGGATACGACGGTGTGCTCTCCATCGAGCACGAGGACTCATTGCTCTCTCCCGAGGAGGGCCTGCGCAAGGCGGCGGCCTTCCTGAACGAGATCGTCATCGGCGATCCGGCCGGCGGCGCCTGGTGGGTCTGAACCGCCAGCCGGCCATCGGGCAACTGGCCTTCGGAGTCTGAGCTTGCTCATCTTTGCCGCGGTGATCGCGATCTTTGTCTACGGCATGACCGGGTCCATGCTGGGGACCATCCTTCCGGAGCTCTCCAAACGATTTGAGCTGACGCCGCGGCAAAACGGCACGATCGCCCTGGCTCAGGCACTGGGGCTGATGCTTGCGTCGCTGAGCGTGGGGCCGCTGCTCGACAATGTTGGCGACAAGCCCGGCCTGATCCTCGGCCTGGCGCTCATGGCGCTTGCTCTGCTCGCTCTGCCGCGCGTCACCGGATTCCGCGGCATCGTCCTCCTGCTTTTCATCCTGGGCAGTGGCGGCGGCATCGTGACCACCGGGGCCGACGCCCTGGCCAGCGCCGTCAGCCCCGCGCATCGCGCCGTCACGCTGAACCTCGTCAACATCTTTTTTGGTCTCGGCGCGCTGGCAACGCCCTTCCTCGCGGCCAACCTGCTCAAACGCAGCTGGGTTCGATTGTGCTACCTGATTGTTGGCATCACCCTCGCCACGCTGGTGGTCCAGGCTGCTACGCGCATGCCGGTCGCCCTGCCCACGGGCCGCTTTTTCGCGGAAGCCGGCCCAGCCATGGCCAATCCTCTGCTGTGGCTGCTGAGCTTCTTCATGTTCCTCTATATCGGCTGTGAAGTCGGGGTCTGGAACTGGCTTGTCCGCCACCTGATCGCGCAGGGCGTGCCGGAAAAATCCGCGCTCAACATCCTGTCGTTGGGTTTTGCCCTGGGCCTCCTCAGCGGACGCGTAGGTGTGCTGCCTGTTCTTTCGCATGCGACGCCCGCGCACGTCACCCTGGGTGCAGCCGTCTGCATGGCTTTCACCACGCTCCTCATGCTGCGCGCGCGAGGCCGCTGGATGGCCGCTGTTTTGGTCTTTGCCGCGGGTCTCTCCATGGCCCCCGTCTTTCCCACCACCCTCGCCATCGTTGGGGGCGCCTTTCCGCAGATCACCGGAACGGCGATGGGCATTGTCATCACCTTCGGCTGGGCTGGACTCGCCATCAGTTCCCGCGTCATCGGCAGCATCGCGGGCGGCGATCCTGCCCGTCTGCGCAAGGCGCTCCTCGTAATTCCCGCCTCAGCCGTGCTGATGGTGGTCCTGAACCTTGCGGTGCTCGTAGTGATCAGGTAGAAACAGCTCATCCGGCCGTCGCCCGCCTTCAATCCGCCATCCGGCCGCGCTCAGCCGAGCCAGACAGGTTCGGGCTCGAGCCGGATTCCAAACTTCTTTTCGACCGCGCCCACGATCCAGTCGCGCAGCGCCAGAATGTCCTTCGCCGTCGCGCCTCCTCGATTGATCAGCGCCAATGTGTGGCGGCTGGAGATGCCCGCGTTCCCCATCACGAAACCCTTGCGGAATCCACTCTCTTCCAGCAACCAGGCCGCCGGAATCTTGATGAACCCCCGCGCCGCCGCGAATCGAGGTGCCGGGTACCCCGCCACAGCGGAGATTGCCTCGTATCGCGCCTCCGCAATCAGGGGATTCTTGAAGAAGCTGCCTGCGCTGCGGCAATCTGCCTCGCCCGGCACCAGCAGCATGCCCTTGCCGTGACGGATTTCACGCACCGCAGCCGCTGCCTCCGCAAGCGAAGGCGGCTGGCTGCGGCCCTGGAAGTGCCGCTTGATGTCGGGGTAGGAAATGACCGGAAAAGCCCCCGTCCGCAGCCGATACTCCACCTGGGTGACAACGAACCGCCCCCGATGGCTCGTGTTGAAAATACTGCGCCGGTAGCCGAACGCGCACGCCGTGGACGGTAACTCGGAGAACGCCATGCTCTTTAAGTCGAGCACGCGCACCGACGCAATTGTGTCCGCGACTTCCTGGCCGTAAGCCCCTACATTCTGCACCGGCGTTCCGCCGACCGTTCCAGGAATTCCTGCCAGGCACTCGATCCCCCCAAAGCCCAGTTCAATCGCATGGGAGACAAATGCATCCCAGTCCTCGCCCGCCGCCACCCGAAAGCGATTGCCGTCCTTCTGGATGCCACGCATGGCCACGCGGACCACCACCCCCGGAAAGCCCTCGTCCGCCGCCAGCACGTTGCTGCCCCCGCCCAGAACGAAGAGGGGAACGCCACGCTCCCGCGCGTACGAAACGGCTTCCACCAGGGATTTCTCGCTGTCCGCTTCAGCCAGCCAGCGGGCCGGGCCCCCGATGCCGAACGTCGTCAGCGGAGCCAGCGGTACCTGTTCCTGAAGAAGCATCTAAAAGAGATAGTACAGGCGGTGGCGCAGCGCCAAGGCTCTACGTACAATATCGATTACCCACCCGTATTGGCACGGACAGGCATCTGAAGTAAGCGGAGGAACTAAGACGAATGTATCCCGAGATCATGCTGATCCCCATGCGCGAGGAACTCACCCGCGCCGGAATCGAAGAGGCACGCACGGCGGAGGCTGTCGACAGCGCCGCAGCCAAACCAGGCACCACCATGATCGTCGTGAATTCGGTGTGCGGCTGCGCGGCCGGCAAGATGCGCCCCGGGGTACGGATGGCGCTGAAGAACGCCGTCACTCCGGACCGGTCCGTCACCGTCTTTGCAGGCCAGGATCGGGAAGCCACGGAGCGCGCGCGTTCGTATTTCGAAGGGAATCCGCCTACCTCTCCGGCGGTTGCCATTCTCCGCGACGGCAAGCTTGTTTACCTCATGCAGCGCTTCGTCATTGAGAACAGCACGCCGCAGCTGATCGCGGAGGAGTTGTCGCGCGCATTCAATGAGCTCTGCGCGCAGGCGGTCTAAGGGGCGCCGCGATTGGGCCTGTTCGGCAGAAAGCTCAAGCAGGAACACAAGGTGATGCTGCAGGCGGAGCGCGCCGCCGGCGAGCTTCTGCCTGAATATCATCGCGCCACGCCGGAGTGTCCCGAGCCTCGGCGCTGGCGCATGTACGATTCCATGACCGCGGAATTCGAGGTTCTGGAATTCCTTCGCACCCTGGTGACTACCCTGAAACCCAGGCTGATTGTCGAGACAGGCGCTTTTCTGGGCGTCAGCACCCTCTGGATGGCCGAGGGCTTGCGGCGCAACGGCGAAGGCCGCATCCTCAGCTGCGAGTTCGACCCGGTCGTCTACGCGAAGGCGCAGGAGAAAATTTCCGCCTCCGAACTCCGCGACTGGATCGATTTGCGCAACGCCTCCAGCCTTGCAATGCAGGTAGAGGGCACAATCGATCTGCTCTTCAGCGACAGCGACCTGGACATTCGCGAGCAGGAGGTGCGGCGTTTCCTGCCTCAAATGAACCCGCACGGGCTCATCCTCATGCACGACGCCAGTTCTCATCCCGGAACGGTACGCGACGCGGCGAAGCGTCTCGAAGCCGAAGGCCTCATTTCTCTCGTGCTGCTGCCCACTCCGCGAGGCCTGGTGATTGCACAAAAAAGGACCGCGAAGTCTGCCTGATTCCGGACGACCCGAACTGGGTAGCAGCCCCTACATCGAAACCAGATTTCCGCGGCGGGGGCTGCGGTAAAGGGTAACGAGATTTCGGCCTTCTTTCTTGGACCGGTAGAGAGCCTCGTCGGCGCGCCCCAGCAGTTCATCCGGCGCCTCCCCCGGCAGATTCACAGCCACGCCAATGCTCGCCGTCAGGTTAACTCCCTCCGGAAGGTCCTCCAGCGCCTGGACTTCCGACCGGATGCGCTCGGCAGCCGCATGCGCATCGTCCACGCCTGCTTCGCGCAGCAGGACGACAAACTCCTCGCCACCGTATCGGGAGAGCACGTCGGAGGGCCGCGTGTGGGCCGTCAGCGCTGAGCTGATCCGGCGCAGAACCCGGTCTCCCACCGCATGCCCAAAGGAATCATTCACCTGCTTGAAGTAATCGAGATCGATCAGCATCACCGCCACCGTCGAACCTGAGCGATGGCAGCGCTGCAGATCCCTGCGCAGCACAACCTCAAAGGCTCCCCGATTCAGCAGGCCGGTCAACGAATCGGTCTGCGCCACGTGCTCCAGTTCGCCGCGATGAACGCACAGCGAAAGCCAGCTCAGCGCGCCCACCGATGCCAAAGCCAGCAGCATTGCCAGATAACTGAAGGCCGCGTCTTCGGGGTCAGGATGCTCAAAATTGGGCGTGATTCGAAGGATCCATGGATAGAACATCCACGTGAACTCGAGAGCCGCCATGGCTGCGGCAAACCATGCGGAAGCGCGCGCCGCGCTCGCCAGCGGCGCCTTTTGAGTGCGGAAGAGAAGAAGCGCAGAGGCCGCAAAAATCGTGCCGATCACCACGCTGTGTACCATCAGTCGCACGAATATCTGCGGATGGATCAGGCTGGACCAATACAGCACCGCTGTGCCCGCGAAACCGAGCCCGGCCAGCCACCGCAGTCCGCGCGCGCGAACGCCAAGGATCTCAGCGGCGGCCGTATAGAAATAGAGCGGCCCAAAAAGCAGCAGGAAATTGCCCGCGAAGACGCTCATCACCGCCGGCGCGCGATTGCGCGCAGCCAGCAGGAACGTCGCGGTCACCCCGAACAATATAAAGATCGAAAGCCGGCGAATTCCACGCAATTCCGGAATCGCGCGGCGAACGATCCGAAACCCGACCAGAACCAGCGCCAGAGCCAGTGCGTATCCGAAGAGAAGGTAAGGTCCGTCCATCACGAAACCTGCGCGTGTCCGTACTCAGCACATTCCAGGCTCGGCCCGAAATTCCGCTGGATTGGCAAAGTACGCTCAAAATGAGTGGTAATTCAGCATGTCACAGCGCAGTAGCAGAAGTCACGCACGAACAAACCGAAGTAACCAGAAGTGTCTACATCGAACTCACGTCCCCCCGGGGGATCGACGGTGGCGTTACCCACTCTCGGCCACGCGAGCCGCTCCTCTCGCAGCTCAGCCGCCCCAGCACCGCAGCCCGCATAGCCATCGAGCTGTTTCGAACGGTGCGCAGGCTCACCCAGTTAAAATGGAGCATCGCATCGCACACTCCCTCGTCCGGCTCCGGGCGAAAAGCAAAGGTACAAAGAAGAATCCATGCATCGCTGGTCCAGTCTGTTTATTCCTACTCTGCGCGAGGCTCCCGCTGACGCTGAAGTCGCCAGCCACAAATTCCTGGTGCGCGCCGGGTACATCCGGCAGTTGGGCGCGGGGATCTACTCGTACCTTTTCCTCGGACAGCGCGCCATCAACCGCGTCATCCGGATTGTCCGCGAGGAGATGGACAGGATCGGCCAGGAGTTCCTCCTGCCGACCATCCAGCCCGCTGACCTGTGGCGCGAAAGCGGCCGCTGGACCATCATGGGCGACAACATGTTCCGGCTCAAAGACCGCAAGGGCGCCGACCTGTGCCTGGGCATGACGCACGAAGAGGTGATGACCGACATTGCCCGCGACCTTCTGCGCAGCTATAAGCAACTGCCGCAGATCTGGTATCAAATTCAGACGAAATTCCGTGACGAGCCGCGTCCCAAATCCGGGCTGCTGCGCGTCCGCCAGTTCATCATGAAGGACAGCTACAGCTTCGATCTCGACGAAGCGGGCCTGGACCGCAGCTACAAGCTGCATGACGGCGCCTATCGCGCGATCTTCACGCGATCCGGCCTCAGGTTCGTCGTGGTTGAGGCCGATTCCGGAGCCATGGGCGGTTCGCAGTCCCAGGAATTCATGGTCTACACCGACGCCGGCGAAGACCTGATCGCCAGCTGTGCGGCCTGCGGATACGCGGCCAATCTCGAGAAGGCAATCTCCCGCCTCGCGCCGGTCCAGGAAATGGCACCCACCGGCGACGGCAAACCGGAGCTCGTCTCCACCCCCGGCCAGGCCGCCATTGTCGATGTCACAAAGTTCTTCGACATCGAGGCCAGCTCCGATATCAAGTGCGTCGCCTACATGGCGAAGCTCCCAGCTGTGCAGGAACCGAGGAAAGGATCGCCGGACGCGGAGTTCAACTCCCCGGTTGTGGCCTTCCTGCGCGGCGATCACTTTGTGAATGAGACGAAGCTGATGGCAGCGGTCGGCGCAACCGACCTGCGTCCCATGACCGCCGAAGAGCTCGACCAGTGGATGCACGCGCCGGCCGGCTACCTGGGGCCCGTCGGACTCGACCCGGCGAAAACGCTGCACGATGGCAAAGTCAATGTCGTGCTTGATCCAGGCATCGAGAATCGCAGGAATCTCGTCTGCGGCGCCAACAAACTCGATTACCACTACCGCAACGTCACTCCCGGGCGCGACTTCGCCTGGACGATCGTCGCGGATATTCGCAATGCCGTCGAGGGCGAAGGATGTCCGCAATGCGGCAAGCCTCTCAAGGTCGCCACCGCCGTCGAAGTGGGCCACATCTTCAAGCTCGGCACCCGCTATACCCAGAAGATGGGTTCGCGCGTCCTGGACGCCAACGGCAGGGAAGTAACTCCGATCATGGGTTGCTACGGAATCGGCGTCGAGCGGATCCTCACGGCCGCCATCGAGCAGAACCACGACGAGAACGGCTTCTGGCTCCCACGGTCCATCGCTCCCTTCGACGTCGTGGTCACTGTCACCAATGTTGCCGACGCCGCCCTGAGGACGGCCGGCGAGCAGGCCGCGGCCGCCCTGGAGGCCGTCGGCTTCGATGTTCTTCTGGACGACCGCGATGAACGCGCCGGGGTAAAGTTCAAGGATGCGGACCTGATCGGCGTACCCTGGAGGGTGACCGTCGGCAAGAAGGCCGCCGAAGGCAAGGTCGAACTCCTGCGTCGCGGCTCAAAGAATGGCTTCCGCGACGTCGCCATGGCAGACTTAGCCACGGAACTGGGCCGCGTATCGGCTGAAGTATGAGCAAATTGCGTTGAATCGCCGCCCTGACGCGTCGTTTTCGCATCGGACTCCTCAGGGTACGTGCCGCCGCTGGTTCCATCACGTCGAAGCGGCCTTCTCCGTCGTCTAAACTGGAAAGCAGGTTCCTCATTTGGCGGTAAGACTCAAAGTTCCACGCGTCGCAGTCAGCGCTACCCGGCGAAAAGTCCTCATCATCGCAGCCATGGTTTGCGTCAGCATCCTCCTGGCTGGCGGCATCGTCTTTTCCTTCTACTGGACCAAATACGGCGAAGTCGTCAACAACCGGCTCCAGGAGCCGCTGTTTGTCCATACCGCCCAGATCTTCGCCGCACCCCCTGAGGTTCGCCCCGGACAAAAGCTGACCGCGCAGTGGGTCGTCACCGAATTGCAGCAGGCCGGATACACCCAGGAGGGCCATACCCCCGTTTCCACCATGGGCACCTATGCGACTGGTCCGGGCACTGTCACGGTCAGTCCCGGACCCGATTCGTACCATGCCCAGGACCCGGCAACCATCACCTTTGCCAATGGGTTCGTCAGCCAGATCGCCGGCGGCAACGGCGAACAGCTCGCCGCCTATGAGCTGGAGCCGCTTCTGATCACAGGCCTTTCCGACCAGAGCCGCGCCAAGCGCCGTCTGGTGACCTATGACGAGCTACCGCAATACATGGTGCCAGCCGTCACCGCCATTGAAGACCGGCGCTTCTTCGACGAAGGCGCGCTGGATTATCGTGGCGTTCTCCGTTCGGCATTCAACGATATTCGCCCGGGGCACCATTACCTGGAAGGCGCTTCCACCATTGACATGCTGTTAGCGAAGATATTCTTCCTGAAGCCGGACCGGACGTGGCACAGGAAATTCGCCCAGGTGATTATCGCCATGCAACTGGAGCATCGCTTCTCCAAGAAGCAGATTTTCCAGATGTTTGCCAATGACGTGCCCATGGGAGAAGTGGGCAGCTATGGGATCGATGGCTTCGGGGAAGCAGCCCAGGCCTACTTTGGCAAGGACGTTGGCCAACTGAACCTGCCGGAGTGCGCTCTGCTGGCGGGCATGATCCAGAGCCCCAGCTGGCTGAATCCCTTCCGTCATCCGCTGCGGGCTACCCGGCGCCGCGATCTCGTGCTGGACGCCATGGTCGATACGGGTGCAATTACTCAGGAGCAGGCGGCTCAGGCCAAATCCGCGCCCCTCGATGTCGTTCCCGGCGCTTTCGATTCCGGCGAGGCGCCCTGGTTTACTGAGCTGGTTCGGGACCAGCTGCAACAGCGCCTCGATGATCCGGATTACAACGAACAGGGGCTGCGCATCTACACCTCCCTCGATCCCCAGCTCCAGCAGGTCGCGCAAAATGCGGTCACCCTGGGCGTTGCGCACATTGACCAGGAGGCTCGCGCTCACTACGCGCATCTGGTCAAAATCTACGCGCGCCGCGGAATCAAGCCGCCGCCGCTGGTCTATCCCCAGGTCGCCCTGGTCGCTCTCAATCCGCATACCGGCCAGGTTCTCGCGCTCGTCGGTGGCAGGAACTACGCCCGAAGCCAGCTGGACCACGCCATCGCGCACCGGCCTACTGGATCAATCTTCAAGCCCTTCGTCTATGCGGCCGCCTTCAACACTTCGCTTGCCGGTACTCCGCTCACCAATCCCAGCGGCGTCAGCGGTATTTTCACTCCGCTGACCGTCCTGCACGACGAGCCCACGACCTTTACCTTCGACAACGGCCAGACCTACTCGCCGCACAATTTCGACAATGAGTACTTCGGCGACATACCCGCCGTCGAAGCACTGTATCGCTCTCTGAATAACGCCACGGTCGAGCTGGCAGAGATGGTCGGCTACGACAACGTGGCGAATCTCGCCAAAGCCTCCGGAATTACCTCCGTCGAACCAACACCCGCGATGGCGATCGGCTCCTACGATGCGACCCCGCTCCAGATGGCGGGCGCGTATACGGTCTTCGCCAATGGCGGCGTGAAACTCGATCCCTGGATGCTGGCCAGCGTTCGTTCGCCCAAAGGCGACGTCATTGCCGACTACGCGCCGAAGACGACGACCATCCTGGACCCGAGGGCGGCCTTCCTCACGGTAGGCCTCATGGAACAGGTCATGAACAACCGGCACGGAACCGGCGCCAACGTTCGCAGCATGGGCTTCGTCGCCCCCGCCGCCGGCAAGACCGGTACCTCGCACGACGCATGGTTCGCGGGCTTTACCAGCAATCTGCTATGTGTCGTGTGGGTGGGAAACGACGATTACAGCGAGCTCAGCGCAACCCTTGGCGCTGAAGCCGAAGGCGATCGCGCTGCCGGCCCTATCTGGGGCGAGTTCATGAAGGACGCCGTCCAGCTGCCGCAGTATTCCGACACCAAACCCTTCGTTCCCCCTCCGGGCGTCATTCAGGTTCAGCTCGACGACACGACCAACCTGCTGGCCGACGCATCGTGCACCGACGACTGGACGGCCACTTTTCTCGATGGCACCCAGCCGACCGATACCTGCGATCACTCGATGGGCGATCAGCGGAACATCTTCCAGAAGATTTTCGGTTTTGGCGGACGGCCCGTGAATCCGCCTCCGCCGCCCACGGTCACCCGCCCCACCCCCGTGGCGCCAAAGCAGGTGGTTCCCGCCGAGCCCGTCCAGGCACAAAAACAAAACGGTCAGCAGGCCCCGGAGAAAAAGAAGAAAAAGCACGGCTTCTGGTCGCGGTTGTTCGGGCACAAGGACAACAACAAGCCCCAGGACGATGACCAGAACCAACAGTAAAAGCTGAGCTTCAGGAGGCACGTTCCGCGATGAAGACATTCACCGTCGCCACCCATCGCAAGCGTGAAATCGTCGACATCACCGAACCGGTGGACGGCATGCTGCCGGAAGACTCCGGCATCTGCTTCCTGAACGTCCTGCACACCACCTCGGCGTTGGCCACGGCTGACCTCGATCCTGGCACTGACCTCGACATGCTGGATGCCTTCGAAGCCATGATGCCGAAGCTGCAATACCGGCATCCGCACGATCCTCAGCACGTGCCCGATCACATCCTGTCGACGCTCATCGGCACCGCGCTCACCTTGCCGGTGCGGGAAGGGTCGCTCGTGCTCGGCACGTGGCAGCGCGTCATCCTCATCGAACTGGATGGCCCGCGCCGCCGCGAACTGACACTGGACTTCCTGAAAACCAGCTAAATCTTTACAGGGAATCCGGGGGTGCTCCCCTCTTCCGCGCGCACCGCGGCCTCCGCCGCCTGGAACCCCATCTTCGAGTGCGTGCCGTCGCAGAAAGGCTTATTCACTGACGCGCCGCAGCGGCACAGGGAGACCGCCGCCTTGCCGGTAAGATCCCACTCGCGGCCTTCTGCATCCACAAGCTTGATCGGGCCTTCCACGCGATAAGGCCCATTGGGGCGAACCGTGATCTTTACTTCGGACATGTGCATTCTCCTGGGGATTAAGAGTCAGTACGGCTCTTAGTCTACCAGGCCGGATTGCATCGGCGCGGTTCCGGCGGACGGGCCGCCCGCCTCGATCCCCCGGCTCTCGACCATCTGGAGCGTCAGCGCAAGGGTGGTCAGCGCCGGCAGCAAATAATCGGAAAAGCTTAGCCAGGCCACGACGGCGGGAACGTGCCCCGCCAGGCCTGTGATCCCGCCCAGCGTCACCAGTAAATAATCGAATCCGAGCTGCCCCAGGGCCATCAGCCGCAATAGCCACGCCCACGTTCCGCTGGGCTGGCTGAAGGCGAGCAGCACACAAGCAGGCATCAGCAGCACATAGTTGTAGAGGAGCGCCACGCTGGTTGGCACAAAGCAAACGGTGATCGCCAGCACCAGACTCATCGCCCGCGCGAAATCGAGGCTGTCAGCAGCGGATCGGCGTGCCCTCCATAAGGCCATCAGCGCAGCAGTAGCCAGAGCCAGCGTGATCACCAGCCCCGCCCAGTGGCCGAAGAGATGCTCCAGCGGCATCGCTGTCTGCGTTACTCCCGTGTAGTTCCGCAGCGAGGCCCGCCAGTGCGGAAACCAGCCAGGCACCAGCATCTGGGCCACCGCCAGTTGCACCGCCATCGCCGCCACAAACGACACCAGCAGCGCCCACTGCCGCCGAAACAGCGCCCAGACGAACAAGGCCAGCAGGAGCGGCAGCATCAGTTGCGGCTTGATCGTCGCCAGTGCCAGCAGAATTCCCGCCGGAACCGGGTGCCTGCGCGCCAGCAGATACCAGGCGACAAAAATGAACGCCGCCACCGGCATCGTCAATTGCAGAACGCGGAATCCCCACATTGTCGGCCACGCGGCCAGCGCCAAAAGCACAGTCACTGCGCGTGTCCGTGCTGTCCAGCGCAACGGCAGCGCTCCCAGGCACAACCAAAATCCCAGCCCCAGAAGAGGAACCGTGACGGCGAGGAAAGCGACCCGCGCAGCCGGCCACGTAAGTAGCGCCAGCGGAGCCAGCAGCGGAATCACCGTGGCCGGATACAGGAATTTCTCCGGATTCTCCTTCTCGCCTGGCGCCAGCGCCTGCCCGTAGAACGCCGTCTGAATCTCCTGCAGCACCGCCGGTGAGTAGGGATCCTCCCCGTGCAGCGCGGCGCGCGTCCCAACCCACCGCGGCAGCAACCCGGTGCGCTGGCTCGGGATCGAGCGGTTCACGATATGGATGTACTCGAAAGGGGCAGCGACCACGAGCGCCAGCAGAATCATCAGAACGACCTGCCGCTGCGTTCCTGGCGCGCGGGTGGCTGTGGAAGTCGACGTCAAGCTGAAGTCTCGCCGCAAGTATAAAACCCCCGGTACGGGAGCTCGCATAGCACCATCGGGGCAGCGATCCGCTACGCCGGCGAGGCTTCGATTGCGGGCCGCACGCGGAGAGCCGGAGCCCGCGCGCAGAGATACCACACCAGCCACGCCGGCGCCGTCCACAGGAACAACCTCGACGTGACACCTACGCTGAACGCATAGGGCTGGATCAGCACCATCAGATACAGCGCCCCCAGCGCGCCCAGAATCTGTTGGGATCGCGTGCACGCCGCCGCGGCCAGCAGCGCGGGCATCGCCACCGACTGATCTGAAAACCAGCAATACGGCGCCGCAACCAGCGATACCAGGATCAGGAGGTTTCCGTCGCTCATCCAGTCCCAGGTCTGCCGCCGCGGCCAGAACCAGGCGAGCGCCCATATGCAGGCCAGGGCCACCGGCACAAATGCGAGCCACTCCCGGCCGGGGCTTACCAGGTCCCGCAGCTCCACGCTCAGGCAGGGAATGTATTGCTGCGAAACGCCGGAGCTTCGCGCCCATGCCAGATACTGCGTCCACGCATGCGGATCCAGCAACTCCGTCACCAGACAACTCACCGCCATCGCCGCTGCGCCGCCGGCCAGAATGCGCCAGGCACGCGTCACCGCGATCCACGCGAACAGCACAATCGCCCAGGGCATGAACAAATGCGGTTTGAGCATGCAAAACCACAGCGACGCGCCCGCCCAGCACGGCCGCGATCGATGCAGGCGCAGAAACAATGCGAGCCCGAGCAGCGGGAAGACCGAAGTCTGCCCCATCACCACGCATTGCAGCGCCGGAAAAAAGGCGTAGCCAAGCCACTGAACGAAATTCCCGGGGCGGCCGAGCGTCGACCAAACGAGCCGAACCGAGATCCACGCCACCGCAAGCAGCAGCAGCGACCATGGCAGGGCGCCCACTCGCGGCGGCAGGAATCCAAGAGGCAATGCCAGCACCAACCCCCACGGCGGATTCCGCATGTAATACGATCCCTGCGCCGTGAATCCCGCCGCATGCTCCACCTGGCTCACCATCACCGGATCCCAGGGATTCAGGTGGTGGACTAACTGCTGCCCCGCCGCCCAGTAGAAAACGAAATCGCGGGAAACAGACAGTGACCGGTTGAACGGGATCACGCACAGGTAGAGCGCTGTGAAGGCAAGGGTCAGCCCACAGGCCACGGCAATGATCAGTCCGGCGAAATTCGCGTCTGGCTTACGGCTAACAATAGGCTGGGCCATCGAGGCGATTCTACGGGCCGCGCCGTTCCATCAGCGATTCCACTTTGCGGGGAGGTATCTGCTCAGGCCAGGGCTGGGCGTTCCTCACCCACGCTGCGTCGAGCCGACGCTCGCGCGAAAAGAAACCAGATCAGCCACGCTGGCGCCGGCCACAAATACCACCCCGAATAAAGCCGCCCAACCAGAAACACCTGCGATGCCAGCACCAGGCAGAATCCTCCCCACACTCCGAGCAGCCGCCGCGAGTCACAACGCGATGCAGCGAACAACAGAGCCGGAAGCGCGAGGCACTGATCGTTGATCCAGCAATACGGCGCCACCACCAATGACACCAGCAGAAGCAGTCCGCCCTGATCCAGCCAGTTCCAGGAGGTTCGTTGCCGCCAGAAATATCCCGCCGCCCAGACGCACGCAATCCCAGCCGGCACAAAATCCAGCCACGCTTTCGCGCGGGCAATCCGCGCCCGCAACTCCACGGCAAGGCAGGGAACCGCCTCGTGCGCGATCCCGGAGTGCTGCGCCCAGGCAAGATACTGCACCCATGCCGCAGGATCGAGAGCCGTGACCAGCAGGGAACTGGCCGCAAGAGCGGCAAACAATCCCAGTACCACGCGGTAACTGCGCGACACCACAATCCATGCCCCCAGCGCAACCGCGAAGGGCAGCAGCAGATGCGGCTTGAGCGTGCAGAACCACAGCGCAGCCCCCGCCCAAAACGGCCGACTGCTGTGCAGGCGGAGAAACAATGCCATACCGAGCAGAGGAAACAGGGAGGTCTGTCCCATCGCAACGCAGATCAGCGCAGGCGGAAAGCAATAGCCCAGCCAGTCGATCGGATTGCGTGGCCGCCCAAACGTCTTCCACAGCGATTCCAGCGCCACAGCCAGCACGCCGATCAGCAGCAGTGACCATGGCAGAGCATCCACTCGCGCGCTGAAAAACCCCAGTGGCAACATCAGCGGCAGTGCCCACGGCGGATTGCGCATGAAGTACGCGCCGTGTCCGGTAAATCCAGCGGACCGCTCCAGCGCACCCATCGCCGCAGCGCTCCAGGGATTGCCATGGTGGATCAACTGATGGCCTGTGGCCCAGAAAAACGCGAAATCTCGCGCTCCGGCAAAGTTGTGGCCGAGGGGCAGAATGGCGAGCGCGACGCCCGTCGAGGTCAGCGAGAGCGCGCAGGCTACCACCATCACGATGTCGGAGAGGCCAGGCTTCGTACCGGCTTCGGGACCGCCCGCAGGCTGAGGCATGCCCGCGATTGTACCCAGCCGCCGGAAGGATGGTCTTTCCGACGAATGTGGTATTTTCGCGGGGCCGATCGAACGATCGCCATCGGGATGAATGAAGCGCCAGGGCCGGCTTGCCTGCAGGCGTAACGACGGCTCAGCATGGAACGCCGCGCGAGCCAGGATTCAGATGCGGTGCGGCATCGGCATCAGGTGCCACGCCGGCGGCACCTCCGAAGAAGCCGCGGCGTTCAGGCTGCGGAGACGCTGCATCTTTCTGAAAGGAGGGTCTTCAGGCCCCGAAGAATCTCTCGTGGGAATTTACTTCGAGCATCCTTTGCACTTCGCCAGAATGGCCTCGTGCAGCCGCTCGCGGAGTTCGTCCGGCAGCTCGTACAGCTCGTGCTTGCGGTAGATCTCAATCGTTTTGCGCGTTGTGTTCAGAGTGATCTCGCAATGCTCGCAGCAATGCAGGTGCTGTTGTAGTTCTGCGCGTAACGGGCCGGCAACTTCCGGGTCCAGCATTTCATCCAGCTTCTGCAAAAACTCTGTGCAGGTCACTTCACACCATCCTGGGCCTTCGCGCGGGTCCCCTTCTTGAAGTACCGCGTCAGCCGTTCTCTCAGCTGCAGACGCGCGCGCAGCAGCCGCGACTTCACCGCCGGGATGCTCAGTCCCAGCGACTCTGCCGTTTCCTCCGTCGACAGACCCTCGACGTCCCGCAGCACAAATACCACCCGGAAGCCCGGCGGCAGCCCCTGGATCGTCTTGCGCAAAATCTCTGCCATCTCCGACTGCCCGTACAGCGACTCCGGATCGGGGCTCCAGTCCGCCAGATCGCGCGGCATGGAGCCTTCTTCCGTCTCCACATCCTCGTCGATCGAAACCATCCGTCCAGTGCGCCGCTTGCGCAGGCGCATCAGAGACTCGTTCACTGCAATGCGCACCAGCCAGGTATAAAACTTCGAATTTCCCTGGAACTGGTCCAGCTTCTCGTACGCCTTCAGGAACGCGTCCTGAACCACATCCTCGGCGTCTTCGCGGTTCTGGACGATATGCTGCGATATCCGGAAGACCTGGCGCTCGTACTGCCTCACCAGCTTCTCGAACGCGGCCATGTCGCCCCCCCGCGCCCGCTCCACGAGCAGTACGTCGGGATGAACTTCAGCCGTTCCTTGTGATTGGATGGAAGAGGACATGAATCGCTTCAGAATTTCAGGGTACGCGGTCCCGGGATACCTTCTTTATAGTAAATGGCGGCCGGGAACGGGAGCAAAGTCGGCTCGAATGCTCCTCGCGCTCATCCTGATGGGATTACTTACCGCGTGCCGCCAATCCCCCACCTACTCCGGGCCTCCGAATCTCGTCATCCACATGTTGATGAAGAAATGGGCAATCGTCCCCAACCGCGTGGTCGTTCCCCAGGGCGCAAAGGTGGAACTGATTGTCGTTACCAGCGATGTCGAGCACGGCATTGCGGTTCCCGGCCTTGCCATCAATGAGCCCGTCCAGCCCGGCTGGACTACAGTGGTCCGCTTTCTGGCGCAGAAGCCCGGCACTTATCCAATGCGCTGCAGCATCGCCTGCGGCCGCGGCCACGATCAGATGACCGGCGAGGTCATCGTCACCCCCTCGCCGCCAGTCTCCATGACCCCGGTGCACAAGTAGGCACTTTTTCATGCGTGGACCCCCTTTCCGGGCATCCTTTCGTCATACTCTGGTGAGAGAGGGCGGGATGCTGGTCGGTGCGCGGGGTCGGGCAGGCAACGGGGCGATTACCCGGTTGTGTGGAACAGGGAACAACCAGGGGAAGCCGGGCGCTCCTTTCAGAACTTTCTCCTGGCCGCGAAGGCTCGCGCCTGCCGCCTTCATGGTGCTGGGCTTCGTCATGATACTGCCGGCTCATAGCCAATCCGCGTCTCCGGCGGCTCAGGCTCAGATCCAGCATCACTCGACGAAAAAGACGGCGGAGCGCACTGCCTCCGCGCGAAAGCCTGTGAAGACCCGCGGCGCGGCTCATGCCGGTCATCCGTCCACCCGCCCGGTCACGCACTCCACGCGCAGCCGCCGGGAGCTGGCCTCCCGCAGGCGCTCGGCACGCCGCTATCATCATCGCCGTCTCACCGCCCGTGAACTGGCGCGCAGCCGCCGCATTCGGCGTGCCTTCATCGCGTCCTCGCAGCTGGAGCCCATGGCGCAGCAGCTTGCGTTCATGCGCACGCCTGCCGCTTATGCGGGCGTGACGCGCTATGCCCAGCAGCATCATGGCGACGCTGCCGCGGCTGCCTGGCTGGCCCTCGGCAATGCCTATTTGCTCGATCACCGCTTTCCGGATGCCCTTGCTGCGCTGCGCCGGGCGCGCCTCGCCGACACGAGCGGCGTGCTCAACGACTTCGCCGATTACCTGACTGCGCAGGCCTACCTCCAGAGCAACCAGCTTCCTCAGGCTGAGGCAGTTCTGGCCGATTTCAATCGCACATATCCCGACAGCATTTTTGTCGACAACGTGCCGGTGCTGCGCGCGAATCTGTACCTGCAGGAAGGCGACGCGCAGCGAGCCTTGGAGATTCTGAGCGCTCACGAGGGTGAGCCGATCGCCGGTCACTCCGACTATCAGCTCGCTCTCGCCAAAGCGGAATTTCTGGCAGGAAACACCGCCCGCGCTGCCCAACTCTTCGAACACGTTTATCTCAGCTATCCGCTCAGCATTGAGGCAGGATATGCGCGCACCCAGCTCCAATCCACCGGCGTGCTCGACACCTTACCTCCGGCCGAGCGCCGCACCCACGCGGACGCGCTCTACAAAGCCCGCCATTATGCCGATGCTGCCGAGGAGTATCGCTCGCTTGCCAGCCAGCCGGACACCGACGGTGTCTCCCGCGACTGGCTTCTTGTCGCCGCAGCTGAGTGCGACTGGAAGCTGCATCGCCTGACGGAGAGCGAGCTGGACGATTTGCCCGATAGCAACGACGATGCGGGCGCGCGTCGCCTTTACCTGGAAATGGAGCTGGCCCGCGACCACGACGATCTTGCCCGGCAGCAGGCGGTCCTCACCGAGATGGAGCAGCGGTTTCCTGACAGCCCCTGGCTCGCTGAGGCCCTCTTCTCCAGCGGCAACATGTACCTCCTCACCAACGACGATCCCCAGGCGATCGAGTACTACGGCGAGTTGGCACGACGTTTCCCGACCTCGCACTACGCCCCCGTCGCCCACTGGCGCGCCGCGTGGCTGAATTACCGGAGCGGCAATGCTGACGAAGCCGCGCGCCTCTTTGACGAGCAGACGAAGCTCTATCCCGATTCCGAGCAGGCCGTCTCCGCCCTCTATTGGCGCGGCCGCCTCTACGAGGACCAGCACGACCCCGCCATGGCAGCGGCTTACTATGCAGCCATTGTGCGTGTGTATCCGCACTACTACTACGCGCTCATGTCGCAGGAGCGGTTGTCGGAGCTGGGCCAGGTCACTCCCGCGCGCCTCGCGTTTCTGGATGCGATGCGCCCCGAGGCGATTCCGGAGCTCACGGACGACGTGCCCGAGGACGACCCCCACGTCGTCGAAGCAAAACTCCTCGCCAACGCCGGCCTGAACGCGTACATCGCCCCCGAAATCGCCGCCGCCGACGGAAGCCGCGAGTGGGGCGCCTTTGCCGAAGCCGAAATTTACGCCTCTGACGGCGAAGAATGGCGAGCCATGCGCCTGCTCAAGCGCGAGCTCCCCTTCTACGAAAGCGCCCCCCTCGATGCCATCCCCGCGGCGTACTGGAAGATCCTTTTCCCGGAGCCGTATTGGTCGTACATCCAGGCGGACGCAGCGAAAAACAGCCTCAATCCGTATATGGTCGCCGCCCTCATCCGCCAGGAAACCGAGTTCAATCCCGGCGCCGTCTCCGGTGCCAATGCCTACGGCCTGATGCAACTGCTTCCCTCCGTCGGACGCGCGATGGCCCGCCAGGTGGGGATGCGCCACTTCCGCACATCCGATCTCCTCAACCCCGTCATCAATCTGGAACTCGGCACGCGCTACCTGCGCGAGATGCTCGACGAATTCGGCGGCCAGCCCGAGTATGCTTTTGCTGCCTACAATGCCGGCGATTATCGCGTGACCGCATGGAAGGCCGACGGCACGTATCACGGAATGGATGAATTCGTGGAGTCGATCCCGTTCACCCAGACCCGCGAATACGTCCAGGCCATTCTGCGCAACGAAGCCATGTATCGCGAGCTGAGTTCTGCTGCCGGTGCAAAACCCAGTGCTTCTGCCCGGACCGGACGCGAAGAGGCCAAACTCGGTGCCAACTGATCGCAGTCTCCTGCTCTGTCCAGGAGCGCGATTTCTCAATCCGTCACTCCGCGATATATCTTGGTTCGCATGACGATGAACGCCCTTGCACGCCTCCCCAGAGGCATGGTGGCTCCCTGCGCCGTGCTGGGTCTTGCCGCGCTGTGCACTTTCCCTGCTGCAGCGCAAAAGGATCACAACCCCTCCAGCGCTGCACCTTCAGCCGCCGCTCCCGCTGCTCCTGCCTCCGCGCAGGCCGATTACAACAAGCTGCCCCCGCTTCCGCCCGACAAAAGCATCGACCAGAGCGTCGTCGTCGACGGCAGGACTCTCCACTACACCGTCACCGTGGGCACGCTGCCTGTTCGTCAGCCCGACGGCAAAGTCGCGGGTGAGCTGGTCTACACCGCGTACACCATCGACCAGCCCGATCGCCCCGTCACCTTTGCCGTCAACGGTGGTCCCGGCGCCTCGTCGGTCTTCCTGAACTTCGGCGCGATCGGACCGAAGCATCTCGACGGCATCGGCAACAAAAACGACAGCGCCTCCGAGCCGATCCACTTCAGCGATAACCAGGGAACCTGGCTTGGCTTCACCGATCTCGTCTTCCTCGATCCCATTGGCACCGGCTTCAGCCGCTCGCTCGTCGATCCCGCCCAGGCAAAGAAGCTCTTCTTCGGTCCTGTAAGCGACGTGAACTACCTCTCCGAGGCCATCTATGACTGGCTCGTCAAAAACGGCCGGCTGACCTCGCGCAAATACATGGTGGGCGAAAGCTACGGCGGCTACCGCGTCCCGCGTATCGTCTACGAACTCCAGTCGCAACTGGGCGTTGCCATGAACGGTGAAGTCCTCGTCTCGCCTTACATGAATCCAACCGTCGAGTCGCACGGCGATCTTTCGCCGCTTCCGTGGATGCTCACTCTGCCGCCCATTACTGCTGCCAATCTCGAACGCCAGGGCAAGCTCACCCCCGAAGCGATGCAATCCGTGATCGCCTATGACGAGGGCGACTATGCCACGGCGCTCATCAAGGGCAATTCCGATCCGGCTCTTCAGCAGGCCATGATCCAGAAGGTTACCGAGATGACCGGACTCGATCCGACATTTGTCAAAGAATCCGGCGGCCGCCTGGAAACCGAAGCTTATCTGCGCGAGGTCTGGCGCGAGCAGGGTAAGGTCGGCTCCGTCTATGACTCCAATGTCACGATGTACGATCCCTTCCCGTGGTCGCCGTGGCCCAAAGCCAATGACCCGCTCCTCGCCAGTATGGTCGGCCCCACCACCACCGCCATGGTCAACTTCGTCACGCAAACCGTGGGATGGAAAACGGACGCCCAGTACTACGCGCTCTCCTACGCGGTGAACGCCGCATGGGATCGCAGCAATCCCGCGATGCGCGAAGGCTCCGTGACCCAGTTACGCGACGCCATCGCTGCCGACCCGGAGTTCCGCGTCGTCATCGCGCATGGTTGGGACGATCTGTCCTGCCCCTTCATGGGCTCCGTCCTCACCGTCAACGAAATGCCGGTGATGGGCGACCCCACCCGCGTTTCCGTCCATGAATTCCCCGGTGGCCACATGTTCTACACCCGCGAGGCCAGCCGTGTGGCTTTCCAGAAGATCGTGGAGGATATGTACAGCAAGCACTAAAAATCAACCGCAGCGCAACAGTCGCTGTTTCAGACCTCCACAACGCAGCCCGCGGTATTCAGGCAGGGAGAAAAGGGCGCCATTGCTCGGCGCCCTAACCCCTATACCCTATCCCCTACATCCTGTCTTTAAGCCGTCTTCTGCAGCACCTCGTCCCGGACTTCCTCGTCGCGGTGCTCTTCGGCGACCGTCCGCGGCAGAGCCACCGCGAGGACGTCGTCGATGCGCGTGGCGTAGTGGATCGTGACGTTGTCGATCTGATCCGCCATCAGATCCTCCTCCACGTTCAGCTTGTTTTCCGCAGGCAGGATGATGTCGTTCACGCCGGCTCGTTTCGCCGCGAGGAATTTCTCCTTGATCCCGCCGACCGGCAGCACATTCCCGCTCAGCGTGATCTCGCCCGTCATGGCCGTCAGCGGCCGCACCGGCCGATCCGTCAGCAGTGAGACCAGAGCCGTCGCCATCGTCACGCCCGCCGAAGGCCCATCCTTCGGAATCGCCCCCGAGGGCACGTGGATGTGGATGTCGGTGTCTTTCATCACGTCCTCATCCAGCCCTAGCGACTTTGCGTTCGACCGCACCCAGGTCAGCGCAGCCTGCATGGATTCCTGCATCACCTCGCCGATCTGGCCGGTCATCGTGAATCCGCCCTTGCCTTTCATCCGATTCGCTTCGATAAAGAGCACGTCGCCGCCCGCAGGAGTCCACGCCAGCCCCACGGCCACGCCGGAGCGCTTGGTCCGCTCCGCGATCTCCGTATCGACCCGAACCTTCATCCCGCCGAGGAACTCCTGGATGATCTCCTTCGTGACCACCAGCTTCTCGGTGTTCCCCTCGGCAATGCGTCGCGCCTGCTTGCGGCAAATCGTCCCGATCTGCTGCTCCAGCTTGCGCACGCCCGCTTCGCGCGTGTAATGCCGCACGATGTGCGGCACCGATTCCTCGGGGAACTCGATGTTATCCGCCTGAATTCCGTTCTCTTTAATCTGCCGCGGAATCAGGTACCGGAAGGCGATATGTTTCTTCTCCTCCTCGGTGTATCCCTGCAGTTCGATGATCTCCATGCGATCGCGCAGCGGCTCCGGCACCGTGTCCAGCATGTTTGCCGTGCAGATAAAGAGCACCTTCGACAGATCGAACGGCTGATCGAGGTAGTTGTCCCTGAACGTGTTGTTCTGCTCCGGATCCAGGATCTCCAGCAGCGCCGACGCCGGATCGCCCCGGAAATCGCGTCCCAGCTTGTCCACTTCGTCCAGCATGAACACGGGATCGTTCGCGCCCGCGCGCCTCAGGTTCTGGATGATCTGGCCCGGCAGAGCCCCGATGTACGTCCGGCGATGCCCGCGCAGCTCGGCCTCGTCATGCATGCCGCCCAGCGAAATCCTCCGGAACTCGCGACTCAGCGCCCGCGCTATACTGCGCCCCAGCGAAGTCTTGCCCACTCCCGGAGGCCCCACGAAGCACAGGATCGGCCCTTTCATGTCCGCCTTCAAACGGCGCACCGAAAGGTAATCCAAAATCCTGTCCTTCACCTTCTTCAGGTCGTAGTGGTCCTCGTCCAGGATTTCCTTCGCTTTAACGATGTCCACCGCGCTGCCTGACGATTTTGCCCACGGCAGCACCGCCAGCCACTCGATGTAGTTCCTCGTCAGCGAGTAGTCTGCGGCCATCGGCGACATCCGCGAGAGCCGGTTGAGCTCCTTCAGAGCTTCTTTCTTTGTCTCTTCCGGCATCCCCGCCGCTTCGATTTTCTCGCGCAGCTCTTCGATGTCCTTCTGGCCCTCATCCATCTCGCCAAGTTCTTTCTGGATGGCCTTGAGCTGCTCGCGCAGATAGTAGTCCCGCTGCGACTGCTGCACCTGGTCCTGCACTTCCGATTGAATCTTGTTGCGCAGCTGCTGAACTTCCAGTTCCTTCGCCAGATGCTTGTTGATCCGATCCAGCCGAGCTCCCACATCCGGCGTCTCCAGCAGTTCCTGTTTGTCGCCGGTGGCGAGAAACGGCAGGGAAGCGGCGATAAAGTCCACCAACCGGCCCGGATCGTCGATATTCATCGCGATCGTCTGCAACTCATCCGACAGTGTCGGCGAGGCCGAAACGATCTGCTGGAACTGGGTGACGACATTCCGCTGGAGCGCCTCAAGGGAGGCATCCTTCGCCGCCGGCACCTCGGGAACGGTCTCCACCGCCGCTACCATAAACGGCTCGATCTTCGAGAACTCCCCGAGCCGCACACGTTCCGTCCCCTCCGTGAACACGAAGAGGCTCTGGTTCGGCATCTTGACGACCTTGTGCACCGTCGCCAGCGTGCCGTAGGCGTGCAGATCCTGCGGCTGCGGCGCGTCCACGCGAGCATCCCGCTGTGCCACCACTACAATGCTCTTTTCCTCTCCCAGAGACTGAATTAACTGGATAGAGCTTTCCCGTCCCACCGTCAGGGGCAGGACAGCATGAGGAAAGAGAACGGTATCCCGAACAGGCAGAATCGGAAGAACGCGGCTTGCTCCGCCCTCTCGTCCGCGCGTGTCCCCGGGTTCGATAACGCTAATGAAGTCGCTTGCCATGAGTGTCCTTATATCAAATAATTACTCATTGGATTCAGCAGATTTAAAAAAGTCTCAAGAGCAACAGTCCGCGCAGGCCTGACCAGAGCCTCACTCCGTTCGATGCCCGGATCGGCCCCACCCCCAAATTCCCCTTTCTCCACGCCTTATCGGCACAGCCGGTTCTGCGGGTGAGATGCACCACGCAGCCAGGTACCCTGAGGATTACGCCGCTCGGTACCGTCCCAGTTCCCGCACCATCGAGCAGTGCCGCGGCAGCATCTCCAGGGCCCGGTCGGCGGCATCCGGCCGATCCAGCTGATAATCGGCATAAAAGACGTATTCCCACGGACGGCCCGGCACAGGCCGCGATTCGATCCGCGTCAGGTTCGTTCCCAGTCCGGCAAATACCTGTAGCGCTTCCACCAGACTCCCCGGCCGGTTCTCCACCGTGAAGGCCAGGCTCACCTTGTTGGGCTGTGGCGCCGGTCGTACTTCGCCCCGCCGGCGTACCAGAAAGAAACGGGTGTAATTCTCGGGATTGTCTTCGATGTCAGAGAGCAGAATCGCCCCGCCGTAATGCTGCGCTGCCCGGGCGCTCGCGATCCCCGCCACGGACGGGTCGCCCAATTCCATCAGTTGTTTCACACTGCCCGCCGTGTCATAGCCGGCTGACGCGGCGATCTCCGGATGCTCCGCGAAGAACCTCCGGCACTGCGCAAGAGCGACCGGGTGTGAATACGCGCGCCGGATCCGGCTCAGCTCCGTGCCCGGCATCCCGATCAGATTGTGCCGGATGCGGACCAGCCACTCGCTCTCCACGCCCACCTGGTGCGCCAGCAGAAGGTCGTAATGCTCCACCACGGACCCGGCCAGCGAATTCTCGATCGGGATCACCGCCGCGTCCGCGGCTTTCCCGGCCAGCGTTTCGAACACATCGGCCGACAGGGCACACGGCAACAAGGTTGCCTGCGGCTCCGCCAGAAGGGCCGCCTCGTGGCTGAAGGAGCCCGGTTCGCCCTGAATCGCGATCAGCAAAATCCACGTTCCTCTCTTTCCATTTGTATCCCAACGGCAACCCGGCGAACCGGTTCACGCACCCAACTCATGGGCCCGGGCAGAAAAGACTCGGTCCGGAAAGGAAGTGACTCGGGGATGCTTTGGACACTGTTTGTAATCCTGTTGATTGCATGGCTGATCGGTTTGGTGGGCTTTCACATCGTGGCGTGGTACATCCACATCCTGCTCGTGCTCGCGCTGGTGGTGCTGATCATCCAGCTCATTAGCGGGCGAAGAGTAGCTTGAGCGGCATCGAGCAAGTGATCTTAACCCAGGGAGAAAACCATGAACTCGGACCAGGTAAAGGGCAAGATGACCAATATGGGCGGCAAGGTGAAACAGGCTGCAGGCGAAGCGACGGGCAACGAAAACCTGGCCAATCGCGGCGTAGCCGACCAGGCGAAAGGCGCGGCCCAGGAAACATGGGGCAACCTGAAGGACGCTGCTCATGAAACCGCGAAAAACCGTGAGGCCGAGCAGCATGAGCGCAATGCCGAGTCTCGCGAGCGCATGTCCGAAAAGATCGATCACGCGAAGGACCGTGCGAACGAGAAAATCGACGAGGTGAAGGAGCGCGAGAAGCTGCGCCGTTCGGCGTAGTTATCCAGCGCACCAACGGAAAGGCTCGCGGATCACTCCGCGGGCCTTTGCTGTTTTTGGCCCCACTCAGGACCTCGCGACTTAAAATGGCTGCATGCTGCTCGAAGGCATCTTCCCGGCCATGACCACGCCGTTCTACCCCGACGGCCGCCTCTACCTGCGCAAACTGGAACACAACGTCGAGCGCTACTCCCTCACGGCTGCCGCGGGCATGGTAGTCCTCGGTTCCACCGGCGAAGCCGTCATGCTCAGCGATGACGAAACCCGCGAGGTCCTGCGCACCGTGGCTCGCACCGCAGCGCCCGAAAAAGTGCTTCTGGCCGGCATCGGCCGCGAAAGCCTCCTCGAAACCCTCCGTCTAGCCGAATATGCCGCCGAGCACCAGTTCGACGCCGTCCTCGTGCGCACCCCGCACTTCTACGGCCCCCAGATGCAGCCATTGGAACTGCTGACCTGGTACCGGGCTCTGGCCGATCAATCTCCGCTGCCCGTAGTCCTCTACAGCATTCCCAAATTCACGCATCTGGAATTGCCCCTCGAGGTCGTCGCCGATCTCGCCCAGCATCCCAACGTCATCGGCATCAAGGACTCCAGCGGCAGTCTGGACCGGCTCGCCGCGCTGGTCGCCGCAACACGCAATGCTCCTAAACGCTCCGTCGCCGTTACGCCCATCTTCGAGGCGGTCACCACCCGCATGATCCTGGCGGAAGCCGAAGCGGAAGCAGCTCTGGCCGCCAGCCTCATCCCTGTCGATGCCCTGGGAGCCCAGCCGGTCGCTCCGGCTGTCGTAATGGCGCACCCGCACCGAGCCCAGGCGACCCGCAAAAAGGAAGTCGGATTTCAGGTGATCACAGGCTCGGCCGGAAACCTCCTGCCCGCCCTCCAGGCCGGCGTCTCCGCCGCCATTCTTGCCTTCGCCTCGCCCGCTCCCCAGGCCTGTCAGGAGATCTATACCGCCTGGAAGGAAAACGATCCCGTTGTTGCGGCCGAGAAGCAGCGCCGGCTCGCTGAGCCCTCGAAGATCGTCGCCAACAAGTACGGTGTCCCCGGCCTGAAATGCGCCTGCGACCTCAACGGCTACTATGGAGGCGTTCCGCGCCTCCCGTTACTCCCCCTCACTGCCGAGCAGCGTGCTGAAGTCGCCTCGGTCATGGCCGACATTCGCAACTGAGGACCGTTCGCAAGGGCAGTTGCGGGCGAGCGCAGCACAGCGCCAACCCTGCATCTCACCGAGGTGGAGACCTCGCCATGATCCGCCGCATCCTGTTGCTCTTGTTGCTGACCGGCCTTGCCGCCGCACCCGCCGGCGCCCAGACTTCCTCCATCCCGGTTCCGCCCCCTGCGAACGGGACGCGATCCGCCCTGCCGCATGCCCGAATCACCGCCACCATCGCCAGTCACGTCAGCGCCGCCGATCGCCAGCTCCTCGACCAGGCCTGGCTCTTGTCCGTTCGCCAGAAGTTGCTGATGAGCTGGCGTCCGCTGCTCCCTGATACCGCACGCTACCCGATGGGCGAATCCGGCACTGCGGTCCTGCTCGTCCAGCTGGGACGGAAGGGCGTCGTGCGCCATATTCGCGTCACGCGTTCCACCGGCGTCCATTCGCTGCTCCACGCTGCCATTGGAGCCGCCAGGAGTGCCAGCCCCTATCCGCCATTTCCCCCCGGCGTCAGGGCTCGCCGCCTCCGCCTGCGTCTCATCTTCCGATACGACTAGGCACAAAAAGCTGCCAGTATTTGAGTTTGTTTTCAAACAGATAGAAGCTGTCCTGCGTGTAACGCATGATGGCATCCACCTGGTTACTGATAACGCTTCCGATACGCTCTCCCGTTGGGGTGACCGCGGTCACTGTACGCCCGGGCCGGCTCTTTCTATGGTGAGAAGTTCCTCGCGCCGCGCTCCTCATCTCCCGTTGGGCCGAGCCGATGAACGAGAGAGAGAGGAGCAGCCATGAATCTCGCGACCCTGGCCATTGGAGGGCTCATCGCAGCCGCCATCATCGTCATCGTTTCGGTGACCCTGATCAACAAGTTTGCCAGCGGCGACTAACCGGTCCCGGAAAGCTACTGAACGATCTCGACCACCTGGCTGTCGGGTCCCCTCCACGCGGCCGTGCCGCTGTGGCTCAACTGCCGCGTCGCCTCGTCCCAGTGCAGGTGCGTCAGCTGATAATCGCCCTTTTCGTAGGCGTACGTCGTCCCATCGTCGCGGTACAACGTAAAACTGGCATTGGCTCCCGGCCAAACCTCGACTTTGGCGATAATCTGCTTCTGCGTGGCGCTCTCGATCCGGCTCCCGATGGGAATAATCGACCCCGCCCGCACAAACAAAGGGATCTCCTCGATCGGCGCCGCCACCGTGACCGTCTGCCCCCCCGTATATTTCCTGTGCGTCCAGTAGTCGTACCAGTCCGCTCCCGCCGGCAGGTACACCTGCTTCGTTGTCTCGCCCTGCGTCGTCACCGGAGCAACAAGGAACGCCGGCCCGAACATGTACTCATCCCCCATCGCATCCACTTTCGGATCGTTCGGGAAATCCATGAAGAGCGCCCGCATGTACGGTGCGCCCGTCTCATGTGTGCTCCACCCAAGCGAGTAGATGTAGGGCATCAGCGCGTACCGCAGTCGCACGTACTTCTCCAGAATGGGCTCAGCCGCCTTCCCGTACGACCACACCTCGTTGTATTTCCGTGTCCCATGGGTCCGGAAAATTGGCAGGAACGTCGCGTACTCAAACCAGCGTGTGTACAGCTCCGGGTAATCCACGTATCCGCCCACATTCGCCTCGGCTCCTGCCGGGCTCAGCAGCGGCGTGTGCTCCGGGTGATGCACCGGCGGCAGCGGCTGCCAGCCTCCCGTATCGTTGCTCCAGTAGTTCAGCCCGGACGCGGCCACATCCAGTCCCGTCGGAATTTGCCGCCGCAGCGTGTCCCACGTCGGATAAATATCCGATGACCACACAATCGTGCTGTTCCTCTGGATCCCCGTGAACCCATCGCGCGACAGGATCAGCCCGCGCGTGTCGCCGCTCGATCGATAGCCGTTATACAGCGCCGCCGTGTGAAACAGCGGATAGACGTTGAAGTACTCAATCCCCGGTCCGATATGGAAGTAGCTGCCGTCCGGTGGCAGATCCGGCTCTGTCTCGTCCGCCCAGATGTAGTTGAACCCCTTGCTGAGAATGTTGTCCTGGATCGTGTTCCAGTACCACTTCGCTGCCTCGGGATTCGTCGTGTCGATATCCGATCCCGCATGATCGTACGGCTCGCCACTCGTGGGTGTGCCATCGGCTAGGTGCTCGAACCATCCGTGAGTCTCAAGGGTCTTGTAGAAGCGGTCCGTCGGCACAAACCGGGGCCACACGCTGATCATCGTCTGGATCCCCATCTGGTGCAGCTTCGCGTTCATCGCCGCCGGGTCCGTCCAGTACTTCGGATTGAAGTCCATCTGCCCCATGTTCGTGTAGTAGAACCAGTCCACCACGATCATCGAAACGGGCAGATGCCGCTCCTGATATCCATCGGCGACGGCCATCACCTCCGCCTGGCTTGAATACCGGTTCTTGCACTGGATGTAGCCGTAGGCGGATTTCGGGAGCATCGGCGTCGCGCCCGTCAGCAGCCGATAGCCCTCATACAGCTGGTCCGTCGTCTGGCCGTAGATCACGAAGAACGAAACCCGGTCGCCCACCTGCGAGCTCCACTGCGTCCGTTCGTTGAAGCCCGGATCGATCGTCGTCTTCGACGGGTTATCCCACAAAACCGCGTAGTGTCGGTTCGTGACAAGGAAGGGAACGCAGAAACTGGGCCCCGCAGCCGCCGTGTAGTCGTTCCAGCACTGGATCTGGTGATCGCGATGGTCGAAGTAGCCCTGCTGGTTCTCGCCCAGGCCGTAGTAATGCTCGTTATCCGGCGAAAAGAACGTCGCCGAAACGCGATCGTAGATCGCATCGGCCGGCCGCGGCGCCATCTCGTCGAACGCGATGTCGGGCTTCGTCTCCGCCAGGATCTCCGCGTTCTCGTCCTTATGGTTGGGCACCGTCATCGACCAGCCTTCCATCCGCAGCAGATTTTCGCCGGTTTTTGCGTCAAACGTCAGCGGAATCCACGGCACGTTGCCGGTGAAGTACCTGCACGCGTCGCAGTTCGGCGGCGGGCCGCCGGAACCGTACTGGATCACCGGCACCTTCACCGTCATCACGCCGGACGAGTACATGTCCATCGTTGCCGTGTGCGTGTAGGTCCAGCCGGAATCGGCGGCCTGCGCCGTGATCCCGTAACCCGGCGCCGCCAGCGCTGCATCGCGGTTCAGGCTCAGCGTCACCCGCACAATGTTGGGCGCGTAGGACTCAAGCGTCACCGTAGCGTTGCGCCGCTGGAGCACGACCTGTTTTTGCGCCGCAGCGCCGGCGAGGACGAGGAAGAGGACTCCCAACAAAGCGCACAGCGAGCGGACAAAACGAATCATGGCAGGAGTTTCCTGAAGAAATGGATTCGGTGAAGCGCCGTTGGCAGTCTACGTCCGCAAAGCCCGGCGATTCAAATTCTGCCGCGCTGCAGCACCCGCGAGTGAATCGTTTTGGCTGCGGTGCCGAGCGCCGCTCGTCTGGCTCAGTTGAGTTCTGTTTTGAAGAAGCACGGCTTCAGCCATGCCGGACAGAGCCCAAAATATGCAGGGGCGTTAGCCTCTGAGGTGCGATCCCTCTTAAACCGACCCACTGCCAGGCCTCGCGCAGCATTGACCGCCAGCGCGGACGATTCGTATGATGAAGCCTGCTCCCCTCCGATTGGCGGCGTAGCTCAGATGGTTAGAGCGTGGGATTCATAACCCCAAGGTCGGTAGTTCGATCCTACCCGCCGCCACCAGACTCCAGGAGTCAGGGATCAGCGGTCATCGGCCAGCGGGTGCGCTTCGATGTCTGCGGAAGGGTCCCCCCTGGCGCCGACCAGGTGGCAAACCGCTGATTCGAGGAGGCTTCTTCCAGGTCGCCTTGAATCAATGGCAAGCTCCTGATTTTACGTGGCTTGCAGCGACCATTTCGCTCGTTTCGACCCTTCTCGACCCTGGTGTTACCGATCAGGAACTACAGGCCGAGGTGTCGAATCGCACCATTGTTTCCACCCTGAAAAGCAAAAGCTCCGTCGGCGCCAGGGCGGACAAAGCTCTCCAATTTCAGCGTAGGGCGCGCAGGAAATCGAAGGCAAGAGAAATCGGCTCGCGAAGCGGTACGACGGTACCATCGCAAAGCGGACCGCTGCGTCCGAAGCGCTCATTCGGCCGCAGGCGCCTCCTCGATGTCGAGGATGTATTTCCGCCCCTCGCGCTCGCCCAGACCGTTCAATATCCTTCTGATCGAATCCGCTGTCCGGCCCGTCGCCCCGACGATCTTGCGCATATCGGGAGGGTCCACCCGCAGGAGCAGCCGGATGCCTCTGGGAGACTCGGACATCATCTGGACGCTCACCGCATCGGGGTTGTTCACCAGCTCACGAACAATCCGGATCAGGAGCTTTTGCATGTCTTCCACGTCCGGGGCCACAGGGAACCATCCTTCAGTGCGAGAAGCATCATCGTGCGCGTTCCCGGATCGGGAAGATGTGACGGATATCACGGACAGGGAGGCGCACGCTGGGCAGAGCTTCCCCGTACCACCGGCCGCGAACCGTTCGGTACGCCCTGAGCGCAAGCGAGACGCGGACAGTCAGGCGACGCGGACGCGTTCGCCGGCGAGGCGCGGGCCCATGACTCTGAGGATGGCGGCGAGACTGCGGAGTTCCGGATCGCCTTCGCTGGAGAGTATCCGGTAAATCTGGGTAGCATTCGGGTTGGCTTTTTCGGCCACGGTTTGCACTCCGCCGAAGGCTTTGGTGAGTTGCCGAAGGGCGATCAGGAGCTCTCCCTGGTCGCCGTCCTCGAGAATGCTGTTCAGCAACTCGACAGCGCAGGTGGGATCGTCGCGAAACACATCGGCCATGCCTCATCGCGCGGTCTGTCTTTCATGGGGCGGTCCTCCTTTGCCAGTCCTTCCAGTACCCGCGGGGCGCTACTGGGCGTGATCATTGCCTTCGAACAACGCCCAGGGGTTTCCGCCCATGTCCGTCAGGTCGGGTTTTTGCCAGGCGAATCGCGGATGCGCGGCGAGGAAGCTGGCCGCTTTGAAGTCCTGGCCGCAGGGGCGACCGCTGCGGGCGTAGAACGACAGGTGGGCGATCAGGGCGCTGTCAGCGGCCTTGGCGTTGACGGCGCCGCTGGGGTCGTACGGCGGCGAGTCCCACTGGGGCACGCCGCGCGGCGACTGGTCGACGTGGCCGCACAGCGTGCGCTCGTCGGGGTCGATGCGGCCTTCGTAGGCGTCGTAGTGGTCGGCGAGGAACTGCTCGGCGAGATGCGCATCGATGCGGCCCTTGTACTGGGCCATCAGCTCCTTCCAGCGCTTATGGCGGGCGTTCATGGAACTGGTGGGATCGTTGGGATTGAAGTCGGTCTCTTCTTTAATTAAGGTCGGGTCGCTGGGGAAGTTCGAGCCGACGAAGTAGCCGTTCTTCGTGCGCCAGACGCGATGGACTTTGAGGCCGAGCTCCAGGCGGGCGACCTCGTTGGTGCGGTTGTCGGCGATCAGCCAGTCGTTGGCGTAGCCGCCGTTGTTGCCATCCAGCATGATGCGGACGAAGTCGTCGATGGATGCCGAGTACTGCATCGCCTTGCGGGCGCGGACGAATTCGGGGACGCCGTTGGGATCGAAGCCGCGAAAGCCGGTGATGGTGGTCTCGGTGATGGCGATGCCGGCGGAGTTCATGCCGAAGTCGTCGCCGCTGTCGATCTTGCCGGGGAACCCGTCCATGAGGATGTGATAGCCGTGGTCGGGCTGGATGTCGAAGACGATGCGCCACCACTCGCCGGCCATGAAGGAGTACCACATGCTGTGCGCGATGACCGGATGGTGGTCGCGGGTCCAGTCGCCGGTGGCGACGAAAGCGCTGCAATTGCCGCGGGTTTTGGGTTCGGCTTGGGTCGCGCCGTGATGTTGGGCGTCGAGCCAGGGGACGTAGTACTGCGGGGTTTCGAGGAAGCCGTTGAGGGCGACGACGTCCCAGAGGTCCATGTCGGTGACGCCGTGGGCGCGGGCGCCGTCGGCGATGCCCTGGAGCTCCTCGCGGTACTGCGTTTCGATGTGGGGCCAGTAGATGTTCTGCGCGACGTTGCGGAAGAAGGACCAGGGGCGGCCGGTGCCATGAACATTGTCGAGGCGGGCGGCGTGGAAGGCCTCGTCGATTTCCGGCGCGAGGAGGTAGCCGTGCTGGTAGCCGATCTGGTGGGGTGAGCCCTGGAGGTGGACGTAGATCCAGTGGTCGCGCTGGAAACGGTAGGCGCCGTGGAGGTCGGCGGCGTTCGGGCTGGCGGCGAAGGCGGGGAGCGCGAGGAGGGCCAGGGCGAGCGTGGTAACGGCGGAATAGAGAGTGCGCATGAGGGATTCCAGCGTATAGAAGGTGGGAGGGGAGTGGCAACACGGGGCTGGTGTTCAGGGGCAATGCGCAGGGGCTAAAGCCCGCGCCTCTTTGGGTGCCGCACAGCAGGACTGAAGTCGTACCCCGATACACACCTCGACGATGCCCGTTTGGGAGTCGCGTCCTGCGAAATCTGCCAAAACTGGGCAGGGCCTTCGATTGGGCAGGGCCTTCGATTTCGTTCAGACCATATTGTGGGGCACGATTGTGGGGCACGCAGGTGATTGACGGTTTTGGTGCCTGAAATTTGACTGCATTATCAACAATTGCTATTCTCAAAAAGCTGCCTTACATCATTTTTCACCTTGTGGCTGAGGGGGAATACGGTAGCGGGGCCGCGCGCCGGAAATCCGGCGGAATGAAGTGGATCGCGGCAGAATTGCAGTAACGGATCGCATAGGGCCTGCGACATCCGCCACCTGGGCGGACTATGCGGGCTGGAACTTCGAAACGGAATCGGCTGTTCCGTGAGCTCCGCTGAAGAGCGGGGTTTGAGGCACGCTCGGTCACCGTCGCAGGTTCTCGTCTGAGCAGGGAAGAAGTTAGCGGACGCGAAGTAGATCACGGACTTCGTGCGTACCGGAGAGGATCTCCGGCGCGCGGTCTGATCTGCGGGGCGCGTATGAGTTTTGAGCGGTTACGAGGCTGAAGGAGTCAGGAATTGCCGACATTTAATCAGTTGGTGAGAAAAGGACGGACGGCGCCCCGGTACAAGACGGCGTCGCCGGCGCTGCAGGGATCGCCGCAGCGGCGCGGAGTTTGCACGCGCGTATATACGCAGACGCCCAAGAAGCCGAACTCGGCGCTGCGCAAAGTGGCTCGCGTGCGCCTGACGAACGGCATCGAGGTCACGACGTATATCCCGGGCATCGGGCACAACCTGCAGGAGCACTCGATTGTGCTGATCCGCGGGGGCCGCGTGAAGGATCTGCCGGGCGTGCGGTATCACGTGGTGCGCGGGACGCTGGATTCGGTGGGCGTGGCCAATCGGAATCAGAGCCGCTCGAAGTACGGCGCGAAGCGCGCCAAGGGCGGGGCGAAGAAGTGACGGCGCGTTCCGCGGCGTCTGAGCCGCGGGCCGTCATCCTGAGCGCGGAGCGCGAAGGATCTGACAAAGATCGGAACTGAAGGTTTAGAGAGCATGCCGAGAAAAGGACATATCGCGAAGCGGGAAGTGGCGGCGGACCCTGTGTACAACTCGACGCTGGTGACGAAGTTCATCAACTCGATGATGTACGAGGGGAAGAAGTCGACGGCGCAGGGGATCTTCTACACGTCGATGAAGAACCTCGAGCAGAAGGGCGGCGGGACCGACGCGCTGACGCTGTTCAAGAAGGCCGTGGAGAACTGCAAGCCGCTGCTGGAAGTGAAGACGCGGCGTGTGGGCGGCGCGAACTATCAGGTTCCCGTGGAAGTGAATCCGGACCGGCGGACCTCGCTGGCGATTCGCTGGCTGGTGAGCTACGGCCGGGCGCGCGGCGAGAAGGGCATGATCGACAAGCTGACCAACGAGCTGCTGGATGCGGCCAACGGACGCGGCGCGGCGATGAAGAAGAAGGAAGACGTGCACCGCATGGCGGAAGCGAACAAGGCGTTCGCGCATTACAGGTGGTGATCGGCGGAGCCGATCACCACAGGGATTAGGGGATAGGGTTTAGGGGCCAGAGAAGCAAACCCGATCCTGCAGAGCGAAGGACAAGATTTAGCCGCGGGCTGAGAAAGTCCGCAAGAAGCAAAGAGAGAGTATTGTGCCGCGACAGGTGCCATTAAATCGTTGCCGGAACATCGGAATCATGGCGCATATCGACGCCGGGAAGACGACGACGACCGAGCGCATCCTCTATTACACGGGGATCACGCATCGCATCGGCGAAGTGCATGAAGGCACCGCGACGATGGACTACATGGAGCAGGAGCAGGAGCGCGGGATCACGATCACCTCCGCGGCGACCACCTGCACCTGGAAGAACATCCGTATCAACATCATCGATACGCCGGGGCACGTGGACTTCACAGCCGAGGTGGAGCGGTCGCTGCGCGTGCTGGACGGCGCGGTGGCGCTGTTTGATTCCGTCAGCGGCGTGCAGCCGCAGACCGAGACGGTGTGGCGGCAGGGCGATAAGTACAAAGTGCCGCGCATCTGCTTCGTGAACAAGATGGACAAGGCGGGCGCGGATTTCGAGCACGTGATCGAGACCATCCGCAAGCGCCTGGGCGCGCGGCCGGTGGCCACGCAGATTCCGATCGGCGCCGAGGCGAAGTTCAAGGGCGTGGTCGACCTGATCGAGATGAAGGCGATCCTGTGGCACGACGAGACCATGGGCGCCGAGTACTCGACCGAAGAAGTCCCGGCGGATCTGAAGAAGAAGGCGGAAGCCTTCCGGATGCAGCTGATCGAGACTGTCGCCGAGAACGATGACGAGATGCTGCACAAGTTTCTCGAAGGCGAGACGCCGACGGCGGAAGAGCTGAAAGCGGCGCTGCGGCGGGCGACCATCGAGATGAAGGTTTTCCCGGTGCTGTGCGGCTCGGCCTTCAAGAACAATGGCGTGCAGACGCTGCTGGATGCGGTGGTGGATTTTCTGCCCAGCCCGCTGGATGTTCCTGCGATTGAGGGCATCGATCCGAAGGATCACGATGTGATCCTGAAGCGGGAAGCAAAGGACGACGCGCCGTTTTCCGCTCTGGCGTTCAAACTGATCAACGATCCGTACGGCAAGCTGGGATTCATTCGGCTTTATTCGGGATCGCTGAAGACCGGCGACACGGTGCTGAATCCGCGAACGGGGCGTACCGAGCGCGTGGGGCGCTTGGTGAAGATGCACGCCAACAAGCGCGAGGAGATCACGGAGATCTACGCCGGCGACATCTGCGCGTGCGTGGGGCTGAAGGAAATCAAGACCGGCGATACGCTGTGCGATCCGCACCACGCGATCGCGCTGAGCGCCATTGACTTTCCGGAGCCGGTGATTTCGGTGGCGGTTGAGCCGAAGACCAAGGGCGACCAGGAAAAGATGGGCATCGCGCTGTCGCGGCTGGCCGAAGAGGATCCGACCTTCAAGGTACGGACCGATGAGGAGTCGGGACAGACGATCATCAGCGGGATGGGCGAGCTGCACCTGGAAATCCTTGTGGACCGCATGAAGCGCGAGCACAAGGTGGAAGCCAATGTGGGCGAGCCTCGCGTGGCCTTCCGCGAGACGGTGCGCAGGGCGTCGGAAGCTGAAGGCAAGTACATTCGGCAGACGGGCGGCTCAGGCAACTATGGGCACGCGAAGATTCGGCTGGAGCCGAACGAGCCGGGCAAGGGCGTTGAGTTCATTAACGAGATCAAGGGCGGCGTGGTGCCCAGGGAATACATCAAGCCGATCGAGCAGGGCATTCGCGAGGCGGCGCTGGGCGGCATTCTGGCCGGCTACGAGCTGGTGGACTTTAAGGCGACGCTCTACGACGGCAGCTATCACGAAGTCGACTCGAACGAAATGGCCTTCAAGATCGCCGGCTCGCTGGCTTTCAAGGAAGCGGCGCGCAAGGGCAATCCCGTGCTGCTGGAACCGGTGATGGCGGTCGAAGTCACCGTGCCGGAAGAGCACATGGGCACGATCATCGGCGACATCAACTCGCGGCGCGGCCGGATCGAAGGCATGGAGCACGTGGGCGGCTCGCAGGTGATCAAGGCGATGGTGCCGCTGAAGGAGATGTTCGGATACGTCAACGATATCCGGTCGTCGACGCAGGGACGCGCCTCCTACACGATGCAGTTTGCGCGGTACGAAGAGGCTCCGCGGATGATTTCGGAAGAGATCATCGGACGGAACCAGGGGAAGTAAACGAGTTTTGTAACAGCCGCTGCGACGAATGGCAGCCGGGAATTTGAAGCGAGGGTAGAAGCATGGCGAAGGAGAAATTTGACCGGTCGAAGCCGCACGTGAACGTGGGGACGATTGGGCACATCGATCACGGGAAGACGACTTTGACGGCGGCGATCACGAAGGTATTGTCGAAGCACAACCCGAAGATCGCGTTTCGTTCGTTCGATTCGATCGACAACGCGCCTGAGGAGCGGGAGCGCGGCATCACGATCGCAA
>JASHNS010000040.1 GCA_030041515.1 Acidobacteriaceae bacterium | reverse complement strand
ATACCCAGTGGGGCACTGCGACGGCGTCGCTGCCAGCGCCGTCGCCGTGGCCGCGTTGCCCGTGGTGGGAGCCGTCAGCGTGGCGGGCATCTGCGCGTTCGTCGCCTGGCCGCCGATCTGGGCGAAGCTGTAATCGCCGGTGGCCGGCGCGACCGCCCCGGTGCGTCCGTTGAAGGAGGTGACGCCGCTGCCCTGCGAGACGGTTGCCGCCGCCGTGCCCACGACATACCAGTTATTGTCCGGCCCGCAGACCAGGGTCTGTGTGGACGGCGACGAGAGCACCAGGGATTGTGCGGACGCTCCCTGGCTGTAAATCAGCTGCGAGCTGATCGTCTGCAGGGTCACCGTGTTCGACGACGTGTCGGACTTTACGATGGTGAACTCGAGGCCGGTGGGCGACGCGCGATCGGGCAGCGTCGCATAGCAGCTGGGCAGCGTGAGTACCTGCGCCCCGCCGGCCGCGTTGGCAATCACGTTCTTGTTGGCCGCGGTCAGCGTCAGCGTCGAAGCGGTATTGATGACGGTGCTGAGCGCGAGACCGCCGCTGGAGCGAATGGTTCCCTGGTAGGTGATGTTGAAGAATGGATTCTGGCCGGAGAAATGCGCCTGGAAGGCGTCACCCTGGTAGCCGGTATACAGCTGCGCGGCAAAGGCCGGGTAACTGGCCGCAGCGGCGATGGGCGAGGACCAGACGCGCGGCACGGCGCTGCTGCCGTCGGCGATGTTGGCCCCGCCCGAAGAGAAGCCGGTGACCATCGCCGGCTCGAGCGCCTGGTAGTAGTTGCCGCAGCCGGTGAGATGGTGAACGCTGGCGAAGGTCGGCGGGTCGCCGGCGGTCCCGGCATAGGTGATCCAGTTGACGCTGGTGTTCATCTCCAGGCAGTCGACGTCGGCGATCAGCAGGTTATTGGTGACCGTGGCGGCGACGTAGGCGAGGTTGGCCGCGGGAAAGCTGGTCAGGTCCGGCCACTGGATGTGGCCCCCCTCGATGGACACGCCGTTGGCCCCCACATAAAAGCCGGCCACCGACGGGCTGTCCACGTACGTGTCGGTCCACTCCGTCCCGCCGCCGCCCGTGTCGTAGATGGCGTAGCTGGTCGCGTACGAGGCATTGGCCGCCGACCCCGACGAGGCATTGTTCACGCAGGGCGCCGTCGTGCACGTGTACGGGTAGCCGAATCCGTGGATCAGATATCCGGTATTCCCGGTGCCCTCGTTGTAGACCGCCGCGGTCAGCGCGTTCCGCACCAGGATGTGGTCGAGCGCGCTGTCGATCGCGGTCTTCTCGATGTGGATGCCGTAGTTCGGCCGGTTCGCCGGCGTGAACGCCGCCGCCGAGTAGCTGACCGATACGTTGCGCAGCAGGAAGTTCGCCTGATGGCCGGACGACGTCGTCTCCTCGCCCAGCACGATGCCATCCGAACTGGTGTCGTTCACCGAGACGTTGTCGATCAGCAGCCCGCGGAACCACTGGAACTCGAACGCGTGCGTCGCGTTGCCGCTCGCCAGGATATTGAGGTTCCCGAAGGTGCAGCCCTGCGCCTGCTGCGAACTGCCGAGCAGGGAAATCAGGTCGCCGTTGAGCGAGCTCGGCACCGTGAGCGTTGTCGCCACCTGGGAGCTGTCGGCGTTCACGGTGGCGCCGGCCGAACCGATCAGGTTCACGCATGCGCCGCTGCCAGGCTCCGCCAGCGTGGCCGATACCGGGAAGCTTCCCGGACCCAGGCGCACCGTCTGATCCTCGCCGGTGGCGTTCGCCTGATTCACAGCCGCTGCCCACGCCGCATTCAGGGTCGTGTAGGTCTTGCCGTCGACCGTGACTTCGCCATTGATGGTCGCGCCGGTCACTCCGCCCTGGACGTGCATCGAGCCGGAAAGGGCCAGATCCCCCGAGGCGTCGAAAGTCCAGTTCGCGCCGCCGCAGTTCCCTGACAGGCCTCCGGTACTGAAATTCAGGGCGCACGCAGATCCCGATCCGCCCGTGCCATTCGCCCCGCTCGTCCACTCCCACGCCTCCGTCGCCGGGTTGTATTCGAGCACGTCCTGCCCGCTCCCGACGTTCTGCTGATTCGCGTGATTCAGCAGCACGTCCCAGGCATTCCAGCCTGTGCACACATCCACTCCATTCACCGTGCAGCCCACAACAATCGCGCCGCTCGCGGCATTGCCCATCCCCGCGCCGGTGGCTCCAAACAACGGCTCCTGGAAGTATTCGCCAACACCCCACGCTCCTGCGTAAAAGCGGCCTGCCGGAGTCGCCAGAACGCCATTCCCCGGAACCCACGTCTCCGTTCCCAGCGGATAGCCCCTGTACATGGACGGCGCATTCTGGTTGTAGAGCGTCTCGTACGCGCGGCTGTACAGGGAAGCGCCACCCAGATAGATCAGATTGGGCGTCGAGAAGCTGCCCTGCTGGTACCCCCCCAGAAAGTCGCGATTCAGCGTGTACTCTTCGAGGTAATAGTGAGGCTGTTCCACGGTGTCGCCGGCGTTGAACTTCCCGGCCGGGATGTCTGTAGCGATCGAGCTGCCGTCCACTGCGCCGGTTGCCGGATTCCACACATTGATCGCGTGCGCCATGGGATAGACAGCATATGCATTCATCGGGACCACCGTCACGGTAGGCGTGCCGGCGCATCCCGATCCCGGATTCGAAATTCCCGCCCCGGCCAGCGCACCGCCCGTCACGGCGCTGACGTAAACCACGGGATACGTGGAGCAGCTCAGGCCGGAGATCTCCAGTTGCGGAGGATCCAGAAGAAGCCCGTTCGCGCTGTCTGTCGCATTGCTGTATCCCGCGCCTCCGCTGGCGGTACAGCTGGAGATGCTGCCTTCGCTCAGGGTGCAGCTGGCCGTGCCTCCGCTTCCCATTGCGCTGTAGGCCAGCGTGTGGAGACCGTGCCCCTCGTCGCTGGTGATGACCTGCAGTTGCCCTCCCGCGCTGTTGTACACGATGGGCCAGACGGTGCGAATCACGTCGACCGGATTCACCTCGGGGTCGATCAACTGCCCATTCTGGCTGCTCGTCGACGACAGCACCGCGGTCAACGTCGGCGCGGTGCCCCCTGGCGACGCCGCGATCGCGGGCGCAGAGGTGTATCCGTTTCCGTAGGCCGACAGGTACGCGTAGGCGCTGCTGCTCGACGTGACCACAAGTTCGCCCGCCGCTCCGCCCCCCGTCGCGCCTCCGCCCGTGAATGTCAGCGGATAAGTCCCCGGAGTCATGCCCGCACCATTGTTTCCCACCGCCACGCTCGCCAGCGAATAGCCAGGCCCAACTTCATCGGCGGTGAACTCGATGCCCATGCACGCCATGCCTCCCTGCGCGACGTAGCTGCCGGGCCCGAATTTGACGCTGCGGAAGACCCCCAGGGTCAGCGTGTTGTTCGCCGTGTTCACCGCCGTCAGCGGATCGTTCTCCCAGTACGTCCCGGAGTTGTTGGCCACGCATACCGTGCCGGGAGCCGTGAACCCGGAGGCATTTGCCACGCTGATGGTCACATTGGTCGTCGGCTGGAGCGGATTCACCGAGTTCTGCGATCCCGTGGCGGCAGCCAGCGTGGTATACACCGAGTCGCCGTACTTCGTATCCCAGTCGCACCCCGTGCACGTCACATGCCCGTTGTTGATGGAAGAAATGTAGCCGCTCGTGTCTCCCTGGGTCAGATCGATCAGCGCCAGACCGTCGCCCAGCGATCCCGCGTAGCCCTGAGTCTGCGTGGTGTTCAGCACATAGCAGGATCCCCCGCACACATTCGCCAGCCCGCTCGGCTCGCTCGTGATGCTGTTGAGGGTCCCGCGGTAGACGTCCGGAGCTTCAATCATCGCGTATCTGTTTTCCAGCCCCTCGCTGTCCACCGTGGACAGTCCGCCGTGCTCAAAATGATCGATCTGGATCGGTATCGTGTCGCCAACCGCATTCGCCCACTGATTGATCGACAGCGCAGCGCTTGCGGCCGGCGCATCGTTCACCTGAAAGATCTGGAGCGCGTAGTGCTGCGCCTGATATCCGGAATTCTGAAAAACCGTCCCCGCAAAATTGTAGGAGTTGAGCGTCAGCGCGGGAGGCACCGGGAAAAACGACCCATTGGTGTTCTGCGTGTTGTATTCGGTGAATGCCGGTCCCACCACCGGGCCGTTGGCTCCGTTGCTGGCCCATGCCGGCGGCACCTCGGCCGAGTTACAGATCCATTGCGGGCCGCCAAATCGCTCGTCCTTCACACAGCCCACCGGTTGTCCCGCTGAGGGACCGCTCACCACATTCGACGCAAACCCGCCATTCCACTGGTATGTCCCCCCCCACGGCTGCGCCTCGGTCTGCGCATACAGCGCCGGCGCGATCACCTGGCAGGCATAGGGAAACGACGTGCAATCCTGCACGGACATCGCAAGGCCGTTGTTGCTGCCCGGCGAAGACTGGAACTCGTCGGCGTACAGGCGCCCTTCCAGTACCTTCGTCGAAAGGCTGGGAACCGCCAGCGGGCCTGTGAGCGAGCCGCCGGAGAGCGGCAGTTGCTGCGCCGCCGACTGGTCCACATAATGCTTGGTTGCCGCCTGATTCACCGCGGAAGGATCCGCGTTCAGGTTCAGCGTCCCGGTTAGCGTTCCGCCCGTCAGCGGCAGGTACGCAGCGCTCAGCGAGGCCAGCGCCGTCTGCACATACGAGGATGTTACCGGCGACGTCACCGCCACCGTGGACGGCTCAAGCTGCGCGCGCACCGCTGCCACAGCTGCGCTCCCCGAGGCCGGAACCACCCAGTATTCGGGATACACGGTGCCGTCGCTCAGGTGATAGACGGCCGTGTAGTAGCTTCCTGCCGGCAGCGCCCCGGCATTGGGTGTCAGGTTCAGGCTCAGGAAACCGTCGGCCCCGATGCTGGCGCTCACGCTGCCCGCCGCCACCGCCTGATTCTGCGGCGTGGTGAAGGCGTTCCAGCTCACCAGCACCGTCCCGCTGGCCGGAGTTCCGTCGGCGCGATAGATCGTGCCCTGCACGGTCGTCGTCTGCACCTGCGCTGCCGCGAACTGCCCTCCCAAAAGGAGCGCGAAGGCCACGCACGCCGCTGTCACAGGCGTGCGCCCCTGGCACAGCCATCCAGAACATGCCGAGATCCGCTTTTCGCAGTTTGTCTTCCGCATACGCCTCACTTCCGGGGTTGTCTCCGGCGGGGTCCGGAGCCTTTCAGGATCGATTCTCGGCCGCAGCCAAGAAAAAAGGGACACCAGTTTTGGTGTCCCTGTTTCTTTTTTCACTCTATAAGTTCAGAATACCAGTTCCAAAGAATTAGACTGCCAAATTTCTTTTCCTTTCCTGTCGTGCAAGCCCTTTGTTATGTTGCGTCATTACTTTCGAGTTCCGGCTCGCCTCTTGACAGATTTTCCAGATCGGGCCGCATCAGCCCGATTTCGAGAAAAAGACGCGTCAGTCGATCCAGTGCTTCAGAATAGATCCTCGCCACGGAACGTGCGCTTTCCCTCATCAGCGTTGCAGCTTCCTGGGGCGAATAATCCTCCAGCGCCACATGCGCCACGACCTCCCGGGAGACGCGGTCCAGCCGCTTCAGGCACTTCTCCACATCGAAGATAAAGATGATGCGGTCCTCGAAGCTCTGCACCCGGTAGCTGCTGATCCGGCCCCGGAAGACCACGTTGCCCAGAACGCAGGGAGCACGCCCGATTTCCATTGACGTGACCAGATAGCGCCGCAGCAGTGCTTCGCTGTGGCGGCGGTAGAACGCAAGTCCGCCCAGCGGCCGAGGCCGGCTGATCGGCAGCTCCGATTCCGCCACCGCCGTGGCGCACTCCAGTACCAGCGGCAACGCCCGCGCCGCGCTCATGCTGCACCTCCGGCGTTAACGTTGCTGCCGTGGCGGCCGCGTCGTCCCGGACGGCGCGTGCGGCGAGGCTGTGGGAGCATACGCATCCTCAACGAGCAGGCAGGGCAGTACACTTCCGGGCTATTCTGGGCGCGGAACCAAAGACTGCCGCAGCCTTCACAAACCTTCAGGAAGATTCGCAAATACCTCATAGGTTCTCCAGAGAACAGCTGGCCACCGCGAGGGGACTGACAGGTTCGCGAAGGCCGGGGGAGGAAAGGGCCCTGCCGCTCTTTGTCGCCGGCGGCAGCTTGCCCTTTGCTGATTGGGGTTCGAGATCAGGAGCGGGTGTTCAAGGGGTCCTCAACCTCCGGCTGGGTAGCCGGAGAAAGACTCGGCTGCGGAATCGGACGTCGCATAACTTCGCGACTAACTTTCCCTCCCGCTGCAAAGCTAATCCGACACTATGGGGCTGAAGTAACCGGATCAAGGCTCCAGGAGCGAATTCCGTAAGTCCTGTTTACCTGAGTACCAAAGTGCCCGCCGGGAATCGTCAATCCCTCGAAAGTTCGATTCAATCTGCAAACCCTGAGGTAATGGGTGTATAGCTGCGTGAAAACTTTGAGCAATGAAACTCCTCGAGTTGCACGAGCGCCTGCGGCTGGAGACGTGGCGCCGCATCGACCAGGGCATCCTCAGTAGCTCTCTGCTTGCCCGCAAGGCGGGTCTCGCCCAGGCGCACATCTCGAATTTCCTCCACGGCCGCCGCCGCCTCAGCCTCCCCGCGCTCGACCGTATCCTCGTGGCCGAGGCGCTCAGCGTGGAAGAACTGTCCCCGCATCGTGATTCACCAGCTCCTGCAAAACCGGAGCGCGAGTCGTGGGACTCCATTCCCATCGTTGCGCAGTCCGCCGCCCTCGCTTCGCCGGTTATTACCCCGCGCCTCATCCTCGATTCTCTCCAGTTGCCGTCGGGATGGTTGACCGGGCTTCCCGTCCGTCGCGCCGTTGCCCGCCGCGCCTGGCAGCGCTTTGTTGCCGTGCGCGTGACCGCCCTGCAGGCGCTCCCCATGGATCCCGCGCTGCGCGCCGGCTCCCTCGCCGTGATCGATCGCCATTACAACTCGCTCGCCGATTGCCGGCCGCCCCATCCCAACGTCTACGCCGTGCGCTCCGGATCGCAGATGCTCTTCCGCTACGTCGCCTTCGAGTCCGGCCGCCTCGTCCTCCGTCCGCGTTCTCCGGAACATCCCCTCAGCGTGATGGAGCTCGCCCCCGACGAGTCGCCCTCTGACCTGCTGGTGGGCCGCGTCTGCCTCTGCGTTTCCGAACTGTAGAGGCCCCATACCCTTTGATAGCATCGCCCTGTGAGGTGTTTTCATGGATCAGATTTCCCCCTCAGGCAACGGCGCACGGCGCAATGAGGACATCGCCCTCGATCTGCTCAAATTCGTCGCCGGCAGCACCGGCATGGTCCGCGGCTCCACGCCTTCCACCGGCTTCGCGCCCCCGGAGGCTTCCAAACCCGAAGACCAGGTGACCCACTTACTGCAGTTGTACGCGCGCTGCCTCCGCGCCGTGGAAGGAAAGCCCGCGTAAGTGGCCGCGTCCCCCTCGTCCAGTCGCTCGTCCGGTCTCGGATACCTCGTCTGCGGCGCCGGCGTCTTCGGCCGCAATCACCTGCGCGTCATCCGCGCGCTCCAGGCCGAGGACGCAGGCCTGCGCCTCGCCGCCATCGTCGAGACCGACCGCTCTCGCGCCGACGCTGCCTCCGCCGAGTGGGGCGTGCCGGTCTTCGCTTCGGTGGCGGAGTGTCTGGCCGCCCGCGCTCGCGGCGAGATCGTCTTCGACGCGGCCTCGGTTTGCGTCCCGACCTCGGCTCACTTTTCTGTCGCGGAAACTCTTCTGCCCGCCGGCCTCGATCTGCTGATTGAAAAGCCCATTGCCGCGACCGTCCCCGAGGCCACTCGCCTCATCGATCTCGCCGCCGAACACGGGCGCATCCTCCAGGCCGGCCATCTCGAGCGCTTCAATCCCGCGGTGACCGCGACCGAACCCATCCTGAACCACCCCATGTTCTTCGAGGCGCATCGCCTCAGCGTCTTCAGCCCGCGCTCGCTCGATGTGGACGTCGTCCTCGACCTCATGGTCCACGATCTGGACATCGTCCTCAGCATGGTGCGATCGCCGGTGTGCTCGATGCACGCCGTCGGCCTGCCCATCCTTTCGCCCAAAGTGGACATCGCCAACGTGCGCGTCGAGTTCGAGTCCGGCTGCGTGGCGAACTTTACCGCCAGCCGCGTCAGCACGGAGCGGGTGCGCAAGCTGCGCTTCTTCCAGCCGCATCAATATGTATCCATCGACTACGCGCGCCAGGATCTGCTGGTCATCGATGTGTCGGGTGCCCCCGTCATGGGTGCCCCACCCTTGTCCGCGACAGAGGTCGCGGACAGGGTGGGAGGCGGCCTTCCCGGCCTGAACATCCAAAAGCCGAAGGTTCAGCAAGGCGAGCCCCTGCGCCTGGAGATCGAGTCGTTTCTGGCGTGCGTGCGTACGCGGTCGCAACCGCGCGTTTCCGGCGAGGACGGCCGCGCGGCACTGGCGCTGGCGCTCGATATCAATCAGGCGATTGCGGAGCACGCGGAACGGGCCGGGCTGGACCGATTCGCAAAAAGCTGAGGCCGCCAAGCCGGTCAGCCGGTCGAAACTTTGGGAAGGCCGACCACGCAGCCATCCGGCGTGTGGCAAGCATGGCTTGGGTTCCTTTCGCAGGACCTCCAAGCCTGATCTCTTGGATTAACCTTCTCTCATGATCGCTCGCGCGTTTCACATACAAGTAGGGCCATATTGGCTCGCCCTGCCTGGAAGTGCTCAGGTATCGTGCGAGGTCAGCAAGACCTCGGCGGCTTACACCATTGCACACACTCACTGGATTGCACTGATCGGCCGCTTTCGATTGGGTATTCATCTGGACCCGATCAACGAGTTATGTGATCTGAAACAATTCATTGATCATTCCACGAAGAGTGATGTCGCTACCGTCGAAATCGCCGTAAATGGCGTGGAAGGGGTGATGCACGGCGCGTACGCTTCGCCCGTCACTGAGATCGACTGGTGGTTCAAGAAAGGCGACACGATGATCTGCCTGAACCTGCAAGGGTTGCCTTTTCCTTTCAGGGAACGACCGACCGACAGCGAGGTTGCTGAACACCGCGCAATTATTGATTCGCTGAGGTATTGCCGTGACTTTCCATCTGGACCACCGTCTCTCTAATGGCCGGTTAACCTCAATTTTGGACCGCCTCCTGTCCCACCTCTTATAGCCCCGAAGGGGCTGAGGCGGCGGACCATGCCATCAGCTACACCGTTCGCGTCCGCCGTCAGCTCCCGACTCCCGCAGCGCCGCGCTACGCCGCTCTCCCGATTTCTTCCCGCACCTTCCGCATCGTCTCCAGATAGAAGCTCAGATTGTGCAGTGTGTTCAGCACAGCGGAGAGTGGCTCCTGCGCCGTCATCAAATGCCGCAGATACGCGCGGCTGTAGCGGCGGCAGACCAGACAGCCGCAGTTCGGGTCGGGAGGATTCTCATCCTCGGCGTACTGCCGGTTCTTGATGTTCAGCCGCCCCTCCGACGTGAACAGCAGCCCATGGCGCGCAGCGCGCGTGGGCAGCACGCAGTCCATCATGTCCACGCCCATGCGCGCATACTCGGCAATCTCGTCGGGATAGCCCACGCCCATCACGTAGCGCGGCTTGTCGGCTGGCAACAACGGCAGAACGGTCTCGATCATCTCCCGCGTCAGCTCCCGCGGCTCGCCCACGCTGAGGCCGCCGATGGCGTAGCCGGGGAAATCCATCTCGACCAGCCGCTCCGCCGACTCGCGCCGCAGTTCCGGAAACATCCCTCCCTGCACAATCCCAAACAGGCTCGGCGTTTGCCCCTCCAACCTGCCTTTCGGATGGCTGCTCTCTGATTCCTGATCACTCCCCCACGGCCGCTCCTGCTTGTGCGCCTCAAAGTGATCCCGGCTGCGCTTTGCCCAGCTCAGAGTCCTATCGAGCGAAGCGCGGGCGCGCGCGTAATCCGCCGGATACTCCGTGCATTCGTCGAAAGCCATCGCGATATCGGACCCCAGGGCGATCTGCACGTCCATCGAATGTTCCGGCGAGAAGAAATGCGACGACCCGTCGACGTGCGAGCGGAACGCGACGCCCTCCTCCGTCACCTTGCGCAGATCGCTCAGGCTGAAGACCTGGAATCCGCCCGAATCGGTCAGAATCGCCCGGTCCCAGCTCATGAACCGGTGCAGCCCGCCCATCCGGCGGATGGCCTCGTGCCCCGGGCGCAGATAGAGGTGATACGTATTGCCGAGGATCAGCTGCGCATCCAGTTCCTCCAGCAGATGCTGCGGAACCGCCTTCACCGTCGCCTGCGTCCCCACCGGCATAAAGACCGGCGTTTCGACGCGCCCATGCGGCAACGTCAGCACCGCCCGGCGCCCCGAGCCGCGGCTTCGATGGACCTGGAAAGTGAGCGACGGCACTGGGCTGATTGTACCGGGCGGAGATTCCCGCCACCGCAGCCGTTACGTTAATACCCATCGCGACTGGCCGCCGCCCCAGGAATTCTGCGCCGGTTCGCCGCAACAGGCGTACAGTTATTCCGGGAATCCGGCCAGCCGCTCCTCGAGCGCGCTCATGGGCTGGCTCTCTTCTCGTAGCAGGAGGCTGCCATGCTGAAGCCTTTTCTGTTCATTCCGCTGCTGTTGCTCGTTGGCGCGCCCGGCTTCTGGCAACAAACCCAGTCCACGCCCCAGAATCCCTCCACCGCAGCGGCCCCCGCCGCTCCTGCCCCCATCCCCCCTGAATACGCAAACCGGACCAACCCCGTGAAGCCCACACCGGAGTCGCTCGCGCGCGCGAAGCAGATCTACAGCTGGGATTGTGCTTTGTGCCATGCCGACAACGGCAGCGGCAAAGGCGACGTCGCGGTGGAGCAGAAACTCGACCTCCTCGACCTCCGCGACCCCTCGGCCCTTAAGCCCTGGACTGACGGCCAGTTGTTCTACATCATCCGCAACGGCCGCGGCAAAATGCCCGCCGAAGGCCCACGCGCCAAAGATGATGAGGTCTGGAACCTCATCATTTACCTGCACAGCATGTCGAAGGGCCAGGCCTCCACCGCCACGCCTGCCTCCTGACTGTTCTCTTCGCAATCAGCGCTGCTCGCTGGCGCCCACCGGCAATTCCATCTGCTCTGCGCCGTGTTCGTCCGTCCAGGGACGGAAACACGCCCGGCAGCGCGCCTCGTAGACCCCCGCCGCTCCCACCAGCACCAGCGACTGGCTGCTTCCCAGCCGCTGCGTATGCACCGCCGGCGCCCCGCACTGCATGCACACGGCCGAGAGCTTCACGACTTCATCGGCAATCGCAAGCAGATCCGGCATCGGCGCGAACGGCTCTCCGGTAAACGTCGTATCCAGCCCGGCAATGATGACGCGCTTGCCCAGATGCACCATCTCGTTCGAAAAGCCGACCAGGCTCGGATCGAAAAACTGCGCCTCATCGATGCCCACCACCTCCACCGCATCGATCATCGGCATCAGCACCGCCTTCAGCTCTTCCATGTTGGTCACGGTCAGCGCCTCCAGGGTCTGCGCGCTGTGCGAGGCGATCGCAGTGCGGTGGTATCGGACGTCCAGGTCGGGCTTGAAGCACGCCACCCGCCGCTTCGCAATCTGCGCCCGCTTCAGCCGCCGGATCAGTTCCTCGGACTTGCCCGAGAACATCGGCCCGGTGATGACTTCAATGCGTCCCGGATGAATTCCCGGATGAATCCCCGGATGGATTGCGTGCTGCCCGACCGCCGTGCTTGCCACGATGCCTCCCGCGGAGTGTCTCAGGAAGGTTCCAGTGTAGGCCTCCGCTCCGCTCCGCGGGTGTGGAAAGCCGGACGCCGACTCGCCCCCCGGCGGTTCCACCCGGGCGCCTGCGGGTTGCCCGCTGCCCGCCTTTTTCTTGACACTGCCTCGCCTCTACGCGATTCTATAAGTCAGGTTTCCCTGCGAATCTTGGCAGTGTCCATCTCAGTGGGAGCCATTTCCAGGTATTCAGGTCCCGGGCGCGACGCGATGCGCTACAACCACGCGTTATCGGGGCCCTTCCGTGGAAATCGATTTCATTCTCGTGCCGCGGGCGGGCTGCCTGCCGTTCCGGCCAGAAGGACCGTGCGTTGACATTCTTTGCACTTGCTTTACCCGCGCCCTTCGCTCTGTCTTCGGGGTTTGGCTCGTTTCTGCCCTTTCTGCTCATCATTGTGGTTTTTTATTTCCTCCTCATCCGGCCCCAGCAGAGCCGGCAGAAAAAATGGCAGCACATGCTCGGGAGTCTGAAGACCGGCGACCGCATCACCACCTCCGGCGGAATCCGCGGCACCATTCTGGCCATTAAGGACGACAGCATCCAGCTGCGCGTCCCCCCCGACAACCTCCGGATCGAAGTCGTGAAGAGCGCCATCGCCTCCGTAACTCAGGACGAAAACAAGTAGAGCCTCCATGCAGACGAATCTTCGCACCAAGACCATCGGCATCATCGCCATCCTGCTGTTTTTCATCTATGGCATCTTCGGTATTCCCAGCGGCCTCTCCGGCACCGCGATCAAAAACGCGATCCTGAAGCGGATTCACCTCGGGCTCGACCTGAAGGGCGGCATGCACCTCGTTTTCCAGGTGGAAGTGAACGAGGCGGTCGGTGCGCAGACGGACAGCGATGCCGGCACCATCCAGAGCGCATTTCAGCAAAACGGGATCGTCGGCGCCACCGTAACCAAGCCGGATGCCAACCGCCCCGACTTTATCCAGATCACCGGCGTGCCCGCCGCGCATACCGCCGACGTGAGCAGCCTCCTGAATTCCCAGTTCAGCTCGCAGTATGACGTCGCGCCCGGTCCCAACAACAGCTGGACGCTGACGATGAAGCCCACCGTCGAATCCGATCTGAAGCAGCGTGCCCTCGATCGCTCCATCGACGTCATCGAGACCCGCATCAACAGCCTCGGCGTCACCGAGCCGATCGTGGAGCCCTACCAGCTGGGCAGCTATCAGATCCTCGTCGAGCTGCCCGGAATCGACGATCTCGGCCGCGTGGAAAATGTGATCCAGTCCACCGCCCGGCTCTCCACCCATGCCGTGCTCGGCGGACCCTGGCCGGATCAGCAGACCGCTCTCCAGAGCCTCGGCGGCATGGTGCCCCCCGATGCCGAACTCGCGCAGAGCGTCCCTGGCGCTTCCACCGACACCAGCACCGGAGAGTGGTACGAGCTCTCGAAGATTCCGGTCTGGGGCGGCACGGACATCCGCGATGCGAAAGCGGACACCGACCAGCAGACCAACGAGCCGGAAGTCGTCTTCTACCTCACCAATGCCGCCGGCGACAAATTTGGCCAGTTCACGTCAGCCAATATCGGCAAGCAGATGGCCATCGTTCTCGACAACCGCATCTACGAAGTCGCCGTGATCAAGGGCGAGATCCATGACACCGGCAACATCTCCGGCGGCAACATGAGCATGCAGCAGGCGCAGGATCTCTCCATGCTCCTGCGCACCGGCGCCCTCCCCGCCAGCCTGAAACCCCTGCAGGAAGAGACGGTCGGACCCTCCCTTGGCGCGGACTCCATCCACCAGGGCGTCGTGGCCTCCATCGTCGGCATGCTGGCGGTCATGATCTTCATGCTCATCTACTACAAAGGCGCGGGCATCAACGCCGATCTGGCGCTCTTCCTGAACCTGGTGATTCTGCTCGGCTTCATGGGCTACAGCCATGCCGTCCTCACCCTGCCGGGAATTGCCGGGGTCATCCTCACCATCGGTATGGGCGTCGACTCCAACGTGCTCATCTTCGAGCGCATCCGCGAGGAACTCCGCGCCGGCAAGGCGCCGGCGGCCGCCGTGGATCAGGGATTTGCCCATGCGTGGACGACGATTCTGGATACCCACGTCACCACCATTGTCTCCGCGGCTATCCTCTTTATCTTCGGCACCGGGCCCGTCAAGGGCTTTGCCGTCACACTCACGTTCGGTCTGCTCGCCAATCTGTTTACGGCGGTCTTTGTATCCCGCGTCATCTTTGACGCTCACCTGAGCCGTAAGCTGCGCGGCGAACCGATCTCGATCTAAGCCGAGAGGCTTCGAGAGATTTTTCCAGAGGCGGATTTTCGTGGAACTGTTTCATAATCCTAAGATCGACTGGCTGGGGAAGAAGTGGTACTTCCTCGGCTTCTCCCTCATCTTCAGCATTTCCGGGCTGATCTCACTCTTCTTCTGGCACCACCTGCCGCTGGATGTCGACTTTCGCGGCGGCACCGTCGTGCGCGTCAAGTTTGCCGAGAAGCCCAGTGTGGACCGCATTCGTGACGCCGCCAATAAGGCCGGCCTCAAGGATCCCCGCATCACCACCTTCGGCCCCGCGGATCACCATGAAGTGCTGATCACCCTCTCCCGCAGCGCCACCCAGGAATCCGCGATCGATCAGGGCCGCGCCACCATCATCCGCGCCCTCACCCAGGACTACGCCGCCGGCGCCGCGCAGAATCAGGGCAAGCTCGATCTCGACAACGTCACCCGCGAGTCGCTCACCAGCTGGCTCGAACAGCAGGATCCCGAGCACCTCGGCGCTACCGTCGCGGCCCAGACCAAATACCAGGCGCAGGCCGGCGCGGTCCTGCACCTCCGTGACGATCAGGACAGCGGTGTCATCCCCGCCATGAGCGATCTCCAGGGAGTGGTCGATCCCGCCGTCCTCAGCGCCTTCCAGCAGAACGCCTATCTCTCCGGGTTTTCCGTCCGCAGCGTGGAAATCGTCGGCGCCGAGGTCGGTAAACAACTCCAGCATCAGGCCGAACTGGCCACCCTCTATTCTCTCGGCGGCATGCTGGTTTACCTCTGGTTCCGGTTCGAATTCATCTACGGTCTCGCTGCCGTGGTGGCCTGCTTCCACGACACCCTGATCACCGTGGGCGCCTTCAGCCTCAAGAACATGGAAGTCTCGCTCACCGTCATTGCCGCTATCCTCACCCTCATCGGCTACTCGATGAACGACACCATCGTCGTCTTCGACCGTATCCGCGAGAATCTGCGCCTCAGCCGCCGTGAGCCCCTCCCCGACCTCGTCAACCGCAGCATCAATCAGACCCTGAGCCGTACCGTCCTGACCTCGGGCCTGACCTTCCTCACCGTCCTGTCGCTCTTCGTTTTCGGCGGCCAGGTGCTGCACCCCTTCTCCTTCGCTCTGGTCGTCGGCATCCTCATCGGCACCTACTCCTCCATTGCTGTTGCTGCTCCCATGCTGGTTGCCTGGCAGGAGTGGCGAACCCGTCGCGGACGCGCCGCCACCCTTCCCGCGGCAAAGAAAGCTAAGGTATGATTCTGGCAATCCTTCGGGCAGCGCCAAACCGGTATGGGAATCGGGGCATCGTACTCCTCGGTACCGGAGATGGCTGCGCCGCCCCCGGTTGTGGTATAGAACGAGAACCGGCCTTATTCGCTGGAAAACTCGCGCTGAATTGAGCTTTGTAAATCCTGCGGCTTCAGCCAGCCGCGGCAGTCAATCGCTGGGAACAAAATGGGGCTCTTGTGGTGTCTATAGCAAGTGACAACCCGTGAAAGGTTGGAGGCAGGCCTGCCATGTTTGAAGCTGCGCTGTTCGAGTCGAGCCACAAGCTCAAGACCAAGAGCAAGTACTATACGATCGTCGGAATCATTCTGAACGCCTCGGTACTTGCCGCCCTCATCCTGTACCCGCTCATCTATCCTGAGGCGCTCCCCAAGGCCCTCATGAGCACGATGCTCGTCGTTCCTCCGCCCCCTCCACCTCCACCCCCTCCGCCCCCACCCGAAGTCAAGGTGCAGCGCGTGGTTTCTGAGGTCATCAATAACCAGATCACCGCGCCCTCCCATATCCCCAAAGACATCAAAATCGTGAAGGAAGAGGCGGCGCCTCCCTCCGTCAGCGGCGTGATCGGCGGAACCGGCAGCGATACAGGCGGAGTCCTCGGCGGCGTACTGGGTGGCCTGGGCACAGGACCGGCCCCCGTCGTCAAGGCCGCTCCTCCCAAAAAGATTGCAGTTTCTTCCGGCGTCATGGCCGGGAATCGCATCGGCGGCGAAACCCCGGAGTATCCGGCTATCGCCAAAGCGGCGCGTATTCAGGGAACCGTGGTTTTGCAGGCAACGATTTCCAAGGATGGAACGATCCAAAACCTGCGCGTCATCAGCGGCCCGCCCATGCTGCAGGCAGCCGCTACGGATGCGGTCCGGACCTGGCGTTACAGGCCGTACCTGCTCAACGGCGAACCCGTGGAAGTGGAAACTCAGATCAACGTTGTCTTTAACCTTGGTGGATGAGCCGATTGCGCCCCGCCCCCGGCCCACGCCGGCAAATGGGGCGCTCCGGTAAACGCATTTTCCGGCCTCCCGTCCGTTTCTTGACCGCGAGGCATTCCGTCAGCGCTTTTTGACCTTTACTGCAGGAACTCCTCAGGAGGAAAGATTCAAGTGATTCTCGCTCATTTCAACCATCTCCTTGCCAGCCCATCGTATCTGGGCATGTTCCAGGAAGCCCCTTCGGTGGGTTTCAGTCCTCTCGATCTCTGGCACAACATGGGCTGGCTGGCCCGCGGCGTCGTCTTCGTGCTGCTGATCATGTCCATCTGGTCCCTCGCCGTCATGATCGACCGCTGGCTGTACTTCAACGCTGCCCGCAAGCAGTCCCGCGAGTTTGCTCCTCGCGTCGCCGGCGCCCTGAAGGAGGGCAAGCTCGACGAGGCCGTGAAGGTCGCTGACCGCAACAAGAAGTCGCACCTCGCCGAAGTGGTCACCGCCGGCCTCCAGGAGTTCCGCACCTACGGCGGAGGCGGAGCCGTCAGCGTCGAGCAGATCGAGTCCTCCAAGCGCGCCCTCGAGCGTGCCGAGGCCATCGTCCACGCCAAGCTCAAGAGAGGTCTCGGCAGCCTCGCCACCATCGGTTCCACCGCTCCGTTCGTCGGACTCTTCGGAACCGTCGCCGGCATTCTGAAGGCCTTCCAGGAAATCGCCACCCAGAAGACTCCCGGTATCGGCGCCGTCGCCAGCGGCATTTCCGAAGCTCTGGTTACCACCGCCTTCGGCCTCTTTGTGGCCATCCCGGCTGTGTGGCTCTTCAACTATTTCACCAACCGCGTGGAGGCGTTCGACGTCGAAATGGACAACTCCTCCAGCGAACTGATCGATTACTTCATCAAGCAAAGCAATCGACGGTAGCAGCAGTTCCCCGTTGCGCCTGAGCGCGACGGGTCGCAAACGGCGGGAATCTCCTGGCCGGGAGCCGGCTCCAAAACCGGCTCCCGGCTCCTGAGTGCCCGGTCCCCCTTCAACACCCGATCGACGGGAGCGCACAAGAATGTCACTGGCAACACGAAACGAAGGCGCCAAGGTCAACGCCAATATCAACGTCACTCCCATGGTGGACGTGATGCTGGTGCTGCTGATCATCTTCATGGTCATCACGCCCATGCTCAACAATAAAGTCAACGTCGACCTGGCCACCACCACCACCGCTACGCCGATGGACGACGCCAGCAAGACGGACGCAATCACTGTGGCCATCACGCGCGACAGCCGGATCTATCTGGGCACCACCCAGACCAGCGTCGCCTCTCTCGGCCAGCAGGTCAGCGACGAACTGCAGAGTCACACCAACAAGATTGTCTATTTCCGGGCCGATTCCCGCGCCAATTACGGCACGGTGATGGACGCCATTGACGCGGTCCGCACCGCCGGCGTCGAAGAAATCGGCATGCTGACCCAGAACCTGAACAACACCATTTCCACGGGCGAGTAGTCCGGCGCGGCTCAAGAAACGAGGATTTGAACCATGGCAATGAACGTAGGCGGAGGCGGCGGACTCAGCGCTGACCCCAACGTAACGCCGCTCATCGACGTCCTGCTGGTGCTCCTGATTATCTTCATGATCATTGTCCCCGTCACCCCCAAGGGGTTGGACGCACTCGTCCCGCAGCCACCCAAGAATAAGCAGGCTCCGCCCCCCGAGCAGACCATCGTCGTCCAGATCCACGGCTCCCCGGGCGGCATGCCGACCTACCAGATCAACCAGACCGACGTTCCCGCCAGCAATCTGGAGAGCGAGCTGAATAAGATCTATTCCATTCGCGCTCAGAAGGTCATGTTCATCAAGGGCGATCCGACCATCAGTTTCCAGGCTGTCGCCCATGTCATGGACATTGCCAACGGCATTGGAGTGGATCACGTCGGGCTCATCACCCCCAAAATGGAGGCAGGCCAGTAGCGTGCTCCTCCGCCCGGCAGGATTTCCCGAAAGCATCGCACGCACTTCGGGTACCTTGTCGAAAGCATCAGACCCGGTACAATCGTGTCGCAACCAGTTTTGCGCCCAGCTATTCAGGCTTCCGGCGAGTTGAAGGAGATGACAGAAAGCATGAACCGTATCGTACGTTTACCGGTGCTGGCCGCCGCCACGATTTTGATGGTGGGCTCCTCCATCGGCTGTAAACGCCTGGAGGCCCGGGATCAGCTCAATAAGGGTGTGGAAGCCTACAAGGAACAGCGTTACGACGAGGCTATCGATCACTTCCAGCGCGCCGTCAATCTGGATCCAACCTACCCCATGACCCGCACCTACCTGGCCACCGCCTACGCACAGGAAGTCGTCCCAGGCATGGATACCCCGGACAACGAAAAGCACGCTCAGTTAGCCATCGATCAGTTTGAAAAGGTCCTCGACGCCGATCCCGGCGACAGCACCGCTCTCAAGCAGATCGCCACCATGTACTACGACCTGAAAAAGTTCGACCTCGCCAAGCAGTGGCAACAGAAGGTGCTCGCCGCCGATCCGAAGGACGCGGACGCTGCTTACACGATCGGCGTCATCGACTGGACCCAGGCCTACGCCAACGCCGTCAAGGACCTGCAGAGCGTCGGCATGCAGGACGACAGCCAGGGCAATGCCAAAATGCCGAAGAAGGTGTGTCAGGAGGTCCAGCAGCAGAACACCCCTCTCATTGACGAGGGCCTTCACTATCTGCTCATGGTTGTCGACCCCACCAGTCCTGACGCTTATCTCGGCTCCTTCGCCAATTCCCCCAAAATGTCCGGCAACGGTCTCCGGCCCACCGACGATGAGGCCATGGTCTATTTGAACCTCATGTACCGGCGCAAAGCCGATCTCGACTGCACCGATCCCAGCGCGCGCAAGGCCGATCTCGCTCAGGCCGATGCATGGCGCGAAAAGGCTCTCGGCACGCGCCGCGCCAACGAAGAGAAAGCCAACTCAAAGGTCAACGGCGTCGTCATCCAGTAACTGCGCCTAAACCCTCCACCGAGGCTCTCGCATCGCGAGGGCCTCTTCCGTTTCAGCTGCCTCCTGTCCCCTGGCCTCCATCCCCTATCCCCTATCCCCTAAACCCTATAACCTATATCTCTGTGATTCGCAGGATCCTCATTGCTAACCGCGGCGAGATCGCACTGCGCGTTTTGCGCGCCTGCCGCGAGCTCAACATCGTCCCCATCGCTGTTTATTCCGACGCCGATCGCGCCGCCCCTCACGTCCTCGAGGCCGATGAAGCGTACCGCCTCGGCCCGGCTCCCGCATCCGAGTCGTATCTCCGAGGCGACCTGATCCTCGAGATCGCGCGCCGATCGCGCGCTGACGCCATTCACCCTGGCTATGGATTCCTCTCGGAGAACGCGAGCTTTGCCCAGGCCTGCCAGGAAGCCCGCATCCGGTTCATCGGCCCTCCGCCGGAAGCCATGCGCATGCTCGGCTCCAAAACTCTCGCCCGCCAGGCAGCCGACCGCGCTGGCATGCCCCGTACCCCTGGCTCTGTGCAGGGGCTCGCCTCCGTCGACGAAGCCCGTTCCGTCGCAGCCTCCATTGGCTACCCGGTCATGCTCAAAGCCGCGGCCGGCGGCGGCGGCAAGGGGATGCGCGCCGTCTCCCGCCCCGAAGATCTCCCCTCCGCCTTCGATTCCGCCCGCAGCGAAGCCGAACGCGCCTTCGGCTCCGGCGAGGTCTACCTCGAAAAACTCATCGAGCAGCCGCGTCACATCGAGATCCAGATCCTCGCCGACGAGCACGGCCATTGCGTCTCCCTCGGCGAACGCGAATGCTCCGTCCAGCGCCGCCATCAGAAGGTCATCGAGGAATCGCCCTCCGCCGTCGTCGATGCCGGCCTGCGCCGGCGCATGGGCGAAGCCGCGGTCCGCCTGGCTCTCGCCGCCGGCTACACCAACGCCGGCACCGTCGAGTTTCTCGTCGACAGCGACCGCAACTTCTATTTCCTCGAAGTCAACACGCGCCTCCAGGTCGAGCATCCCGTCACCGAACTCGTCACCGGACTGGACCTCGTTCACCTTCAGATTCACATCGCTCAGGGCGAACCGCTGCCCTTCACCCAGTCCGATATCGCCCTGCGCGGTCACGCCATCGAGTGCCGCGTCTACGCCGAAGATCCCGACAGCGGATTCATGCCCTCGCCCGGCCGCATCACCCGCCTGCTGCAGCCAGGAGGCCCCGGCATCCGCGAAGACTGCGGCATCTACGAAGGCTGGGTCGTTCCCATGGACTACGACCCGATGCTGTCGAAGCTGATCGCCTTCGCCCCCACCCGCGATCTCGCCATCGCCCGCCTCCGCCGCGCTCTCGATGAGTACGTCATCGGTGGCATTCGCTCCAATCTCGGCCTCTTTCGCCGCATCCTCAGCGATCCCGATTTCTGCGCCGCCCGTATCGATACCGGCTACCTCGATCGCCTCCTCAGCCACGCTGCGCCGCCCTCCGGCGCCGAGGCATCCGATTGCGTCCCCGCCGTCGCCGCCGCCGTTCTGGAAGCCATGCAGCCCGCCGCCACCACGCCAACCGCTGCGCCGCCCGTCAGCGCGTGGAAGGCCGCCGCCCGCCGCGAAGCCTCCGGAGCTGACCCTCGCCCATGAAACTCCAGATCGAAATCGACGGCCACTCCCGCCGGGTGGAAATCGAACCGGGTGAAGCGCCCGGTCGCTGGCTCGTCCGCATCGACGGCGAGCTTGTCGAAGCCGATGCCCGGCTGCTGCGTCCGGGCGTCCTCTCCCTGCTCATCCAGGGCCGCGCTCATCGCGTCGTTCTCGATCAGGATTCGTCCGACCCGGCCCTCTGCCTTCGTCACCAGCGCGTTCCGTATCGCGTCGAAGATCCCCGTTCCCTGCGCTCCCGCCGCCGCCACACCGGTGCGGACGGTCCCGCCGTGCTCAAAGCCTCCATGCCCGGCCGTGTGGTGCGTGTCCTGGTCGGAAAAGGCCAGCCAGTCGCCGCCCATCAGGGCATCGTCGTCATTGAAGCCATGAAAATGCAGAACGAGCTGAAGTCCCCGCGCGAAGGTCACGTCGCAGATCTTCGCGTCGCTCCTGGTGATACGGTTTCCTCCGGCGATGTCCTCGCCGTGATCACCTGAAAGCCGGCAACTGTTAGTTAGCAGCCGCCTTGTACACCACCCCGCCTTTCATCACGAACTCCACGCGCTCCACCGCGGTGATGTCTTTCAGCGGATTTCCCGGCACGGCGATTACGTCCGCGTAGTAACCGGCCTTGAGCTGCCCGATCTCGTTTTGCCACGTCAGAATCCGCGGATCGTTCAGATAATCCGCCTGCAAAACCGCCAGCGGCGTCATGCCGTACCGCACCATCAGCTCGAACTCCTTCGCCTGCGTGCCGTGCGGGAACGGCCCCACATCCGATCCCACCGCCATCGGAATCCCTGCCGCCACCTGCCGCTTAAATTCGTGAATCTTGTAGTCCAGCATGGCGTGCTCCGCTGCGGCCGCCTGCGGCGTAGGCGCATGATCCGCAAAGTATTGAAAGACGACGAACGTCGGCACCGCCGGGATATGCTTCTCCTTCATCAGCTGCATGGTCCCGTCGCTCAGCTGCGTCGCGTGGTCGATTGAGGCCACGCCCGCCTCGACCGCAAACCGCGCTGCTGGCTCGCCCTGGCAGTGCACCCCCACGTTCGTATCCAGCCGTGCCGCCTCCGCCACCGCGGCCTTCAGCTCATCCTCGGTGTACTGGTACGGCGTATGGAAATCCCAGAACTCCGGATCTCCCGCCTGCTCCCCGATTCCCAGCTGCGCGCAAATCGGGTTTCCCAGGCACGGAGCCGATCCCTGCGGCACCATCTGATCCCGGCCCGTCTCGTAGATCTTCACGAACGTGCTCCCGTCCTTGTGCTGCTGCCGGATTGTCTCGATGATCTGCTCGGTGTCGTTCGCGTAATCCGCATTGCCCAGCGCATGCTGCGCCGGATTGAACCCCAGCGCATCCTCGTGTCCGCCCAGAATCGAGATCGCCATGCCGCTGATCCGCAGCCGCGGTCCCGGAATCAGCCCCGCGTTGATCGCCTCCCGTACCGCCGTGTCCGCCGGTCCCGCGCCCTCGGTGCCCATGTCGCGCTCCGAAGTAAACCCGGCCATCAGATCGGCCTTTGCATTCAGCGTCGCCCGGATCGTCCGCTCCGGCACCGACTCTTCGATCGTCTGCAAATCCTCCGCCCGGCCGGGATGCAGAAACAGGTGCACATGGGCATCGATCAGCCCCGGCATCAGCGTCGTGTCGCCCAGATCGATGATCTTCGCCCCCGCCGGATGCTCCACCGATGTTCCCACCGCCTGGATGCGGTCGCCCACCACCAGCACCTCGCCTGGGCTGATGATCCTTCCCGGTTCCACCTCAAACAGCCGTGCTGCATGCAGTACGATCGGTTGCTGGCTCCCGGCAGGCCCATCGTCCTGTGCCCGAGCCGCACCAAGAACTGCCAATATTCCCAGCAGAACACCGAGCTTTCTCATGCATGCCTCCGAACGGCTGTTCAGAATAGCAGACCCGAGCATTCGGGTGCCTGGCCAAACGGGCAAGCCCGCCTTCGCATCTCACCAACGCAGGGCCCGCATGAAAATCAGCGATTGACGATCCCCTTGCCTCGGGTCTATGCTCCCCCCGTTATGGAGATCACTGGCAAAATCGGCGCACTCATCGGCAATAAGGGCGGCCAGGTCTGGTCGCTGGAACCCTCAGCTTCGGTCTACGATGCCATCGCCATGATGGCGGAAAAGCGCGTAGGTGCGCTCCTGGTGATGCAGGGCGGCAAGCTGCTCGGCATCGTCTCCGAGCGCGACTACGCCCGCAAAGTCATCCTGCAGGGCCGCTCCTCCCACGAAACACCCGTCTCGGAAATCATGAGCAGCCCCGTCCTGACCGTCACCCCGGAACATACCGTCGGCGAATGCATGCATCTCGTCACCGAGAAGCGCATCCGCCATTTGCCCGTCATGGAAAACGGCCGGGTCACCGGCATGGTCTCCATTGGAGACCTCGTCAACTGGCTCATCTCCGAGCAGCAGCAGACCATCCGCCACCTGGAGACCTTCATCTCCGGAATGGCGAGCTAGCCGCGCTTAGGCCAGTTCGTATCCCGCGAAGAAATACCCGATCTCGAACTTCGCCGTGTCTTCGGCATCGGAGCCGTGGATCGCGTTTTCTTCAATCGACCCGGCAAACTTTTTCCGAATCGTGCCCTCTTCCGCATTCGCAGGATTCGTCGCGCCCATCAGTTTCCGCAGATCGGCGATCGCATTCCCTTTCTCCAGCACCATGGCGATCATCGGCCCTGAAGACATGAACGTCGTCAGGGAAGGGAAGAACGGCCGCTCTTTGTGAACGTAGTAAAAGCCCTCGGCCTGCGTCTTCGAGATCGACATCTTCTTAATAGCGACGATCCTGAACCCGGCCTTCTCAATCTCGGCCAGAATGGCCCCGGCGTGGCCCTTGCGAAATGCATCCGGTTTAATAATGCTGAATGTGCGCTGCGACATAGTAATTTGAGCCTTTGACCTTTCACATTGAGAGAATGCGGGGCGCCGAAGGAATCGCTACACCCTACTCCCTAACCCCTGTCTTTCACGACTTCCCAATCACCTTCGCTACGGTCTCGCCAATCGCCGCCGGGCTCTCCACCACGTGAATCCCCGCTGCCTTCAGCGCCTTCATTTTCTCCGCCGCCGTACCCTGGCCGCCGGAGATGATCGCCCCGGCATGGCCCATGCGGCGTCCCGGAGGCGCCGTTTGCCCCGCGATGAAGCCCACCACCGGCTTCTTCACATGCTGCTTCACATACGCCGCGGCCGCTTCTTCCGCCGTCCCGCCGATCTCGCCGATCAGAATAATCGCTTCCGTCTCCGGATCTTCGTTCAGCAGCTGCAGCGCGTCCACATGCGTCGTGCCGATAATCGGATCGCCGCCGATCCCAATCGCCGTCGACTGCCCGATCCCGCGCTGCGTCAGCTGATACACCGCCTCATACGTCAGCGTGCCCGAGCGCGACACGATCCCAATCGAGCCTTCCTTGTGAATCCGCCCCGGCATGATGCCGATCTTCGCCTTCCCCGGCGAAATCACGCCCGGGCAATTCGGCCCGATCAGCCGCGAGCTGGAGTTCTTCAGCACGCTCCACACCTTCACCATGTCATTCACCGGAATCCCTTCCGTGATGCAGATGATCAGCGGCAGCCCCGCGGCATTCGCCTCCAGAATGGCGTCGGCGGCAAACGGCGGCGGTACAAAGATCACCGTGGCATTCGCTCCCGTCTTCTCCACGGCCTCGTGCACCGTGTCGAACACCGGCCAGCCTTCGTGCGTCGTGCCGCCTTTGCCCGGCGTCACGCCGCCCACCACTTTCGTTCCGTACTCAGCGCAGCCCTTCGCGTGGAAGGTGCCTTCGCGCCCCGTGATTCCCTGCACGATGAGGCGAGTGTTCCTGTCGACCAAAACTGCCATCTCTATGCAACTCCCTTCGCAGCCGCAACGACCTTCTGCGCCGCATCCTGCATCGTGTCGCCAACAATGAACTTCAGCCCCGATTCCTTGAGGATCTTCCGTCCTTCCTCGACGTTGGTCCCCTCCAGCCGCAACACCACGGGCACTTTCACCTTCAGGTTCTTCGCCGCCTCCACAACGCCCTGCGCCAGCGTGTCCACGCGCAGAATCCCGCCGAAGATATTGATGAACACCGCCTGCACGTTCTTGTCCGACAGCAGAATTTCAAAGGCGTGTTCGATCTGCTGCTGGTTCGCGCCGCCGCCCACATCCAGAAAATTCGCCGGCATCCCCCCCGCGTACTGGATGATGTCCATCGTCGCCATCGCCAGCCCCGCGCCGTTCACCATGCACGCGATGTTGCCGTCCAGCTTGATGTAGTTCAGCGCATACTTCGACGCTTCGACCTCCAGCGGATCCTCCTCCGCCACGTCGCGCAGCTCCTTCAGATCCTTGTGCCGGAACATCGCGTTGTCGTCGAAGTTGATCTTGCAATCCAGCGCGAACAGCTTGTCATCCTTCGTCGTGATGAAGGGATTGATCTCCATCAGCGAGGCATCGGTCTCGATATACGCCTTATAGAGGCCGGTCATGAAGTGCACCGCCTCGCCGATCTGCGTCGGCTTCAGCCCCAGAGCAAACGCCAGCTCGCGCGCCTGATACGCCTGGAACCCCACCGCCGGATCGATATAGGTCTTATGGATGGCCTTCGGGTCTTTTGCCGCAACCTCCTCGATCTCCATGCCGCCCGCCTTTGACGCCATGAACACCAGCTTCGCCGCCGCGCGATCCAGCACGATCCCCAGATACAGCTCGCGGTCGATCGCTGCCGTCTCCTCGATCAGCAGACGCTGTACCTTCTGCCCCTGCGGACCCGTCTGGTGCGTCACCAGCTGCATGCCCAGAATCTGCTTCGCATACTGCTCGGCTTCTTCCAGCGTCTTCGCCACCTTCACGCCGCCGCCCTTGCCCCGGCCTCCCGCGTGGATCTGCGCCTTCACCACCACGCCTTTTGCGCCGCCGCTGAACAGCCGCTTCGCGACTTCCAGCGCCTCATCCAGCGTGTTCGCCACTTCCCCGCGCGGGATCGCGACGCCATACTTCGCCAGAATGTCCTTCGCCTGATATTCGTGAATTTTCATAGGAGATTTGTAAGCAGAAGTTTTTGCTTCTCGGGGCCGGATGCTTTCGATCGACTGCGCCAACCGCTTGAAAACGTCTGAAAAGCCGAATTTCCAGTGTAGCGGACGATTTCAGTCGCGGGCAAACGATGCCGCCCTGGCCACGTTTTCCGCCGGAGCCCGATTTCTCGCGCCCGCGGCTCTCCGGTAGCATGGGAGCAATCCCATGCCTGAGCTCCGTCCGCTGCTGAAGCACATCGTCGAGGAGCGCCGCACGCTCTCCCGGATGCAGGCTCGCGTCGCGCTGGAGTCGATCCTTCGCAGCGACCCCGACTCCGCCAGCGACATGGAGATCGCCGCCATGCTTACCGCCATGGCCGCCCGCGGCGAAACCGTCGACGAACTGACCGGCTTCGCCGAAGCCATGCGCGAATTCTCCGTCCCCGTTCCGTTTACAGACCAGGAGCGCGCCGCTCTGGTCGACACCTGCGGTACCGGCGGCGACGGCCGCGGCACCTTCAACATCTCCACCGGTGCTGCGCTGCTCGCCGCCGCAGCCGGAGCCAAAGTCGCCAAGCACGGCAATCGCGGCGTGACCTCGAAATGCGGCTCCGCCGACGTGCTCGAAGCCATGGGCATTCCCGTCGCCCTCACCGCCGAGCAGTCCGTGGCCTGTCTCCGCGCCACCGGATTCACCTTCCTCTATGCTCCCGCCCTGCATCCGGCCATGAAGCGCGTTCAGCCCGTCCGCCGCGCCCTGGGCTTTCGCACCATCTTCAACCTTGCCGGACCCCTCACCAATCCCGCCGGTGCGCCCGCCCAGGTCATGGGTGTCTATGCTCCGGAGAAGCTGGAAGTCGTCGCCGGCGCCATGGCACAACTTGGCGTTCGCTGCGGACAAGTGGCCCACGCGCGCAACGGCATCGATGAGCTCGCCCTCTCCGCCACCGACACCATTTCCGTCGTCGCCTCGCCCGGCGGCGCGCCGCCCCGCACGACGCGCAGGATCGTGAATCCCGGCGACGCCGGCCTCGGCGAAGCCGATCTCCCCGATCTCCAGGGTGGCGAAACCCCGGCCGACAACGCCATGCTCCTCGAATCCTTGCTCACAGGCGCGATGAAAGGGCCAAAGCGCGACGTGATACTCCTGAACGCCGCAGCCGCCCTCGAGGTTGCCGGCATCGCCGGCGGCCTCAGGGAAGGGGTCGCGCGCGCCGCACAGGCAATTGACTCCGGCGCGGCTTCGCGAGTGATCCGCGAGCTGCGCGATTTCTCATCCAGCCTGCCGCGGTGAACTCTCTGCGGCGAAGCCGCATTCCGTCCCCGCCTTTTCCTGCCCTCCAGTCGCAATCTCCCGGCGCCATCGCCAGGCAACCGTTCCCGGGTCACGCCCGTCTGATGACCGGTTAGTTAACCTGTACCTATGAGGTTCTGTTCGCTGCGCTCAGCAGGGGCTCTTCAGGCGAGATCCATTCAAAAGTTCGAGTAAATCCCCGCGGGCGGCGATCGGGTTCTTCGCCTTTGTTCGCGCTTGAGTAAAGCGATTTTTCAAAGAAGATTGATCTGAAACGAGTTAGAGCGGGCCCTTGACAGCTTTGCTCGTGGATGCTTATATTTCTAGTCGCTAACGGATCGGGTAATAACTAGCAAGTATATAAAGTATCGGATCTTCGGCCTAAGAAAGTTTCATCAACGATCGACCTTTCAGGAGGTACTGTGACTGTCACCAGCGCCCAGGATATCCCTGGGGCAGGTACGCCTGCTGCCTTTTTTCCTCGTCGTCGCGCGAAGACATCGCTCGTGAACCGGCTTTGCCCCCCGGCGTGGATCGCCGCCGTGCTCACCCTCCTGCTTCTCGCCGTTGCCTGCCCCCCTCTTCTCCGTGCCCAGGCCACCTCCGGCAGCATCTCCGGAACCATTGAGGATCAGGCCGGCGATGTTGTTCCCGGAGCGCAGGTCACCCTCATCGATCAGGCGACCCAGACCAGCCGAGTCACCACCTCGAACGGCACCGGATACTACACCTTCCCTGACGCTCAGCCCAGCACCTATACCGTCAAGGCGACCGCCAAAGGGTTTGAGGCCCAGCAGGTCACCGGCATTGTCCTGCACGCCGGTGCTTCACTCATGGTCCCGCCCCTCAAAATGAATGTCGGGACCGCGACCCAGACGGTCACAGTACGCGCTACTGCCGCCATGATTCCTGTCGACAATGGCGCGCGCGAGGCCGTGCTGACCGCGAAGGACATCAGCAACCTGGCTCTCGAAGGCCAGGATACAACCGAGCTGCTCAAGGTGCTGCCCGGGGCGACAACCCAGGTCTCCAGTGCGACCAACAACGCTCCGTCCTTCAGCGACGTCAATGTTTCGGTCAATGAGAGCGCCATCGGCTCCGGTATCGACCTCGACGGTACCCCGAACCGGGGCGGCACGGAACTGCTCTCCGATGGCGTCGACGTGCTCGATCCCGGCGATGAGGCGGGCTCAATCTCCATCGTCGTTCCCTCCATGACTCAGGAGATGAGCATTCAGACCACTGACTTTGGCGCCGAGAACCAGTACGGCCCTGTGATCGTGAGCGCCATCAGCAAATCTGGCACCGCCGCCTATCACGGCGAGGCCTATTTCGATGCCCGCAACGACGTCATGAATGCCAACGGCTGGTACCAGAATCACGAATCCCAGCCTCTCGCCGGCGCTGCCTACTATTACCCCGGCGGCGATGTTGGCGGCCCTGTTCCCTTCACGCATAAGAAGGTGTTCTTCTGGGGCGGTGTCGAATTCCTGCGCCAGAATCAGGGCAATGCCAATTACCTCGAGTCGTATGTCCCCACACCGGCCATGCTCTCCGGTGACTTCACCTCGGACAATCCAGGCAACAATATCCTGTGTCCGAGCGGCTTCTCCTCCACCGTGCAGGGGCAGTGGTGCAACGACCTGACCGGCACCATCCTTCCCAACGGCGCCGCGCCCACTCCGGCGCCCGCTGGCCAAACCGGTGCCTCCATTCCTGCCGCCGCTATCGATCCGGCCTCCGCGGCTCTCTCCAAATTCTGGCCGGCCGTATGGAACGCCGACGGCACTCCCAATCCAGCCGGCGGCTACGTCAGCCCCACCAGCAATGGCAGCGGCTACGACTATTACAAGACCATCGTCAATGTGAATAACGGATGGGTTTGGCGCGCCCGCGTGGACTGGGCGCCCAACGCCAGCAACCACTTCTATATCTCCTATCAGCAGGGTTACAGCGCTGAATTGGCGAATGGCAATGGCGCCCACATCTACTGGACGCCCGGCACCGCCATTCCCTTCCCGGGTGGCGGGGTCTACGGCGACGCCTACACCAAGGCTCTCGCCGGCCATTTCCTGCATACCTTCGGCCCCACCGCCACCAACGACTTCATCGCGGCCTGGGGTTATGGGAACTTCCCCTTCACCGTCCCGAATATCGCTGCCGCCTACAAGACCGCGCTGGGTTATCCCTCCACCTATGGAACGCCCTATAACACCGGCTCTCTGCTGATTCCCTCATACAGCAGTGCGGGCACCAATACCTTCCCCGATTTCTCGCAGAACGATATCTTCGAGAATCCGCGCGGCCAGTATGAAGTCCGCAAGGAAGTTCCCTCCTTTTACGACACTTTGACCAAAGTCTGGGGCCGCCACACCGTCAAAGTCGGCGGATTTACCCAGAACACCGGCAATATCCAAAGCAACGACGGCACCTACATCAACGGCGATGTCGGAAGCTTCAGCGGCCAGAATCCCGATCTTCTCACTGGCAATCTGGTGGGCTCCCCCCAGAACCCTGACGCCAACTTCGACATGGGGGTCGTCACCAGCTACCAGCAGCAGAGCGCCGCTCCCATCAGTGACATGGCCTATCAGGTTCTCGCCGGCTATGCCCAGGACAACTGGAGGGTCAGTGACCGGCTCAATCTCGAATTCGGCGCGCGCTTCGAGCATGACGGCCACTGGTATGACCGCCAGGGCGTCGGCATGGCCGATTTCTTCCCCAACCGTGTCCTCTCCGACTTCTACGCCGGCAAGCCCGACCCCGGCTACTACTGGCATGGAATCGATCCCGGCGTTCCTCTCAGCGGTCAGCCCAACCGCCTCCTGTTTGTCTCGCCCCGCTTCGGGATGTCCTGGGACCTCTTTGGCAATGGCAAGACCGTGGTCCGCGGAGGTTGGGGCGCCTACCGCTTCACAGGACAGTACAACGACTATGCGGCCGCTCTCACCACCGCTCAGAACGTCCAGAGCTATAACCTGCCTGGCGGCAAGAGCATCCTGCTCTCGCAACTCAGCAGCATCAGGGTGCCAACACCCGTGCCGCCCACCTGCGCGCCCGTGACTGCCGTCAATGCCACCGTGCCTTCCTGTACCAATGCCACCATTACCGGTTCCCAGAACGGCCTGGATCCCAGCGACTACGGCGAGCCCCTCACCTACGACTACAACCTCACCATCGACCAGCGCCTGCCCTGGAACTCCCTCCTCGACCTCGCCTACATCGGCAACTCCAGCAGCGAACTGCTGGACGTCAGCGAGAGCATTCAGGGCAGCGACTTCACCGCTTTCGGCGATCAGAACAAGACTCCGCTCGGTGCGCTGTTCCGCCCCGACCCGGTCACCGGTATCACCGCCCAGAATCCGGAAAACGTCACCCAGCAGCTCGACGGAACCAAAATCGCGAATACGTACGCTGACTATCACCCCTTTGGCTATGCTTACGGCACCAATACCGCGGTGATGGCAGAGAGCCTTGACTATGCCAACTACAACGGCCTGCAGGCAACATGGCTCAAGCAGACCGGCCGCCTCACCTACGACTTCAATTTCACCTGGTCCAGGTCCCTGGGTACGGCTCTGCAGGAGAACCCCTACAACATGGCCCTCAACTACGGCCCTGAGCCCATCGACCGCCCCTATGTCTTCAACTCCACCTATACCTACCAAACCGGCAATCTTCACACCGGCAATGCTCTTCTGAATGGAGCTGCCGGCGGCTGGACGATCTCCGGCATCAGCACCTGGCAGTCAGGTGGCTACCTGCCCGACCTCGAGCCCGGCAACGACGTGCCGAGCTTCGGTCTAACCGAGGCCTACGATCCGTCGACGCTCCCCGCCAATGCCACCGCCATCGGTCTCAATACCAACATCGGCGACCCCACGTACTACGGAACCGATGAAACCATCGAGGGCGCCAGCATGATCATGCCGAAGCTCACCTGCAATCCGGCCAGCGGACTCGCCGGTCCTGGAAATGGTCTCTTCGGCCAGCGGGTGCGCCTGCAGTGCTTCTCGGCTCCGGCTGTAGGCACGTACGGCGGCCAGAATTACCCCTATATGTCCATGCCGTCCTACCTCGAAAACGATCTCGCGCTCTATAAGAGCTTCCACGTCCACAACGACCAGAGTGTCCAGATCCGCTTCTCGGCCTTCAACTGGATGAATCACCCGCTGCCCGATTTCAGCTCCGGGAACCAGCTGACTCTCCGCTACCTGGTCAACTACGCGACCAAAGCCATTACCCTGAATACCAGCCCGAGCGGAGGAACCTCTCCCACCTTCGGCTATCTGGATTCGAAGAACTCCTACCCGGCGTCGCGCATCCTGGAGCTGGACGCCACCTATCACTTCTGAGTTACCATTTCCTCCGGGGAAGGTGGCCTCCCGGCCATCTTCCTCTAATTTTTTCTCGCCGGATGTTCTGACGGAGCGCTGCGGTTTACCGCCCTGCCGGCTTCACGGGCTGCTGGCTGTGCGCTTCAGGCTTCGCCGCCGCCGGGCGGATCCGCGAGAATGGAACAATCCCCGTTCCTTCCAGCACCGAGTAGAAGTGGTCCGCTGCAAGATTGTGCGCCACGTCGATGTGCCCCGAAGGCCAGTACACCGTCATCGTGTCGATCTTCGTGGCCGCCCCCAGACCGAAGTGCACCCGCAGATCATTTTGCGAGAGATAGCTGCCGCCGCTCAGAACCCAGCCGGTCTGCGTCATCCCGCCGGCCTCGATCTTCACCCGCGCCCCCAGCGCCAGCCGGTTGCTCTTCGTCCCCGCCAGCTCAAAGCTCACCCAGTGCCTCCCCGCAATGCCGCGGTTACGCAGGATCACCGGGCTGCCGTCGACATTCTCCACCACCGCATCCATATTTCCGTCGTTGAACAGATCGCCCACCGCCAGGCCCCGGCTCACGCGCGGAACCTGAATGGCCGGCCCTGCTTCCTGGCTGGCGTCGCAGAACTTGCCGTTGCCTTCGTTCATCTGCAGCAGCATCGGCTCTTCGTAGCGCGCTCCGGATGAAAGCTTGTCCACCTGCGGATATACGTGTCCGTCCACCGTCAGCAGGTCAAGCCATCCGTCGTTCGTGAAATCCGCGAACGCGGTCCCCCACTTGACGAAGGGAAGGGAACTGACTGCCAGGCCCGATGGATAGGAGACCTCGGTAAAGTTCCACCCGCCGTCATTGCGGTAGAGATCGTCATTTTCGTTCTCAAAATCCGTCACATACAGCGAGGGCCGACCCGTATGGTTGTAATCGCCCACCGCGATTCCCATCGATGCCTGTTCGGACCCATCGTCGCTCAGCGCCGTGCCTGACTCGAGCCCGATATCCTCGAACTTCCCGTTCCCCAGGTTCCGGTAAAGATAATTCGGCGTCGAGTCGTTCGCCACATAGATATCCTGGTGTCCGCTGTTGTTGAAGTCCACCCACACTACGCCCAGTCCGTAATATTCGCTCGGCCCGTTCACGCCCGCCTCGCTCGAGACGTCGGTGAAGGTCCCATCGCCGTTATTGCGGTAGAGCGCATCCTGCGATCCCGCCAGGCCCCGCGGTCCGCACTGCACGTTCATCCCCCGGTATTTGCAGTACGCTTCGCTTCCAAACGTCGGCAGATTGTGCAGGTTGAAATTGACGTAATTCGAGACCATCAGATCCACGAGCCCGTCGTTGTTGTAATCTCCGAAAGCCGCTCCCGTCGACCACCCGCCATTCGCCACGCCTGCCTGCGCCGTCACATCCGTAAAGGTTCCGTCTCCGTTGTTCCGGTACAGGATATTTCCCCCCAGGCAGGTGATGTATAAGTCGGGCCAGCCATCGTTGTTATAGTCGCCGACCGCTCCCCCCATCGCCATGCACGAATGCGTCAGTCCCGACCTGGCCGTCACATCGGTGAACGTCCCGTCGTGGTTGTTGTGATACAGCGCCCCGTAAGCCTTCTCGCCCCGCATCGCCTGGGCCACCGTTGGCGCGTTCGTGAAGTAGATGTCCGGCCATCCGTCGCGGTCGTAGTCGATCAGGATCACTCCGCCGCTCATCGAATCCGGAATGTATTTCTTGTCCGGATCGAACGCATGTCGAAACGTGATTCCGGCCCTCGCGGTCACGTCTTCCATCTGCGAAATCGCTCGTCCCGCGCATTTTTCTGATTTCGCGCCCGGCGGCGGCGGTGGCGGCGTGTTGTGTCCGCCCTGCGCCCGCGCCGGACCCGGCAATGCCAGCAGCAGGGCCAGCGCTGTCAGCTGCCCCCATCGGAGAAATATCATGCGATATCGAATTTTCACAGAAGCCTGATCAGATGATGGCGCCACGCTTGTGAGCCGGATGGAATCTGCTTCGCAGTATAAATTGCCGCTAATTGCGGACTCCGGCGGCGGCGCCCCCTCGCTATTGCGGCAACTCCGCCGTGTACAGGTTTGCCGTCGATGTCCGCGCGCTGATCAGCGGCACATCTCCCGGCGCAAGCCCCGCAAAGCGATAGTCCAGCACGCTGGCCGAGCGCAGATCGTGCAAATCCGCCACCCGCTCAACCTTGCCCGTCCCCACCACCGCCCGGTAGATCGGCTGATCGGCCTGTGCGAAATCGTGAAAGTAAATGGCGCTGTCGTCGTGCGACCACACCGGATCGGCGATGTTCTGCTCCGCCAGCACCCGCCACGTCTTCGTTGCCGTGTCGTACAGCATCAGCTTCTTCTGGTCGATCGAGAGCGCTGCAATGTACTTCCCGTTCGCTGACCAGCGCGGGCTGAACAGCCCATTCGATCCTGGCAGCTCCGTCACCTGATGGCTCGCCAGATCCACACGATAAATCGCCTTCGGCTCCGCCGCTTCCGCCATCAGATCCGGCAGCCGCCCGAAAACCAGCGTCTTCCCGTCCGGCGACCAGTCGGGATCGGCTTCGCTCCGCTGCTCCTCCAGGACCTGCTGCAGATGGCCGCCGTCGGAATCCATCGTATAAATCTTCCACGGCATCCCCGGCTGCCTCGCCATCAGAACCAGCCGCCGCGCATCCGGCGACCAGTGCATCATGAAGACCTGCATGGGGCGCGACGTAAGCTGCATCCGCCCCGTCCCGTCCGTCCGGCTGCGCCACAGCGACCCGTCATCCTGGCGAATCCACGCCACCCATTGCCCGTCCCGAGAGAATTCCACCCGCTGCGCGTTGCTCAGCGGCGCTCCGTAGGGCACAAACAGCCGTGCATTCGGATCGTATCGCAGCAACTCCGACTGGCTGCTCAACCCAATGAAGAACGTCCGGTCGCCCTCCCGTCCCGTGATCGGCGCTTCGTAATCCAGCGGGCCGTTCGTGATCGGAATCGGTCTTTTTGCTCCCCCGAACAGGCCGCCGTGTTCCCGAATCGCCCAGATGTTGCTGTCTCCGCTGCGCGCCGACTGAAATACGTAATAGCGCCCGTCCGCCGTCCAGCTCCCGCAGCACTCCGCAGGCGGCGCGCTCGTCCAGTTCGGCAGCAGCAGATGCGCTCCGCTTCCATCGCGGTTCAGCTCCCAGAGCGCCGACGTATGCGTCTCGCTGTTCAGCAGCGTCAGGCGCAGCCGGCTCCCGTCCGGCGACCAGCGAAGCCAGAATGCCCGCCCCGGCAGCGTCGCGAACCGGTGGATCTCGCTGCCGTCGTCCTTCGCAATGGAGAGCGAGTCGCCGCTCGCGTACAGGATATGCTGTCCGTCCGGCATCCACGTCGCGTCGTGCGCCAGTATCCCCGGGATCTTCTGCGCCGTTCCCCCAATCGTGGACACGATCCACAGCGCCTGCTCCGGTGCCGTCGCCAGATGATTCCGCAGCAACAGACGCGAGCCGTCCGGCGAGAGATCCCCCAGTGTCGGCGCAGCCAGTTCGTCCGGCAGCGACAGCGGGCTCGTCTCCCCATCCGCAATCAGCGCCTGAGCCAGTACGGCACGCCCGTTCTCGATCTCGCGAAAGTAAATCCGCGACCCGTCCGTCGCTGTCCCCGGAAAGCTCTCAAAAAGCGGATCCCCGGGCGCCACTCTTCCCGAGAACGTGATCTGCGCAATCCGCGGCGGAGCCGTATACGTCGGACGCTGCCAGAGTCCCAGCAGAAAACCTCCCGCCGCCGCAACCGCCGCGCACGCTCCCCACGCAGTCGCCCGTCGCCCGGCCCTGTGCTTTTTCGCCGGAGCCGGCATCACCGGCCGGCCCGGCGCAATCGCCGCCTCCGCTGCCCCCCCAGCTGTTTCTCCCAACATTAATCCGGAGGGTCGCGCCTCCGTCTCTCCCCCGTTCACCACCGTCACCGGAGCGATAAACCGGTATCCTCGCCGCGCCAGCGTTTCAATAAATCGAGGATTCTCCGCCGAGTCTCCCAGCGTGTCGCGCAGCTTGTTGATCGCGGTACCCAGGCTGTGATCGAAATCGACGATCGTATCCGAGCCCCACAGCCGCTGCTGAATCTCCTCCCGCGTGACCAGTTCTCCCGGCCGTTCCACCAGACACAGCAGCACCCGGAACGGCTGCGCCTGCAGCCGCATCCGAACCCCCGATTTGCGCAGTTCTCCCGACCCGGAGTCGGCCTCAAACAGGCCGAAGCGATAGCGTGCTGCCGTCTTTTCCTGGTGCTCTGCTGAGATCGGCATGGAGAAATTCCGTCGAGGAGAATCTCATTTGTACCGCGCCAATAATATCCCGGTCAACAAACTTTCGTACTGGTTCCACGGATGAATGTTTTAGGTATCTTGCTGAAATGCCGCACTTTTTCAGGTGATGAACATTTGATTCAAAAAAGATTTGCCGTGCATTGCCAGTCGTGCCCCCAAACGCGTGTATTCGCGCTGGCCCGGCAGTGTAGACGGCGATGCACTGCGACCGTGGACCACAGAGTTTTTGGGAGGCTTCAATGTCTTTAGCCAGAGATAAGCAACATCACAATACGATCGGCAAGTGGTTGGCGCTGTCCCTGCTCCTGCTCCTGCCGGTTTTCTTCGCGGCTCCGGCTCGCGCCCAAACTGACGCCGGATCCATTGTCGGTACGGTGACCGATCAGTCCGGGGCGATCCTTCCCGGCGCCACCATCAAAGTCACCAATGTCGCCACCAATCGAGTCGTCACCGTCCAGAGCCAGGCGGACGGAACCTACGCCGTGAATGCCCTGCCCATCGGCAGCTACACGGTCGAGGCGTCGAAACAGAGTTTCAAGGCCGAGTCCACCACGCTCACCATTGAAATCTCCCAGGTCCGACAGCTGAATTTCAAATTGCAGGTGGGCTCCTCCAGCGAGACCGTCGAAGTTACCGGTGCCGCACCCCTCGTCGATACCACCAATTCGTCCATGGGCGAGGTGATTGAGGGGAGACAGGTCGTCGATCTTCCCCTCAACGGCCGCAACTTCACCACCCTCGCTCTGCTCACTCCCGGCGTCAGCCGTGGCCAGTACTCTGATAATGCCAGCGCTCCCAGCAATAACGCCGAAACCTGGCGCAATGCCGACTCCGGCGCTGCGGCCCTTTCTGTCGACGGTCTGCCGCCCCAGTCCGACAACTTCATGATCGATGGCATCGACAACAACGAGTCGCTCGTCAATACCCTCGTGATTTTCCCCGCCATCGAGGATATCGCCGAGTTTAAGACCACCACCAGCACGCCTTCGGCTGAGTTCGGCCGTTCCGGCGGCGGTGTCATTCAGGTCTCCACCAAGTCCGGAACCAACCAGCTGCACGGCGCCCTCTACTGGTTCAACCGCTCCAAGGTCGGCGCAGCCGATGTCTTCAACTACACATCCGCTCCGCAAACCACCCCGGAGCTCAGCCGCAACCAGTTCGGCGCAGCCCTCGGCGGCCCCTTCTGGAGAAATAAGCTCTTCTTCTTCGGCGATTATCAGGGCTGGCGTGAGGACGTCCCCAACGGCATTACCACTACCCACGTTCCCACCGCTCTCATGCGCCAGGGCAATTTCAGCGAACTGCTCAGCCCCACCGGCTCGGGAACTGCCACCAGCGTGCCCATCCAGGCGATCTGCCCCAACTTGTACACCACAGGCGCTACGCCGACTCTGCTGCCGCAGTTTTCCGCCGGTTACGGCTACGTCTACAACCCGCAAACGTGCCTGCCCTTCGGCTGGACGGGTGACGTCAATGCCTCGCAAACCGGAAATACGGCCCTCAACATCGTTCCTGGTCCCGACCAGCTGGCGGTCGGCCTCAAGTACCTCAACGTCTTCCCCCTGCCCAACGTCGCCGGCGCGAATGTTGCAACCAACACCGAAAACTTCACCCAGCCGCAGCAGATGATCACCACGATGAACGATTACGATGGCCGCGTCGACTGGGTCGCCACCTCCAAAGACACTGTCTTCGCCCGCTACAGCATGGGCCAGGACTTCCTGAACGGCACCACCTATCTTCGCGATTCCACGCACGACGTTCCCTCCGGCAATGGCACCAATCCCTCCCATCCGCGCCAGGTCGCGGTCGGCTACACCCACATCTTCAGCAACACCGTCCTCAACGAATTCCACTACGGCTGGATTCGCGACCTTTCCGGGTACCAGCAGCCTGACGCCAGCGTCCCGCTCGCCCAGTCCCTCGGCATCCAGAATGCCAATACCTCCCCCCTCCTCGGCGGTCTGCCCATCATCGGTGGATGGTATGGCAACCTGAGCTACCTGGGCGATGGCGGCCCTTATCTGATCATCGAGCCGACCAACCAGTTCGCTGATGCTGTGAGCTGGACGAAGGGCAAAAACTCCTTCAAGTTCGGCGCCTCCATCATACACCGCGACGTGAACTGGGATCAGGGCAACGATGCCAAGGGCTACTTCTGGATCGACGACGGCGACTACGGCGGCATGCCCGCTCCCACCTCAGGCCATGGCACATTTACCGGCTATGAACCATCTGAGCTCGTCGCTGGCTTCATGGGCGCCTATCAGGCTGGCGCATTCTCCGGCTACTACGAAACGCGCAGCTGGGAAAACGGCTTCTTTGGCCAGGATGAATTCCGCTGGACCCCCAGGCTCACTCTCAACGTCGGCCTCCGCTACGACATCCTGAGCTGGCCGACCGAAGCCCACAACCACATGTCCAATTTCAACCCCGCCACCGGCGAGCTCGTCGAAGCCGGAACCTCCGGATGGCCCGATTCTCTGGTCAACACCCCCCACGATGACTGGGGTCCGCGCCTCGGCGCTGCCTATGATCTGTTTGGCAACGGCAAAACCGTCCTCCGCGCCGGCTACGGATTGTTCTACTTCCTCAACCGCGGCGGCGTGGCCGAGGAGCTCTCGGAGAACCCGGACTGGAACGGCATCCAGAGCTACTGGGCTTGCCCCAGCGCCACCACCTGCGGCACCGGCTATCGCATCACCTTCAGTGGCATGGCCCCCAACGGAAGCAACAATCCCACCGCTGCCACGGCGGCTCTGCCCTCGAAAGTCGGCGTCAATCCAAACGCCATCAACTCCACGGATGAAGTTGTCTACTATCCGAAGAACAGCCCGAACTCGCACATCCACCAGTGGAACGTCCAGATCGAGCAGGCCCTCGACCGGAACACCTCTCTCACCGTCGCTTACGTCGGAACAGACATGGGCGACCTCGCAACCCAGTTCAATGCGAACGAAACCATTCTCGGCGGCAGCACCAACTGGTTCCCGATTGGAGGCTCCGTCAACCCGGCCGGCGTCGGCACCATCAACGCCTACGAGATGATCGGCTCCGGAACCTATAACGCTCTCCAGGCGCAATTCGTTCGCCGGTTGGCCGCCGGCCTCCAGGTCAACGCTTCCTACGCCTGGTCGCACGCCATCGACAATGCCGATGACATCCTGGCCAACGCACCCACCGGCGTCCTGGTCGGTGCTAATGGAACTCCCCTGCTCCAGTACCAGCGCGGCAATGCCAACAACGATCAGCGCAATCTCTTCGCTGCCGCCGCCATCTACGATCTTCCCTTCGGTCGGGGCAGAATGCTCGGCCAGAATATGCCCAAAGCTCTCGACTACGTGGTGGGCGGCTGGCAGTGGAACAACGTTATTCAGCTGGGCAGCGGCACTCCTCTCGACATCCAGGGCGCCCCGAACAGCCCCAACGGCCGTCCCGACTACCACGGCGGATGCAAGACCAATGTCTCGTGGAACGTCTGGATCAGTTGCCCCGCCGGAGCCTTCACCGCTCCCGCCGGTCCCGTCGGTGACCTCGGGCGCAACTTCTTCCCCGGGCCGGGAGTTCACACCTGGGATACTTCGCTGGTCAAGAGCATCAATATCACTGAGCACGAGCAGACGGAATTTCGCGCTCAGGTCTACAACCTCACCAACACCCCGCAGTTCCAGGATCCAGACACCAATTACGGGAACGGTGACTTCGGCCAGTTGCTGAATCCACGCATCTCACCCACAAACCGCGAGCTTGAGCTCGCAATTCGCCTCTCCTTCTGAGAGGGAACTCGCGAACGCCACGGTGCGGCCTCCCGCCGTGGCGTTCCTTCTCTTCAACCTTAGCTCGCGAAAGGTCCCGTCCATGAACGGCCATGGGAGGCTGATTCGTCTGCTGATGGCAACGGCTGTGCTCGGCTTCATCTGCGGAGCCTCCGGTGCCATGGCGCAGGCCCCCCTGCCCTCCTGCAGCTCGCATGCAGCTCTGGCCTCTCCCTGCATCGATCAGGTCGATCCACCCAACTGGTGGGTCGGTCTCCCCTCCCCCATGCTCCTCCTTCACGGGAGCAACCTCACCGCAGCTAAATTCTCCATCTCGGGCAGCGGCCTCACCCTCGCCCGAACCCGGATTTCCGCCAACGGACATTACGCCTTCCTCTGGCTGAACAGCGCCCATGCCGCGCCCGAAACCGCGATCATCTCGGCAGCCACGCCGAACGGCCAAACGAAAGTTCCGTTCCTCCTCGCGTCCCGCCGCTCCTCCCGCGGCAGATATCAGGGCTTCTCCGCGGCCGATGTCATGTACCTCATCATGACCGACCGTTTTGCCGACGGCGATCCCGCCAACGATCCCCATCCCTCCCAGCGAGATCTCCCGCGCGGCTGGCATGGCGGCGACTTTCGCGGCGTCCAGCAGCACCTCGACTATATCCGGCAGCTCGGTGTCACCACCGTCTGGCTTACCCCCGTCTACGACAATAGCGGCGAGTATCAGTCCTATCACGGCTATAGCGCCACCGATCTCTATCGCACCGATCCCCACTTCGGCTCGCTCGCCGATCTCCAGAGCCTCGCCCGCGCTCTCCACGCCCGCGGCATGAAGCTGGTCCTCGATACCGTCCCCAATCACGTCGGCGCCAGGAATTCCTGGGCCTTCGATCCTCCTGCGCCCGGCTGGTTTCACGGCACACGCGACGATCATTTCCCCGCTGCCAACGACTTTGCTTCGCTCATCGATCCCCACGCCACCCCGCGGCAGCGCGCCCAGGTCACCGATGGCTGGTTCGCCAATGCGCTGCCCGATCTGAATCAGGAAAATCCTCTCGTTCGCCAATACCTCATCCAGAACGTCGTCTGGTGGGTCGAAAGCACCGGCGCCGACGGCCTCCGCTACGACACCTTTCCCTACATCGGCCGCGCCTTCTGGCAAAGCCTCGACACCGAACTGCATAGCCTGTATCCGCAGCTCACCACCGTCGGCGAAATCTACAATCCCAACCCCGTCATCACCTCATTCTTCGCCGGCGGAGTCGAGCACCAGGGCATCGACACCGGCCTCTCCACTCCCTTCGATTTCCCCATCTGCTTCGCCCTGCGCTCCGCCCTCTCCCACCACGATCCCATTCCCGGCGGCCCCGTCCGCCACGACGATCTGCGCGCGCTCGATGAGGTCCTCAGCAACGACTGGCTCTATCCGCATCCTGAGCGCCTCGTCACCTTCTTCGGCAACCACGACATGGCCCGTTTCCTCAGCCAGCCGGGTGTCGGCGTCGACGATCTCAAACTTGCATTCGCTCTCCTCGCCACCCTTCGCGGCATGCCGGAAATCTATTCCGGCGACGAAATCGCCATGCGCGGCGGAAACGATCCCGACAATCGCCACGACTTTCCCGGCGGATTTCCCGGCGACCCGCAGAGTGCCTTCGCCGCTGCCTCCCGCACGCCCGAACAGGCCAGCGTGCACGACTGGGCCGCCGCGCTCTTTCAATTCCGCGGCCATCACCCCGCGCTGGCCACCGGCCAGCAGCAGGATCTCTTCACTGATCCCTCCGCCTTCGTCTTTGTCCGCGCGGCCAACGTGAACCAGGGGTGCGCAGGCGATGGCAGCCCGCGATGGATGATCGCAGTGAACGATGCCGATGCAGCGCGCATCCTCACATTTCCCACCCAGCGCACCTCCCTGGCAGGCTGTACCCGCTTTCGCGCAAAGCTGGGCCAGGGCACCGCATCTTCTGCCGGAACGCAGCTCACGCTGCACCTGGCCGCCAAACAAGCGGTGATTTTTGAAACTGAGTAACCTCGGAGCAGACGTATGCTGACATCCCGCCGATTCCTCGCAGCCACTCTCCTGGCGCTCGCCTGCGCTTCGGCGCTTCCCGCGCAAAGCGCGCGCGAGAGCGCGAACTGGTGGAAAAACGCCGTCATCTACGAAATTTATCCGCGCAGCTTTCAGGATTCCAACGGCGACGGCATAGGCGATCTCAACGGCATCACCTCGCGCCTGGACTACCTGCAAAAGCTCGGCATCAACGCCATCTGGCTCACGCCCATCTATCCCTCGCCCCAGGTCGACTTCGGCTACGACATCTCCGACTACTACAGCATCGACCCCCAGTACGGCACCCTCGCCGACTTCGATCGCCTCGTCGCCGCGGCCCACCAGCGTCACATCGGCATCATCATGGACCTGGTCCTCAATCACACCTCCGACCAGCATCCCTGGTTCAAAGAGTCCGCAAGCTCCCGCACCAATCCCAAAGCCGACTGGTACATGTGGCGAGATCCAAAAATGGTCAACGGCCATCGCGAGCCGCCCAACAATTGGGAATCCCTCTTCGGCGGTTCCGCCTGGCAGTGGGACCCAGCCCGCCGGCAGTACTACTACCATCGCTTTTACATCCAGCAGCCTGACCTCAACTGGAGCAATCCCCAGGTTCGCCAGGCCATGTACAGCGTCGAACGCTTCTGGATCCGCCATGGCGTCGCCGGCTTCCGCCTCGATGCCATCACCTCGCTCTTCGAGGATCCGCAGGATCGCGACGAGCCGTACGTCCTCGGCCCCAACGGCAAGCCCCTCATCAACGCCTACGGCGACAAAGTCGTCCAGACCATTTACACCGACGACCTGCCCGAAGTGCATACCGTCATCCGCCAGCTCCGCCAGGTGGCCGACCGGACCGCAGGCCGCAAAGTCGTCCTGATCGGCGAAACCTACCTCGATTCCGTCGCCGACCTCCGCTCCTGGTACGGCGTGCACAATGACGAGCTCGAGCTCCCCATGGACATGGAGATCGGCTTCATCAACCAGTGGAATGTCCCGCTCTTCCGCCGTCGCATCAACGAGGCCGAAACCCAGATCGACGGCCACGAGCCGCTCTTCGTCTTTGACAACCACGACAATCCGCGCTGGGATCGCTATCAGTTCGACGCCTCAGGCCACTCCGTCTTCGGCTACGGGCCGTATCACGACAATATCGGCCGCGTCCTCTCCACCATCCTCTTTGCCTCGCGCGACACCGCCATGATGTACTACGGCGACGAAATCGGCATGGTCACCACGCCGCCCACGCGCAAAGAAGATGTCCGCGACCCCATCGGCATTCGCGGCTGGCCCCAAGAGAAGGGCCGCGACGGCGAACGCACGCCCATGCAGTGGAAGGATGCGCCCAACGCCGGCTTTTCTCCTGCCGGCGTCAAAACCTGGCTGCCCATCCCGCCTACCTACGCCACCTGGAATGTCGCTGCCGAAGAGCAGCAGCCCAATTCCATGCTGCACTGGTACCAGCAGCTCATCGCCCTCAAACAGCAGGATCCCGCGCTCCACGCCGGCCGCGAAATCATGCTCAACACCGCCGACACCCACGTCCTCTCCTGGTTGCGTCAGGCGTCCGACGGAGAAGCCGTCGTCGTCGCCTGCAATTTCACCGCGCAGTCCCAAACCATCCGCTTCGATCTGCAACCGCAGCGAGTGACCGGCCAGCGCCTGCACACGCTGCTCATCTCCCCCGGCGCGCCCGCTCCGGACTCACTCCAGTCGGTTCAGCTCGGCCCTTACGGCGTCTACATCGGTCGGGTGCGGTAGGGAAGCGCCCCTCACAAACTGCGGGATTCAGCAAGCGACTGTGCCTTGCCGCTTCCCGCTTTTCTCAGCCCTGACAAAAACGCCTGCTGTACGCGGTTGAAGCTGCGTCCCCGCAGCACGGCGGCGACAATCGTTCGCGTGGCCCGCGCATCGCTCAGGCGCACGTAACGGCACCCCGCGCTCCGGTCCACCGCCATCGCGGGTACCAGTGAAACCCCTACCCCTGCGGCCACCATCCCCAGCACGCTCCGGAACTGGTCGCTCTCAAATGCGATCCGCGGTTCCACCCGCGCATGCGTGCACGCCGCAATGCTCAGGTCGCGGAAACAGTGCCCGTCGCGAAGCATCACGAACCGCTCTCCGCGCAATTCCCGCAGCGCAATCGACTTTGCCCCCGCCTGCGCGTGATCCCCGGGCAGCACCGCATACAGCGGCTCCGTGCCCAGCGGAAACACTTCCAGGTCTTTGTGCCGCAGCGGCAGCGCCAAAATGGCCAGGTCCACCGAAAGGCTGCGCAGCTCCTCCACCAGAATCGGTGTCGTCTCCTCCACAATGCGCAGCCTGGCTTCGGGATACGCCTTCGCAAACGCTGCTGCGTACGCAGGCATCAGGTAAGGCGCAATCGTGGGAATCACTCCTGCCGCGACGCTCCCTCGCACATCCGCAATCTGATCGGCGACGCTGGCCCGCGCCTCCTCCATCTGGTTCAGAATCGCCCGAGCGCGAGGCAGAAACGCGCGCCCCGCTTCGGTCAGCCGTACGCTTCGTCCCAGCCGGTCGAACAGCTTCGCCCCCAGCTCTTCCTCCAGCTTCAGCACCTGCTGCGAAAGCGACGGCTGTGCGATCTGGCATCGCTCTGCCGCCCGGCTGAAACTGCCCGTCTCGGCGATCGCGCAGATGTATCGCAGTTGGTGGAATTCCATAGTCAATGCCTATAGGTCGTATGCGAAAGATATATTGGAACTATCCACTACCATAGTGCTACAGTCAGGGAGTCGAGACAATCGCAAAACGCGCTGCCCCTCTGCGCAGCGCACTCGAGAGGCTCCGGCGCTGCCCGCCTCCCGCCTGCCCGCCATCCGGGCCGCAACCGCTCCAAGGAGAAGCACAAGATGTCGAACGAAGCCAAATGCCCGTTCACCCAGGCCAGTAACACCGGTACCTCCAACCGCGAATGGTGGCCGAATCAGCTCAACCTGAATCTGCTCCACCAGCACTCCTCTCTCTCCAGTCCCATGGAAGAGGATTTCAATTACGCCGAGGAGTTCAAGACCCTCGATCTCGCCGCCGTCAAAAAAGATCTCCTCGCTCTCATGACCGATTCTCAGGACTGGTGGCCCGCCGACTTCGGCCACTACGGCCCGCTCTTCATCCGCATGGCCTGGCACAGCGCCGGCACCTACCGCATCGGCGACGGTCGCGGAGGCGGTGGCCGCGGACAGCAGCGCTTCGCTCCCCTCAACAGCTGGCCCGACAACGTCAGCCTCGACAAAGCCCGCCGCCTGCTCTGGCCCATCAAGCAGAAGTACGGCAAGAAAATCTCCTGGGCTGACCTCATGATCCTCGCCGGCAACGTCGCCCTCGAATCCATGGGCTTCAAGACCTTCGGCTTCGCCGGTGGTCGCGCCGACGTCTGGGAGCCCGATCAGGACGTCTATTGGGGCCGCGAAAAAACCTGGCTCGGCGGCGACGTCCGCTATGCCAGCTCCGGCGAGGGTCCGCTCGTTGCCGAAAAGGAACTGCACGGCACCGAAACATCCCGTCACCTCCCGCAGCGCAACCTCGAGAACCCTCTCGCCGCGGTCCAGATGGGCCTCATCTATGTGAACCCCGAAGGCCCGGACGGCAATCCCGACCCCATCGCCGCTGCTCACGACATCCGCGAAACCTTTGCTCGCATGGCCATGAATGACGAAGAAACGGTTGCCCTCATCGCCGGCGGCCACACCTTCGGCAAAACGCACGGAGCCGCCAAAGCCACCCACGTCGGCGCCGAGCCGGAAGCCGCCGGCATCGAGCAGCAGGGCCTCGGCTGGCACAATGACTACCGCACCGGTAAAGGCAACGACACCATCACCAGCGGCCTCGAAGTCATTTGGACCACCACCCCGACAAAATGGGGCAACAACTTCTTCATCAATCTTTTTGGGTACGAGTGGGAACTGACGAAGAGTCCTGCCGGCGCCAACCAGTGGAAACCGAAGGGGAACGCAGGGGAGGGAACTGTCCCCGATCCGCACGATCCTTCAAAACGCCGCGCTCCGTCGATGCTCACTACCGACATCGCCCTGCGCATGGATCCCGTCTACGAGAAGATCTCCCGGCGTTTCCTCGAACATCCTGAAGAGTTCGCCGACGCCTTTGCCCGCGCCTGGTTCAAGCTCACCCACCGCGACATGGGTCCCCGCGCCCGTTACCTCGGCCCCGAAGTTCCCGCCGAAGAGCTCATCTGGCAGGATCCCATTCCCGCCGTCAACCACCCCCTCGTCGATGCGAGCGATATCGCCTCCCTCAAAGCGAAGATTCTCGCCTCCGGCCTGTCCGTCTCCCAGTTGGTTTCCACCGCCTGGGCATCGGCCTTCACCTACCGCGGCTCCGACAAGCGCGGCGGCGCCAACGGTGCCCGCATTCGCCTCGCTCCCCAAAAGAACTGGGAAGTCAATCAGCCGGAACAGTTGAAAAAAGTCCTCGCCACGCTCGAAGGAATTCAGGCTGACTTCAACAAGTCGCGAGCCGGCGGGAAAAAAGTCTCTCTCGCCGACCTCATCGTTCTCGCCGGCTGCGCTGGCGTCGAACAGGCTGCGAAAAACGCTGGCGTCTCCGTAACCGTCCCGTTCTCGCCCGGCCGCATGGACGCGTCGCAGGAGCAAACCGACGTCGAGTCCATCTCTGTCCTCGAGCCGAAGGCCGACGGCTTCCGCAACTACCTCAGAACCCAATACGCCGTCCCCGCCGAGGCCCTCCTCGTCGATAAAGCTCAGCTCCTCACCCTCACCGCTCCGGAAATGACCGTCCTCGTCGGCGGCATGCGCGTGCTCAACACCAACCACGGCCAGACAAAGCACGGCGTCTTCACCACACGCCCGGAGTCCCTCACCAACGACTTCTTCGTCAACCTGCTCGACATGGCAACCGAGTGGAAGCCCGTGCCCGACTCCGATTACCTCTTCGAAGGCCGCGACCGCAAAACCGGCAAGCCGAAGTGGATCGCCACCCGCGTCGATCTCGTCTTCGGCTCCAACTCGCAACTCCGCGCCCTGGCCGAAGTCTACGGAAGTTCGGATGCCCAGCAGAAGTTCGTCCACGACTTCGTCGCCGCCTGGAACAAAGTCATGAACCTCGATCGTTTCGACCTCGCGGCATCCAGGCGGTAGCATGGGTGACGTCCGCCGGCGACTCCCGTCGCCGGCGGACAGGATTGAGACCGACCCGGCAACAGTCGCGCCGCGAGCTGTCCGGAGCATCTCCTTCTGCTGCGGAGACGTTCATGAAGAGCCGTACCCGGGAAAGCGCGCCGTCAACTTTTTCGGCCAGTCGTCCGGCAATCCTCACCGCCTCCCCGCTCACATGGCTCTGCTGCCTCACAGGCCTCGTCATTCTGCTCGCCGCGCCGGCCCTGGTTCTCGCATCCGGCCCGGTCAGTCGCGGCGCCCCTCGCGGCGCAGGCACAACCCGGCCCGCAACGCCCGCGATCGCCACAACCGCCGCCCAAAGCGGCGCGCAAATCGTCACCCTCACGGACAGCACTTCCGGCGCCACGATCTACTACACGCTCGACGGCACCACGCCTTCCGCGTCCTCGCCTCAGTATTTCGCGCCGTTCCTCATTGACTCGACCGTCACCGTCAAAGCCATTGCCCTCTCCTCCGGCGATACCGCCAGCGCCGTCGCCAGCCAGATCTTTTCCATCAGCATCCCTTCCGGCACGCTTGTCTGGAGCGATGAGTTCTCCAACTCAACCGGCGCCAACGCCCGGCCCAACCCGCAAACATGGACCTACGACACCGGAAACAGCGGTTTTGGCAATCGGGAGCTGGAAACCTACTGCGCCTGGAAGTCCTCCGCCGCGCCCTGCAATACTTCCAGCCCCAACGCCTACGTCGGCACCGACGGCTATCTGCACATTGTCGCGCAGCAGCCCTCCACCGGCGTCTATACCTCGGCGCGGCTCAAAACTCAGGGCCTTTTCAGCTTCACCTACGGCCGCATCGAGGCTCGCATGCAATTCACCGAAGGACAGGGCCTCTGGCCGGCCTTCTGGCTGCTTGGCAACAGCGTCGCTACGCTTCAGTGGCCCGCCTGCGGCGAGCAGGACATCATGGAGCACATCAACGCGCCCTCGCCCGACTGGGTAGCCGGCTCCATTCACGGCACCAGCCTCAACATGACCGAGCACTATCCCGGCTCCGCCGGCCCAGGCTTCTCGGCCTCCGCCTGGCACACCTATGGCATGATCTGGACGAAGGGTTCCATCTCCTACTACATCGATTCGCCCTCGAACATCTACGCCACCTACAACTCCTCGAACCTCTCCACCCAACCCGGCGCCGTCTGGCCCTTCGATTCCGGCAGTGGAGCCTTCATCCTCCTGAACCTGGCAGTAGGAGGGAACTGGCCCGGCTCGCCGAACAGCGCCACGCCTTTCCCGGCGCAGGCGCTCGTCGACTACGTCCGCCTCTATACGAACTAGGCTCTATGTCGATACAGCCCGGCAGTTACATGTGGACGTGCACCGGAACGCCCCTGTAACTTACCCGCTCTCCGCTCCTGCTGACTGCCTCGCCCGTGCCGTGCCCGGGGCCAACGATCGTCACCACAAAACTGCGGCTCTGCGCCATCCCAGCGAATGAGCCCTGCCGCCCTTCCAGGGTGAGCACCCGCGACGCGTTATCCCAGTGCATCGGAAGCCACGCAAATTGCCCGTTTTCGTAGTCATACGTCACGCCATCGTCGGAGTAGAGCCTGGCATCTCCATCGCGTCCCGGATAGATCCGCAATTCGATGGGCCCATTTGGATACTCTCCCGTGTACTCTTCCTCAGGCCCCATGGGCAGAATGCTGCCCGCGCGTACGTAGATTGGCAGCACTCCCAGAGGCGCCGCGCGGTGAACCGTCTGTCCGCCGCTGAGTCGACGCCCTGTCCAAAAGTCATACCAGTCGCTGCCTTTCGGCAGGTACACGTCCCGCAAGGTCGCTCCTCGCGTTGTAACCGGCGCCACCAGAATCGAAGGGCCGAACATATATTCGCTGTTGATATCCAGCGCCTTCGGGTCCGCCGGGAAATCAAACACCAATGCCCGCATCGGAGTGTAGTTATCGAAGGTTGTCATCGCCGCTGTGGTGTAGATATAGGGCATCAGCCGATAGCGGAGCCGGTCGTAGAGAGTCAGTATTCGCTGTGCCTTTGCTCCGTAAGACCAAAGCTCGTTCGCACTGCGCGCTCCGTGGGCGCGGAAGATCGGGCAGAAGGCCCCGAATTCGTACCACCGCACGAATAACGGCCGAAAACGCGGATCGGCCGCATCGCCGCCGACGAAACCGCCGATATCGCTCGTCCAGTAGGGCAGGCCGCTCATGGAATAGTTCAGAGCCGCCGGAATCTGCCGCCGCAGGGCGTCGAACGTGGTCACGGTATCGCCCGACCACACCGCAGCCGCATTTCTCTGCATGCCGGTAAAGGCCGACCGGGTCAGGATGAAGGCTCGCTTGTTTCCCGGCTGGCGGCGCAGCCCGTCAAAGATAGCCTTCGTCGTCATCAGCGGATACATGTTGGCGAATTTCGAGCCATCCCCCATCGCCGTTTTGGCTCCTGCCAGCATCGAACCGTGCTCCTCCGCATACAGGTCCGCAGGCTCCGTTGAATCCATCCAGTACGCATCCACACCAATGTCGTAAAGCGATCGCTTCACCTGGAGCCAGTAGAGTTGCCGCGCTCCCTGGCTGAAGGCGTCGTAAAGTCGCGCCCCCGGCAGATAAGCCGGCAGGGCATTGGGCCCTGGCCTGACAAAGTAGCCGTGCGACTTCATTGCATCGAAGTTAGCGCTGCCCGTCTGGAAGAGCGGCCAGATGGAAACCATCAGATGGACGTGCTCGTCGTGCAGCTGCCGCACCATCGAGGCCGGATCAGGGTAATTCGAATTGAATATCCTCGACCCAAACGTGGTTTCCCATCCCGCATCCAGCACGATGTTGTCGAGCGGCAGATGCAGCGCGCGATATTTTGCGGCGGTGTCCAGCAGTTGTTGGCGGGAGGCATAAGCCAGCCGGGACTGCCAGTACCCATATGCCCAGCGCGGAAAAAGAGGTACGCCCCCGCTCAGGCGCCGGTATCCGGCGACGATGCTGTCAAACGAAGGGCCGCCGATAAAGTAATAATCCACGGCGTCAGCATCGTTCGACTGAAAAGTCACCACCTGCCGGAATCGGTTATTCCAGTTCGTGACTGCGGCGTTGTTCCACAGAACCCCATAGCCTCGGGAAGATAGAAAGAAGGGAATTGAAACGTTGGTGTTGTCCTGGGAGAGAATCAGCTGCGTGTTTCTCTCGTTCAGCAGGCCCGTCTGGTGCTGCCCCAGGCCGTAGAGCCGTTCATCCGGACTGAGCGCAAACCATACCGACGCGGAATGGACCTCCGCCCCGTCCGTCACCGTTGGAACAATCCTCCGCGGAAACGGCCAGCTCGTTTCAGCAAGCATCGGCTTCCCGTACAGGCTGAAGCTGACCGCTGAGCTGTTCTTGTCGACGTCCGCGCGGACCGCGCCGCTCACGATCTCAATCGCGCCGCCCGCGTCGTACACCCGAAATGCCGCGCGGCGGCACGCCGAATCGCCCACCGCCGGATTGCTCAAGTCGGGGATCGAGGTTCCGGTGACGTAGGTGACCCGCATCACCTCCCCTCCGCATGGCTCCACGCGCAGTGTTCCGTTGGTCAGGCGGAAGAGCTCGGCGCTGGCTGTTTGACGCTCTCCCATCACTACATCCGGGTGGCGAGGGGCCGACTGCGCCCACGCTCCGATCGTGGTAAGGAACGCGGCCCATGCAATAGCCTGCAGCCTGACTCGCCGCTTGTCGGAGTTTGCTCTCACTGGTTTTCCCCTCTGTTTTGTGCCATGCGGCCGCCGGCGGCCCCTCCTCGTGTTGACTCCGAGGCAGGGCTCCCGCGAAACCGGAGCTTTTGCGCTTTTGCGGCCAATCGACTAAATCGGTTGAGTTGACTAGTTGATCTCTCCTCATTAATATGGTGCCGCTGCAGTAAATGTACATGAGTCCCCGCTCCTGGGATCGTTCCCAAAAGCCAGGAGCTTTCAAAAATAAACAGCAGTAGTGCTGGTGGCCCGCCTTCGGGCTCCCCGCATCCTTTGAGGCTCATTTGTCGTCTGGGAGGCCGTACGTGCCGTACACCGAGCGCACTCTCTCCATTTCCCCCGCTGTTGAGCCTGTAGTGGTCCGCGAGGCCCTCGAGCGGATCCTTCGCAGCGCCCCTTTCCGCACCAGCAAACAGTGTCAGGAACTGCTGCGTTACGTGGTCGAGCGCAGCCTTCACAATGAGCATGAAGCCCTGCGCGAGCGGGTCATTGGGATCGAGGTCTTTGGGCGCAGCTGCGATTACGATACCAGCGACGATCCGGTGGTCCGGATGCGCGCCGCCGATATACGAAAACGGCTGGCCCAGTACTACCAAAGTCCCTCATCTTCAGCCGACCCCGTTCGCATCGAGATCCCTTCCGGCTCGTATCGCGCGATCTTCACGCCGCTCGACAGCGGCGCTTCCGGTCCCACCCCGGAATTGGTCTCGAAACTGCGTACAGACCGGCGCAGCGTGGAGATCACCCTCGCTGCTCCCGTCGAGCAGGAAGCACAGAAGAATGAGGCAGCAGGTCCCCGCCGGCTCCGCAGGCCGTTCTGGATCGCGCTGGGCGTGGCCATTCTGCTTGCCCTCGCAGCCATCTGGCCTGTGCGGTCCTGGTACGCTTCTCGCTCGCCGGGCGTTCTCAAAACCTTCTGGGCTCCGGTTTTCGCCAGTGGCAAGCCTGTGATTATCTATGCCGGCTCCAATGCCGTCTATCGGCTATCGCACAGCTTCCTGGAAGAGTACAGCAAGGAACATCACACCGATAATGTCGGCCCCGAATTCTTCGTCCAGCTTGGCCCCAATCAGTCGATTCCAGCGTCTGCTCTCATCCCCGTCCGCAATACCACGCTCGACGGCCCGGCGTGTGCGATGCTGGTGTCGCTGATCACTCAGTCTCAGGAACGCTACGATCTCCGCTATGGCACCGACATCACCGTCGGGGATCTGGAGGACTCTCCCGCCATCCTTGTAGGAGCCTTCAACAATCCCTGGACCCTGAAGATGACCAGTCCGCTGCGCTTCGTCTTTCGCAACGGCAACGCCATCGTCGATACGTGGCACAAGTTTCCCGCCTGGGTTGCAGTCGACCTGCCCAATGGCGACATGACCGACGATTACGCAACCGTCTCCCGGCTGATCGATCCGCAGGACGGCCACGTCGTCATCATCGCGGCGGGAATCGGCAGCTACGGAACGCTGGCAGCGGCCCGATTCCTCACCAACCCGCACGAGATGGCCGACATGGCTGCCCGGATTCCGGCGGGATGGCAGAACCGCAACCTGCAGATCGTTCTGCATGCAAAAATTCAGGCCGGCCTGCTCAGCAGCGAGAATATTGTGGCCACGCAGACCTGGTAGGCCTCGATGCGCCCTCAAAGCTGTACTGTAGAGGCTCCAGCTTCTGGCCGGCGAAGGACGATGGATGCAACGTTCGTGGCCGGCCCGGTATCAATGGAATGCCTGATTCACGCAAGCGCAATGTCTGTTCCGCTCAACCGCGCCGGACCACGGGCCTGAGCATGTGCGACCGCTCAAGTCCGACGCAGCATCGCAAAAAGCCGCAAACCCGGCCAATCGCGTCGCTCGTGCTCGTGGCGGCATTGCTGGCCCCCGCCTTCGCGCTGTCCCAGCAGCCGCGACCGCCTTCCCAGCCGCAGGACCAGGCGAACGATTTCCGCGCTCTCGCAACCCAGGCGGACCAGGCGCGCCAGGAAAACAATGCCCCGCTCGCTGCGGACCTCTACCGGCGCGCGCTGGCTCTCAATCCGTCATGGCCTGACGGGTGGTGGTATCTCGGTCAGCTCGCCTACGCCGCCAGCCAGTTCACCAGCGCCAGCGACGATCTCACCCGCTATCTGCAGCTCGTGCCCAACGCCGCTCCGGCGTTGGCCATGAGGGGCCTTTGCGAATTCGAGTTCCACGACTACGCTTCCTCTCTCTCTGACATTCAGCATGCCCTGGCCCTCGGAGCCGCCAACGATTCCCACAACCGGCAGATTCTCCTCTTTCATGAGGCCCTCCTGCTCACCCGCGCCTCGCGGTTTGAAGAAGCCCTGGCCGCTCTTCAGACCCTCGCCCGCGCGTCCCCGCCCGACAGCCAGTTGCTCACCGCCATCGGATTGGCAGGTCTGCGCATTCCTGTCCTCGTCAGCCAGTCCGTCCCCATGCAGCAGCAGCCCGCCGCCGCCGCCGGCCAGGCCGCGTGGTCGTTCTTCAACGGCCACCAGGACGATGCGGCCAGCGGCTTTTCTCTCCTCTTCTCCATGTATCCCACCCTCACGGATGCCCACTATTTCTATGCCTGGCTCCTCTTTGCCCACTCGCCGGCGGAGGCCATCCCTCAACTTCGCCAGGAGCTGAGCCTCGACCCGAACAACGTCTCCGCCCTCATCCTCATGGCCTGGTGTGACATCCTCGACGGATACTACGACGACGCTCTTCCCTATGCGCAGCTCGCAGCACAACTCGCCCCGTCGCGCTTCATGGCCCAGCTGGATCTCGGTCGCGCTCTCGTCGGCTCCGATCGCGTCGGCGAAGGCCTCCAGCACCTCATTCTGGCCCAAAAGCTCCAGTCCGACAGCCTGGAGGTGCACCTCGGCCTCGCCATCGCCTACGCAAAATCCGGCCAGCCCGCCCTCGCCCGGCAGGAGCGGCTCACCGCGCTCGCTCTCTCCAGCCGAACTCCTGTCTATGGCCGGCAATGATGCTGAGTAACTCGATGCGTCCTTCGACTTCCTCACGCCGCGGCGGAGTTCGCCTGGCCCTCCGCCTCGCTCAGTGCGTCGTCGTCATGGTCGCGCTGGTTTCCCCGGGCCGTGCAGCCTCGCATGGCGTCAGCGCCTGCGCGTCCTGTCACCGGGCTCAAACTGATTTCCAGCCTCAGTCGCAGATGGCCCGCGCGCTCGAGATTGCCAGGAACAACTCCGTCCTCGAAAGCCGTGACCGGCTCACATTCGCTCAGGCTGGATACACCTGGACCGTCAGCACCCGCGATGGTCGCAGCATCTATTCAGTCACAGACGGCTCGCAGACAATCAGCGTTCCCATCGTCTGGGGATTTGGCGCGGGGAATCAGACGTGGGTCCTCGAGCGGGACGGCCATTTCTACGAAAGCTTGGTGAGCTACTACCCAACGATTCACGGCCTGGACATCACCACCGGCGACGCCACCATCCATCCGCATACGCTCGAACAGGCTTTCGGCCGCCGCCTGGATCCCACCGATGCCCGAACCTGCTTCGGCTGCCACGCCAGCAACGACGTCGTCGACGGCAAACTCGACCTCACCGCAATCCACCCCGGCATTTCCTGCGCCCATTGTCACGGAGAGACCCTCCAGCACCTCAACAGCATGCTCAGCGGCGATCTCACGGTTTACCCGACGGACCTCTCCCGCATGGATGCGGAAGACATCTCCGATTTCTGCGGCCGCTGCCACCGCTCCTTTGAGACCGTCGTGCGCAGCCATTGGCATGGAGAAGCTACAGTCCGCTTTCAGCCCTATCGACTCGAGCTCAGCGCGTGCTTCAACGGCGCCGACTCTCGCATCAGTTGCGTCGCGTGCCACGATCCTCACAAGCCGCTCGTCACCCGGCTCAGCTGGTACGACGCAAAATGCCTCGCCTGTCACACCCTCAATCCCCACGCGCGTTCCATCACCGACGCTCAGGCGGATCGAGCGAGCCATTCGATCGCTGCGGAGATCGCGGCCGCTTCGGCATCTCCTCAGCACGCCTCTGCAGCGCCGGCGGCCGCCGAGAAGGTCACCGCGATGGCGCCAGCGGCGTTGGCATCGTCGCGGCCCCGATCCTGCCCGGTCGCCACGTCGCACTGCATCGCCTGCCACATGCCCCTCACGCAGATGCTGGGCGGGCACCTCTGGTTCTACGATCACTACATCCGCGTCGCCCGCCCCGGCCAGCCCTATCCGGATTAGCGCCACCTTCGCGGATCGCCAGATCAAACGCCGATCGATACCGCGCAATCACTCCGGATTCGCCGCTTCCGCCGACGGGACGGGCTGTTCCTTCGGCGGCGGTATGAAAACCTCCGGCGTGGAATGCCCGCGATGGCACGTCCCGCAGGTCACCTGCTTCTGCTCGGGCATCGCGTCCGGATCGTGGACTTTCGCGATGTACGCATCGTTGATCGCTCGCGTCATCGCGATCATCTCCCGTGCCGCCGCTTTCTCGGGCTTGGCATCGGAAGGGAAATTCAGATGGTGCGTCTGGGGATTCATCGCGTGGCAGAAACTGCACTCCACCCCCAGCGATCCAGTAAAGCCGCGCATGATCCGGATCAACTGCTCCGGTGCGATGTCCTTCGGCAGCACTTTCAGGTTCACAGGCGTTGGCAGCGGTTCATGTTTGTGCCCTCCAGGCCTGCCGGAGGTTTGAGCCATCAGCGGCTGAATGGCCAGCGCGACGACAAAGATTCCTGTCAGGAAAAACCTGCTTCGCATGCTTTTCGTTTCCATGGGGTGAAGTATCGACAGCGAGTCATGCCGATCATAGTATTTCCCGCAGCGCCGGCGCGGCGTCGTTCGCCCCTGATCCTGCATTTTCCGCGAAGAGTGCGATCTACTCCGGTTGGAACCCCGGCGGCCCGGCCTGCTGCTGTTTGGCTTCCAGATTGGCGACGATATTTCTCTCCCTCATCCCGTCGGCCGGCCGCTTCAGCCGGTAATAGACCACCGCGAGCTCCACATGCGGTTGCAGCCAGTTCGGGTAGGACTTCTCCAGATGCTCCAGCTCTTTAGCCGCAACATCAAAGTGGGAGGACGTGCTTTCCCACAAGGCCACCTCATACAGGGCAGTCGGCGATTGCGGGTTCAACTTCAGCGCGCGATCGAGATACGGTTTCGCGTTCGCCATGTCCCGCTGCTTGTAGAGGATCGACCCGAGGTAAAGATTCGCATTGAAGTCGTTCGGATCGCGCGCGAGTGCCTGCCGCAGCAGAGGCTCGGCGCCCGTCGTATCCCCAGTCATGTCTTTGGCCATCCCCAGCCGCGTATCGATCTCCGGCAGTCCAGGATTCAGTTCCATCGCAGCCTCCAGATCCTTCACCGCGTGCGTAAACCGGTTCAGGTCCATCAGCGTCGTTCCCGCCTCCATCCAGTCCTCGCCGCTTCGCGCCAGCGTCCCCGCTTTTTCAAGCCGCGAAACTCCATCCAGCTGGTGCCCGGAATGGATCATCGCCGTGCCCAGGACATATTCGAAATCCGGGTTGGCCGAGTTCGCCGGCTCCAGGGGCAGAAGCATCGCGGCCGCAGCCTTCGCCTGCCCCAGCTTGATCTCGCACTGGCCCATCACGATCGCCAGCTGCGCATCCGGAGGCTTGATCTGCGTCGCCGCCTCCAGCTCACGCATCGCGTCGCTGTAATCGGTCTTCTTAAAGTAGGCGAGCCCCAGGTCGGTCAGCAGCCCATAATCGTTCGGAGCTACCGCCAATACCCGCTGATACTGCGCAATGGCCTCGTCGTAGTGCCCCTCGTGTGCCAGCGCCACACCAAGGTTCGCCCGTACCGCCATGTTGTCGGGATAAAGGCGCAGCAGCTGCTCATAGCCCTGGATCGCCGCAGCATCGTGGCCGTGCTGCTCTTCCTGCAAGGCGCGATTGAACAGTTCCCTGGCCGTGGGTTGCTGCGCTGCAACCACGCCTGTCGTGATGAGAAAAAGGACGAAACCCCGCCACATTGGAACAAGAATAGCGCACGGGAACTACGGCATCGTCGCGGCCACACAGCGCACGCAAAACGACGCGCCCGCCGACGGCCACCTCTTTTCCACTGCCGCGAACGGGCGCGCGTGCTTTGGCAACGCAAAAAGCGAATCCGCCTCGAAAGGAAAGCCGCCAGCCCACCGCCACCGGGCGCAGCGTCGGCATTCGGCGCCCCACGTTCGAAGTCTCGCGTAAGCCAATCCAGGCGGCCATCCCCGGGAAAGCGAATCGCGGCGCGCCGCGATTCTGCCTCAGCTCTTCTCTATTCCGTTCCGTGACGAGGTGTGCGCCCGTTCCAGACATTCAGTTCACCCGAAAACGCCGTCGGCTACGGTAACTTACATTTTCTCTATCTCATTGAAAACACAGAGCAGCGTCGCTGCCGTATCGCGCCATTACCGTAATCCACCTGTTCAGTCGTCTGCGGTGCGGTGTCATCTACTTCCGTAACCTGTGCCGGCCCTGCGATCTCAGGTGTTGAGGTGTACCTCTCGGTGCATGCCATAAAAAAGTCGAAATATGGTCCGGTCCCAGGAGTTCTGTGTCCCCGTGCGGAAACCGAGCGTCGGGCTCTGCGCTGCGGCTCATCCTCTATAGGTCCGGCCACGCCGCCGTCTCAACCCGGCAGATTCCAGGACCCTGATCCAGCGGTAAAGCAAAACTTCGCAAAACCCTCGGCATCGGATCCATTCGCGGCATCACAAATGGGCAATGCCCGCATCGCTGGACGTGAGCTCTCGGTTCCCCGCGGGATGCGTTCGATTCTGCTGTCGTCACAAAGAGCTTTTCACCCTCAATTTCACGCTGAGTTAGGTTGACCGTTCGCACCAGGATGCAGGCCGCGTTTTGAGCATCCGGTGTCGCAGTAAAGACAAAAAGCCTGCGGAAGATTCTCACGCCGCAGACACCAACGAACGAATTTTTCGGGAGGCTGATCATGAAGATTTCAAACAGGATATCCGCACCCTACGGCCGGCTCGGCCTGCTATGCGGGCTTTGCGCCCTCGCCCTCGCCATCGTCTTTCTACCCGCCGTCCGCGCTCAGCAGCTCACCGGCACGCTCACCGGGACCGTTTTTGATTCCTCAGGGGGCGTCGTCCCCGGCGCTCACATCAGCCTCATCAATCAGGCCAGCGGTGATATCCGCACCGCAGTCGCTGACGCAGGCGGACGCTGGGTCATCACGGCCGTCCAGCCTGCCACCTACTCGGTCAAGGTGACGGCCAGTGGCTATTCCGCCTGGCAGGAAAACGGCATCGTCATGAACACCGGCGATCACCGCGACGTTCCCAACATCAAGCTGTCCGTCGCCAAAGTCTCCACCACGGTCACCGTCGTGGGCGGCGGCGGAGATGTCGTTCCCACCGATACCGGCGAAATTGGCACCGCGCTGAACGAGAAGATGATCAACAACTTCCCGCTCACCGGCCGCAATGCTGGTGAGCTGCTCGAAGTCATGCCCGGCATGGCGTTGAACAACAACACCGGCAGCGCCGGCAAGTCGTTCGCCAACAACGACACCGAGATCGGATCCAACACGGGCCCCGTCGGCGACTACTCCTCGAACGGCACCCAGCCCAACGGCACCATGGCGTACATGCTCGACGGCGCCGACCTCGTCGATCCCGGCAACTTCGGCACGCAGATCGCCAACATCAATCCCGATATGGTCGGCAGCATCAAGTTCCTCTCCGCCGATTACAGCGCCGAATACGCCAAAGGCCCCGCCATCTTCGAGGCCTTCAGCCGCAGCGGCGGCAACCAGTTCCACGGCGAAGCCTACTTTTACGTCCACAACTCCGCCCTCGATACGGTCGACGCGTACACCAAGGCTCAGGGTGGAACCAACGCCGGCGAGCAGTTCTACTACATCGGCGGCAACGTTGGCGGCCCCGTGCTGCTGCCTTTCCTCAGCTTCAATCGCAGCCGCAACAAGCTCTTCTTCTGGGGCGGTTATGAAAAGATGATCCAGCATCCCGCTGGCGCCATCCTCAATTACAACGTCCCCACTCTGGCGCAGCGCCAGGGCGACTTCAGCAATGCAGGCGTACCGGCCGGCGCCATCACTGCCTGGCCGAAATTCTACGACCAGCTCACCCAGAATGTGCCTGCGGGCGGAAGCGCCACGTCTTTTCCGCTTTCGGACATGGACCCCAACATGGTCGGCATCATGAGCCTGTACCCGCAGCCGAATGAAACTCCCACGGCCGCCGACGGCTGGTACAACTACCGCTATAGCAACGTTTCCCCTCAGGATCGCTGGGAAGCTTCCGGCAAGCTCGACTATGCGCTCAGCGATAACACAAAAATCTCCGGCTCCTATACCTATCAGCGCGAAGCCGACCTGGCTCCCATCTCCATCTGGTGGGCCATTCCAAATACGTTGCCCTACCCCAGCCCAGGCGCCTCGAATACATCGACCTACGTCATCAACGTGAACGCCACCCACGTCTTCAACCCAACCACTACGAACGAGACCGTCTTCAGCTGGTCCCACTTTGAGAATCCCTACACGCTGGCAAACCTGAATGCCGTCTCCCGCGCCGCCATCAAATTCTCGGCTCCCGGCCTCTTCGGAAATACCACAACCCAGATGCCCAACTTCGAGCCCGACTATTGCTGCAACGAGCAAATGGCGAGTTTCAACTACTACCCGATGTCTTCGAAAAATGGGCCGCTGGGCCCGGGATTCTTCGGCGGAATCAAGCAGGTCCCGGCGTTCTACGACAACTTCACCAAAGTTTTCGGCCCTCACACCATCAAAGTAGGCTTCTACTGGGACCATAGCTCCAACCAACAAAACAGCAATGGTCCTGACAACGGAACGTACAATTTCCAGACCTACGGCCAGAACTCCACCACCAATCTCGTTGCCGACATGATGCTGGGCTATGTCAATAGCTATCAGCAGCAGAATCAGGACGTGGCTCAGGACAACGGCTACCACCAGATATCCTTCTATGGACAGGATTCATGGCGCGTCACCTCGCGCTTCACCCTGAACTACGGATTGCGCTTCGACCACATCGGCCAATGGTACGGATTCAACGATTTCTCGGCCGGAAACCAGGTCTGGGATCCCGCCACCTACGACAACGCAACTGGCGCGCCCAATAACACCGGCCTGGAATGGCATGCCATCGACAGTAAGATTCCGCTCTCCGGTTTCCCAACCAAACTCTTCTACTATGCGCCTCGTGGCGGCTTTGCCTGGGACGTCTTCGGTACGGGCAGGACGGTTCTCCGCGGTGGATTTGGCGTCTTCCGTTATCAGGCAACCAGCGAAACGGCGGAAGCTGGCAACGGTCCCGCGGGCTCCTTTGAATACCAAACTCCCACGGTCTTCAACGGGGTCGCGAATGTGACCAGCTTTACGCCTCCCTCCGCCGTGGCGCAAAACGGATCGAACATCTACGCCATGCAGATGGGCGACGACCGCGAGCCGTTCACCAACGACTGGAACCTCACCGTCTCGCAGGCCACCTCTCACAATTCGCTGCTCCAGGTCTCCTACGTCGGCAATCGCAGTGCCAACGAATACATGGACGGCACCAACAGCAACCTCTATAACCTGAACAATGTTCCCGTCGGAGACCTGTTCAACCCCGACCCGGTGACGGGAACCTACGTTTCTCCCGCTTCGCCCCCGTGCTCTACCACCAATCCGGCAAACGAGAGCCTCTACTGCCAGGCCAACCCAGGCGTCTATTCGCAGACCTACAAC
>JASHNS010000002.1 GCA_030041515.1 Acidobacteriaceae bacterium | reverse complement strand
GCGCTGAAACCACATCCGGTCATCTACGACTCTTGGGAGGCGACGGGAATGGCGATCAGCGAGGCTAAGGAGATGGCCCTTGCGGAAAAGGCCGCGTCGATTGGTGTCGAGCGTTTTGCGGTTGACGATGGATGGTTCGATACGCGTGATGATGACCATCGCGGCTTAGGCGACTGGTGGGTAAGTCGAAGAAAATTTCCCCACGGGCTTACGCCTCTTATTGACCGCGTACACGCTCTGGGCATGGATTTCGGATTGTGGGTCGAGCCGGAGAGCGTAAATCCAGATAGCGATCTCTATCGCGCACACCCGGATTGGGTGCTGAATTTCGCGGGACGGCCGCGTTCGGAGGCCCGTAACCAACTGGTATTGAATCTGGCGCGGTCCGATGTGCGGGATTACATTCTGGCGATGCTTGATCGTCTGCTCACGGAAAACAAAATCTCCTATCTGAGGTGGGACTATAACCGAAACTGGTCAGAGCCTGGTTGGCCGCAGGTCGCACCGGCAGATCAGAAGCAGGTCTACGTAAAATATGTCGAGAACGTTTATTACATTCTCGACCAGATTCGCCGCCGTCATCCCAATGTTGACATTGAATCATGCTCGGGCGGCGGTGGCCGGGTAGATCTCGGGATCCTCGCGCGTACGGACCAGGCATGGCCTTCCGATGATACCGACGCGTATGATCGCCTCTCTATCTATTACGGTTTCACGCAGGTCTACGCTCCGTGGTACATGGACTCGTGGGTCACGAATTCTCCGAATTGGGAGAATCACCGCGTCACCTCACTCGATTACCGCTTCCTCTCCGCGATGCAGGGCGCACTCGGAATTGGAGCGAATCTCAACGCTTGGACGCCGCAGGATTTCAAGACCGCCGCACGAATGGTCGCCGAATACAAGCAGATTCGACCGACCATCCAGTTCGGCTCGCTCTACAGACTCATTCCGCCGACCTTCGCCGCAACCGGCCTCCCGAGTCCGGTATCCGCAACGGAGTACATCGCGCGTGATGGCAACCAGGTCGCAGTCTTCGCCTTCCTGGGTTCGAGCCAGTTCGGCAATCCGTATCCCACTTTGTATCTCAGGGGACTGGATCCCAAAGCGAGATATCGACTGAAGCCGGTGTCCGGCAACGCATCGGACGCTCCGGAAACCGAAGAAAGCGGTGCCTACTGGATGAATCGTGGATTCACGCCTGCACTGGTAGGTGACTTTCAGGCCGCTTTATTTGTGCTCGAACGGTTATCGCGATAAGCCCGTGAGGAACTGCAATAATTATCGCTATTGTCGATGGAAGAGTAAGGAGCCGCAGCAAATTCCTCTGCGAGATGCACTTGGAAATCGTGCTTTGCGCAAGGGTAACGGAGTCTCTCTGACGGCCGAGGCAACGGCGTGTGCCGTCTGGAGGACACACGCCGCTAGGAACGATGGTGGTAAGGAGAAAACAGGATCAGGGCTCATGCGGGATGTGTGTCAAACTGCACGCGCATAACAGACGGGAGGCTTGAAGTTCATGGGGCGAGGAGGATGGCTGGGCCTTGTGGTGGCTGTGGGCGTTGTGTCGAGCTTTGCCGCGACCCCCCGCGGGGTACCTGGCAATCGCCGCACTCCGGCAACGTTGCCGTGGATGAACCGTACGGATTCACCGGAGCAGCGCGCTGATTTGTTGATCCGGGCGATGACGCTCGACGAGAAAATCACGCTGATGCACGGAGTGAGTCCCGTGCCGGTGCACGGTTATGTCGGATATGTCCCCGCTAATTCGCGCTTGGGCATACCTGCCATCACAGAGGCCGATGGACGTGCGGGGGTGGGCAATGGCGCAACTCAGGTTACGCTGCTGCCGGCGCCGATAGCAGCCGCATCGAGCTGGGACACGCATTTGCTCAACGAGTATGGCAAGGTGCTGGGCAACGAGGAGTGGAACAAGGGAACCCTTGTCGCGCTGGCTCCGTCCATCGATGTCGTGCGCGTCCCGGAGTGGGGCAGGACGTTTGAAAGCTATGGCGAAGATCCTTACTTCAACGGCCGGATGGCCGTTGCGGAGATCCGGGGAATCCAGAGCCAGGGTCCTCTGGCCAACGCGAACATGTACGTCACCATGAACCAAGAGACGAACCGTTTCCGCGACGACTCGATTGTGGATGAGCGGACACTGCACGAAATCTATCTGGCTCCGTTTGCCGCGGCAATCCAGGAAGGGCATGTCGGCACCGTCATGTGCGCATATGTGCAGACGAACGATAACTACTCCTGCCAGAGCGCCGATCTGCTCACAGAGATTCTCAGGAATGAACTGCACTTCACGGGCTGGGTAATGAGCGACTGGACCGCGACCCATTCCACAGTGGATGCGGTTCGCAACGGGCTCGACCAGGAGATGCCGGGCGGTAAATACTTCGGTGCGCCGCTGGAGGCGGCGGTGCGCTCGGGCCGGGTGAGCACGCAACTCATTGATGAGCGTGTCCGGCAGATCCTCGTCCCAATGTTCCGCCAAGGGTTGTTCGATCATCCGAATCGCGGGAACTGGTCGGCGGACGTCCGAACTCCGGAACATACATCGTTTGCACAGACGGCGGCCGAGCAGGGAACAGTGCTGCTGAAGAATGCCGGCGGGATCTTGCCGCTCGGGAAGAACGACTCGATTGCGGTGATCGGCGCGGCAGGTGGCAGTCACCCGAAGGCTGAGGGCGCTGGGAGCTCTGGCGTGAAAGCGCCGTTTATCGTGAGCCCGCTGGATGGCCTGCGCAAAGCAGCATCTGCGGGAGCAACAATAGCATACGCCGACGGCAGCGATCTGAGCTCTGCCGCGGAGGTGGCTCGGAAGGCGCAGGTCGCGATCGTGTTTGTGCAGACCGACGAAACCGAGGGCGAGGACAGGCCGAATCTGCGCCTTCCCGGAAATCAGGATCAATTAGTGGAGACGGTCGCAAAGGCTAATCCACGCACCATCGTTGTGCTGGACACCGGTGGTCCAGTGCTGATGCCCTGGGTCAATCAGGTCGCAGGAATCGTGGAGGCGTGGTATTCCGGCGAAGCGGATGGAAATGCAATTGCCGCCATTCTGTATGGAGATGTTGATCCAGCTGGAAAGCTGCCGCTGACCTTCCCGCGCAGTGAGGAGGCGGTTCCGACGTCCACCGCGCAACAGTGGCCCGGCGTGGATGGCCGCTCCATCTACAGCGAGAAGCTCGACGTGGGCTACCGCTGGTACGACGCGACCCATACCCAGCCGCTCTTCCCCTTTGGTTTTGGTCTGTCTTACACCACCTTTCGTCTCGGCCACCTGGAGATTGCGCCGGAAAGAGTGGTGCCGTCTGCTGAGTTTCGGGGCGTGCATGTGAGGGTTGACGCAACCAACACGGGACAGCGGGCCGGGGCAGAGGTAGTGGAGGTCTATGTGGCGCAGCCGCCGGCAAATGGCGAGCCGCCCCATGTGCTGCGCGGATTTGCGAAGGTGAGCTTGCAGCCGGGTGAGACGAAGCCAGTGAGTGTCGATCTGGATCGGCGATCCTTTGCGATCTACGACGCGGCCGTCCGGCGCTGGGAGTGTCCGGGCGGCGTGTACCAAATCCTAGTGGGCACGTCCTCGCAGGATCTGCCACTGCATGGCAACGTGCGGGTCATACCATCGGGATCCCAGCCTGGTCAGGAACGATCTAAGTCTGGCTGAATATGCGAGGCGACGTTAGGCTCTGCCGGCGGCAACAGAAAGTTGACAGACCCCAGACGCATCGAGCCCCTCCTGCAAGTGCACGATCAGATGGGTAGCGAATGATCAAGATTGAGCCTGATAACGTCACAAGGAGTGTCAATGAGAAGAACAGATATTACTGACAGCAATCGCCGGAGGTTTGTCCTCGGGGCGATCCGCGCCGTCGCGGCCGTAGGAATCCCGGGCCGGATTTTGGATAGCCCGTGGAACGTATTCGCTGCGGAAGAGACTGCTTCTCCGGAAGATATGGCGACGGTCGCAGAGCTTAGTCAAGTGTTCCGAAGCGACGATAGAGACGTGATGAAGCTCGTCACAGACGCGTATCTTCAGTGCATCGTGAACAAGATTCATCCACCTGATCCACCGCTTGAGCACGAGTGGATTGCTCCGGGTGGAGGGTATTACGCGCAATGGTTGTGGGATACGACGTTTGTGGTCGACCTGCTCTCAATTCTGCCTAGAGAGGAGAGAGTCATACGCGAGGTCTTTCAGAACTACTGGGACTTCCAGCGCCGGTGGAATCAGGTGAAGCCGAACTTCATGCATGGAATGATCGCAAACTTTATAGCGCCGTTTGACGGCAATCAATACTTTCCGGGAAAAGAGTGGAGGACATTTCCGGCCTTTTCACAAGCGCCCTTACTCGCCTGGGGAATGGAACGGGTTTATCTGAGAAACCATGACGTTGAATTGGTGCGGCGTGGGCTTCATGCTCTCGAACAATTCCACGAGTGGTATTGGAGAGAAAGAGATGTTACGAACTGCGGCCTCATTGGTGTCGGTTCCTATAGCGGAAATGTGCAGCAGGCGCGATTTGAAACATACGACCACGAAGTCGACCTTGACGGCCTGAAGCTAACACCGCATCCTGGGCGAAAGCCCGGGCCTGAAAACGGCGCGTGGTACGGCGATATTCTCATTCCAGCCAACACCTCTTATTTGCTGCTTTCTGAAGCTTCTCTGGGCCGAATGGCTGAAGTGGCAGGCGATCTGGAGATGGCGAAGCGACGGCGCAAGCGGTATAGCACCGGCGAGGAAGCCATGCGGATGCACATGTGGTCGGAAAAGCATCGTTGCTTTCTTGCGGTGAAACGCGATTCGATGGCGCAAATTGAGTCACCGACGGTTGGAAGCTTTGTTCCTTTGATGGCCCAGATACCGACAAGGGGTCAGGCAGAGAAGATGGCAGAGTCGCTTGAATCGCGAGCGTGGGCCACGAAGCTTCCCATCCCTACCGTCGCAACAACGAATCCGAATTTTCAATCCAGCACGTTCTGGCGCGGAGATGCGTGGCCGGCTCCGAGCTTTCAGGTGGCAACCGGTCTAATGTCATATGGCCTTATTTCGGCTGCCAATCGCATTGCCGATGCGTGGGTTGGAAATGCCATCAAGGTAGGAATCTCGGAGCGATACGATTCGCTTTCGGGCGCTCCACTTGGCGTGCGCGGCCTTGGCATGTCGGCAACGATAGTGACGATGATGATCGATGGGTTGACGGACAAGTATCAGTTGCGCTGCACCTCATCGCATTGAACTGAACGTGATGGCAAATACGATAAACGATGTCGCCAGATCGGCAGGGGTTTCAACAACGACGGTGTCGCGTGTTCTGAATGGCGCGCGCAATGTGTCCGGCGAAACAAGGACAAGAGTCTTAACTGCCATTTCACAATTGCGATATTGCCCCAACCCGCACGCGGCCGAATTGAGAAGAGCAAAGGGCCGTGCCTCTTCCAATGGCCCCGCCGAAGTGCGCGTTCTTGTCGGCGAGAGAGTAAGGCCACTTTCTCGTTCAGGAGGCGATTTGCAAGGAGAACACAAGTGGAAGGGACAAGTGCGTTTGCTGGAGCGAAAATTCGTGCGCGTAAGGCGCGTAATCGCAAAATTGACCAAGGAACTGGAGAACTTGAAGAGCATCACAGGGTAGCGTTCCCAAACACTTATAGAGACGCTCACTATGTTTACAAGTCAGTCTCATTCGCAAAGTGACGGGCAGGCCCCCGAGGTGCAAAGCTCTTCTTCACATCCTGAGCACAACCAACAGCCGAGCGAAAAGACAATAAGCCATTTTCGCCGGGGAGAAAAGATGACAACGATCACGCGTAGGGAAATGCTACAGGGGCTGGGAGTAGTTTCAGTTTCCGCCGGAGCGAAGCAGTTGAGACTGTTTCCGTCGGCGGCTTCCGCGTCTCCGTCTGGCGACAGCGTTGGGCCGATTTTTCCTGAGCCGCGAATCATCCGTTACGACGCTCAGTGCTTCACCTTGCATGGCCTCGACACGTTTCTCTACGGTGCCTGCATGCATTATCCGCGAACGCCCAAAGAGCTTTGGCGCGACCGTCTTGGCAAGCTGAAACAGGCGGGGTTCAACGCCATCGAGACTTACGTGTTCTGGAACTATCACGAGCCTGTCGAAGGAGAGGTCGACATGACGGAATTCGAGGAATTCGTCCGGCTTGTGCACGATATGGAGTTCTGGCTGATTGCCCGAGTTGGACCGTACGTGTGTGCAGAGTGGGATGCGGGCGGTTTTCCTCACTGGCTGATCGAGAAGCAGTTTCCGCTGCGGAGCGACGCTCCGGCGAGCATTCAGAGTTCGCGGTCGTGGTACAACCATGTGCTACCTGTCATTCGCCGCAACATGATCACGAGGGGCGGGCCGGTCATCTTGATCCAAATTGAAAATGAATACGACTATTGGGATCTGCCCGGCCAGAAAAAGCAGGCTTATCTGACGGCTCTGGCGAAGATGGTATGGGATGCCGACATCGACATCCCGATTATTACGAACTGGGCGAAGCAGGCGAGGGACAAGTCGGATCCGGTGATGGCACGGATCACTGACACCTGCGACTTCTATCCGCGTTGGAATATTACAAAGGAACTTCCTCAGGCTCTCGAAAAGTTGCGCGAGCAACAACTCGAGTCTCCGATCTGTATCGCCGAACTGCAGGGCGGATGGTTCAGCCAGTTTGGAGGTGCGCTGTCCGTGGACCAGGAAGGCTTGGGAGCCGCGCAGCTAAATGCGCTGACCAAGACGGCGATGGAATACGGGACCACTTGCCTCAGTTTCTATATGGGGCATGGCGGCACGAACTTCGACTGGGCTGCCCGCAACCTGACGACCACCTACGACTATGCTGCGCCGCTGCGAGAGACGGGCGGGTTGTGGGACAAGTACTACGCAGCGCGGAGAATCGGCGCGTTTCTGAACCATTTTGGTCGGTTTCTGGCCAGGAGCCGGGAAGTGGCCGGCGCAGCGACCTCCGACAATGTCGACGTCTCGGCTACGCTTTACGCGAAAGGGATGAGCGGCGTGCTGTTCGTCAGGAATGATGCGGACAATGCCAACAGCTTTCGTCTGAAGCTTCTTCCCGAGGCAACCGGCGGAGCAGATCGGGCGCTTACGGTCCCGCGCGAAGGTAGCCTCTCTATTTCACGGCGGGGGATGAAAATGCTGGTGTGGCAGATGCCGGTCGCGGGCGCACATATCTGTTACTGCACGGCAGAAATCCTGGCGGTTGGCAGCATCGGCGGGCGCTCCTGGGTCGCGATTTACGACGATCCTGGCGACTTGGTGGAGATTGCCCTTGCTGGCGGCGAGGAGATAACGATTGATGGGGAGCTTCTGTACCAAATGTACGACGCGGCTCGAAATATGACTGTCCTCGGATTTCTTATGGAGACCGTCCCGAATTATCTGTTGATAGGGGAGGCGCTCCAGATTGTCGCACTGCCCCGCGATCTTGCCTCCCGCACCTGGACGATGCCACTGCCGATCGGGGCACCAAAGAATGGCGTGACACAATCGGTGTGCGAGACTCCGATTATCACAGACTGTTCGCTGCTGCGCACCGCCGTCGCAAATGACAGCAGCACAACGGCGGAACTGGAGTATGCGCCGGGAGAGCACGATGTGACCTTCCTGGCCCCCGTCGCCCCTAGACAATGCATAATCGATGAACAACCGGTTCTGGTCCGTTACAACTCACGGCTGCAGAGCGCATCAATACGCATCAGCACGCCGCCGCTTCCCTTTGGGCAGCTGGATATCACACACGGAGAGTATCGGGTGGAGCGTTTTCTCCCCTCCGAGGGAGAGTGGCTAAAGACTCCGCCCATTCCACTGGAGCGAATCGGTCCTATCCCGTACGGCTACGTGAAATATCGTGCAAACTTCGCATGGCATGGGGAAGAGGCGTTGTTTGTGGACTCCTTCACCCAGCAGCATAAACAAGTGTTCTTGAACGGAACACGCGTCGCAGAGCTTTCCCGAGAGGACCGCACCGTTTCAGTTCCCTTGGCCGGACGGGCACATTCGGGCGAGAATCTGCTGGAAATCTCGTACGAGGCATTCGGGAGCGCGAATTTCGGGCCGGAGATCGCGGATCTTACAGGAATTCGCACCATCTCCATCGGCAGGGAGGGGCAGGCGACCGAAATTCCCGATCTGGAGATCCAGCGGGTTCCTGCGGTCATGAGAGGCCGTGAGATCGATGAGCAGAACACCGCGTTTTCCTGGCAGGCAGCCGTGTTTGGCCCGATCGCCGAAGCGACTGATCTCCTGCCCGCCTTTACGTGGTTTCGTTCCCGGTTTATTTTAGCGAGTCCCGGCGAATGGGTCTGTCCGTGGAACGTTGCCGTTGCTATGGACCGCGACGCACTGCTCTATCTCAATGGTAAGTTTGTGGGGTTCTACCGAACGATTGGCCCTCAGACGAGCTTCTATCTCCCGGAGCCATATCTTCACTTGGATGGGAGGACACAGAACGTTCTTACGGTCCTCTTGGCGTATACGGATAATCTAAGGCCGCTAAGCAGGCTTACGATCGCTCCATGCTCTGAGGATGCGATTCGGAAAACACGAGTACAGTTTGTGTGGTAATAGGGATTTTGCGGAATTGGGCGATCAGGCTACCATGCGGAACGAACCGGTCCGGCAGCCTTGGATTTGGGCCAAGACTCGACCTGAGTCGAGCATGTTTCTGAAAGAGAGCGGCCCCAAATTCTTAACGTCGCCTACCGTTCCCTGGAAATACGGGCCGCACCAAAATCTGCAATTGCTCAGGATCGGAATGGCAAATGACGGCAAAGACCCGATGGGAACACGCTCACCAATGCCCGAAATGCTGTTTCATCGTCAGGGCAGAAGACATAGACCTGAGGACCATGGCCACTGGTGTCATGACATGCCCGCGCTGCGGGGTTTCAGGGCCAATTAACATCCAGATTCTGAAAAAGGCTGATATAGACCCGGCCGGCTGAGAGCATTATCCGGCGAGAGGAAGCCGCATTTGCGCCTCTCTTTCCATGGCGCTTATCTTCTTGCCGAAGCCACGCACAATCTCACTGACCAGCTTTGAATTGTTATCGGATCGGGAGGCAAGGTACGTTCGGAGGGTCAGCTGCGCTTCGTTCAGAGGTCGAATAGTAACCCCGTCCCGTGCGATCTTGATCGCTCCAGCCTTCGTCAAAAACGCAATGGCGTTGCTGTCCGCGACAAAGTGGTACGCCTCCTCCGGGAACATGATGTGGTGAATCTCACGAGGTCGGATGTCGCGCGCTTCCGCCAACCGCAAAATGGTGTCGTAAAGCGAAGCGTGCAGCCGCCGGCCAAACAAGACCCAGGTCGCGCCATCCAGGTCCTCCACCCGGAGGGCCGGCTTTTCAGCAAATCCACTTTCCTCAGAGACCGCCAGGTAGAAGGGCGACTCAGAAACCTTCGTCATCGAGAGCACCGGCGACTGCGGAGGCTCAGTCGCGAGCGCGAGGTCGAGCTTTCCGGCGAGAACTTCATGGATCAAATCGCACGAGAATCCGCTCGACAACTCAATCTTCAGATTTGGAAAGAGTGGCAATCGGACGGCCAGGAGTGTCGAAGTCAGGAACGGGTCGGTATACGGTGATTTGCCCACCCGCAGGATGACCTCTGCCTTGTTCAGCACGGCTCGGGCGGCCTGAATCGCCCTTTCGCTGTGAAGCACTGCAAGTCGTGCCTCTTCGACAAAGGCCCGTCCCGCATCCGTGAGCGTAACCAGTTGGTGATCGCGCTCAAAGAGGGGGAAGCCTAGCCGATCTTCGAGCTCCGCTACCTGTTTCGTTACGGCAGGCTGGGTGACTCCGAGCCGATATCCAGCTCTCGAAAAATTCAGCTCTTCTGCTAGGGCGATCGCCGCTTCCATCAGCCGAATCTCATTCCGCGCCATAGCCGCCCCCCCAACTGGGATCGGGGAGTCCGTGAACGGATTGCCGGGCCGGCCAATCGAGTACTGCTTTGAAAACTGCAGGTAACCTTCCCTGGTACGGGGCCGTAGGCAACCTTTCTCAGACTGCCTATGCAACTCAGATGCTCGCTAACGTGCCGTGTTGCCGGGCCCAGTCCGCAATTTCAATTCCATATTGGAATATTGTGAAAACCAAATGGAATTGGACATGAATGACAAGACAGGAGAAGTTAAGCAATAACGGTCTGTGCTCCATCCGCTGGGTTTGCGGCTCTGACCGGAATGCTGGTTTTCCTGGCTGCGGCACCCGCCGTCCAGGAGGGGGAAATGATGTCTGAAATGCGTAAGCCACCCTCTTCAGAGCGTATTGTGACAAACGTGTTTGGTCCGGGAGCCACTCCCTTGCTGGACAGCCATGAGGCTGCCCGCTTCCTTGGGGTTCACCCGCGAACACTTCAGCGAATGGTCCTTCGGGGTGAAATTTCCGGAGTGAGGGTAGGTAAGCTCTGGCGTTTCGTGCCCTCGGCTTTGACCGACTGGGTCCAGAGCCGCAGCATCGCCAGCTAAGCGAGACGGCCCCAATTTTTGGCCGCTTTTTGCACTGGCTCCCCCGCGCCTGACCCGGTACGCTGAATCCAGCCATTCGTGCCGTGAAGTCAAGGAAGGAATCTTGATGGAACGTGCACGTTATCAATTTGGAAGTCTGACGCTCAAGAAGCGGGCGAAGGGATCGGACGCCTGGGAGTTTCGCTACTACGAGTCGACCGAGAAGGGCTCAAGGATCAGGAAGACCGCGACCGTGGGCACGGTAGATAAGTACAAGAGCAAGGCTCTTGCGCAAAAGGCGGTTGAGGCTCTTCTCCTTAAACTCAACTCTGAAACCCCACAGCAGCGCATGGCCGTGGTGACGTTCGGGGCGATATGCGACCGATTTCTCGACGAAGAAATGCCGGAACGGCATTCCACGTCGAGATCCTATCGGTCAAATATCAAGAACTATCTCAAGCCGCGCTGGGGTGATTATCTGCTTGACCGCGTCCGTCCAATGGCGGTCGAGGACTGGTTGAAGACACTCCCTATGGCTCCGAAATCGAAAGCCCATATCCGAAGCCTTATGCACCTGATGTTCGAGTGCGCGACACGCTGGGAACTGTTCACCGAAAAGAGAAACCCGATTGCGTTGGTGCGCGTGAAAGGCGGCAGCAAACGCCTCCGGCGCCCAACGATCCTGACTGTGGCCGAGTTTGAAACCATCGTTGGATTATTGAAAGATCCTTGTCGGACGATGGTTTATATCGCCCAATGCCTCGGTCTTCGCGTGAGCGAGATCGCGGCGCTTCGCTGGGACGACTTCGATTTTGATCAGAATCAGCTTCTCGTTCAGCGCAGTTTCGTGGACGGAAGAACCGATGATGTTAAAACCGAATACTCCCAGGACTATGTTCCTCTGCATCCGTCACTGACGGAGATCGTGCTGAAGTGGAGCAAGGAAGCCGTGCCGACAAAAGACGGCTGGGTCTTCGCTAATCCCATCACGAAGCAGCCGTACTTCCCAACGTCGATCCAGAAGCGGCACATCCGGCCTGCCGGATGCTGCCTGGTGGAGTGCCCGGAATGCGGGGCCGGCGTTGGCGTTTGGTGCCGACAGGATCACCCGACACCAAACGGCAAGCGGCTCCTGGTCCACGAGAAGCGGCACGTGGCTGCAGGAAAGTATGCGAATCTCGGTTGGCACACGTTCCGCCACACGTACCGCTCGTGGCTGGACGAGACCGGAGCGCCGATGAAGGTGCAACAGGAACTGATGCGCCATGCCTCGATCCAGACGACGATGAACGTCTACGGACAGGCAATGTCGTCATCGAAAAGAGAAGCGAATGGGAAGGTCGTCGAGATGGTGCTCCGCCCTGCACAGGCGAGCGCCTGAAATGGCGATTTTTCTTATTGGGAGTTTATGGGAGTCTGTCGGAGCGGCCAGAGAATCGTAAGTTGTTGATTCTTTTGGTTGCGGGGGGTGGATTTGAACCACCGACCTTTGGGTTATGAGCCCAACGAGCTACCAGGCTGCTCCACCCCGCACTTCCATCGTAGCAACGCGCCGGAGACCGGTCAATCCGCGAACCGGCGCTGCGCCATTTGAGGCTGCGCGGTTTGTGATGTTCATCACACCGGCTTGTGCGCTGGCGCACAGCCCCCTGGTCATATCGCCTCCGACACTAAAGGCATCCTGGCGAATCGCTCCGCCAGGAGGAGCCTTGTATGACCCTCCAGCTCGACGAAATCAGAGAGTTTGCCGCACCGGGCAGGATTGCCGTCGCCACCGATCTGACAGACACGGACTATCTGCTGCCCTACGCAATTGCGCAGGCTAAGGCCAGCCGTGCATCCCTCATTCTGGTTCACGCTGTATTACCCCACGAGTCCTCGCCCATGGAAGGCGGCGCCGCTGCCTATTACGATCCGCTGCGTATGGATCGTGACGCGCGGCTGATGCTGGAAGGGTTGGCGCGCAACCTGCGCGATCAGGGAATTGACTGCGCAACGGCAGTGCGTCACGGATTTGTTCCCGATGTGATCAGCGAAGTCGTGCGCAACTCCGGCGCGGGCCGCCTGATCCTGGGCACACACGGCCGCCGCGGACTGAAGAAGCTTGTTCTCGGCTCGGTCGCCCGTCAGTTGCTTGAAGCAATGGAAGTCCCGGTCTGCACTGTGGGCCCGCGCGCCCACAAAGGCACGATGACCCATCTGGAAACCATCCTCCACCCCGTCTCGCTGGGTGGTATGCACGAAGCCAGCGCGGCCCTCGCGGTTGGACTTGGGCGGCAGATTGGTGCGCAAGTGGTCCTGCTGCATGTCGTCCCTCCTGCTCCGGCCGCGACGCGCGATCCCGGACGGGCGATCGCGACGGCCACCGAGCAACTGAACCGGCTCATTCCGGCCGACGCAATTTCCTGGACGCGATCCGAAGTCCGATCGGCACATGGCACTGCGGTCGCCGAAATCCTGGCCGCTGCGGATGAGAACCGCGCTGGGCTCATTGTGCTTGGTGTGCACGCGCCGGCGCACAGCTGGCTGCCGGGTACCGAGCCGGCAGCGTACAAGATTCTGGTTTCCGCTCCCTGTCCGGTTCTGTCGCTGCGCGTGAGTCCATTGAGCCTCGCGCCGGATGAGGAGCGCCATGCCAGCGCAGTTTCGAACTGAAAAGGAATCCGCATGACGAAGCTGCAGCAGAGACGAGGGGAGATGCGGTTCTGTTGCCAGGGGGAGGCGGCCAACGTGTTGAATTCCTCGGCGAATCCGGATCCGCGGGTGAATGCCAGATCGTTCCGCGGAGGGTCATCTGGCGGTGCGACGCCCGTACCGGTGAAAGAGATGCCGGGAACGGGGGGCCGTCCAGCGAATCGGCTCGGCCTTCCAGGAGCCTGCTGTTCACCAGCGTTGCTGCCACGCAAACCCGTGCAGCCCAGGAGTGCCATCGTATGCCTGCAGCTATAAAGAATACGAATTCCGTGACGTACGAGGTCCCGGATCGCTGCGCCCAATGCGCGGTGCGCGCCGAGCGCATCTTCTGCAATCTTCCCGACGACGCGATCTCGTACTTCGATGAGATTGCGATGCAGATTTCATATCCCAGCCGCTCCATCGTTTTCGAAGAGGGCCAGCGCGCCTCGGGCATTTTTGTGATCTGCGGCGGACAGATCAAGTTATCCGCGACATCGCGCGACGGCCGCACCATGATCCTCAAGATCGCCACCCCGGGCGATGTGCTGGGACTCACCGCGACTCTGAACGACCTGCCCTATGAGGTCACTGCAGAAACGCTGGAGCCGTGCCAGGTGCGCAGCGTGCGCCGGCGGGATTTCATGGAGTTCCTCTCGCGCTTCGGACACGTGAGCCGCCAGGCGGCGCAGGTTATCGCTCATGAGTATCACGAGGTTTTCCTTGACGCACGCCGTCTGGCTCTCTCAGGATCGGCAGCTGGCCGTCTGGCGCAGCTGCTGCTGGACTGGGCACGCACCAGTTCCTGCGGCAGGCCCGAAATGCGGTTTACCATGGCGCTCACCCATGAGGAGTTAGCCAACATGGCAGGCACCTCCCGCGAGACAGTGACCCGATTGCTGAATCAATTCGAGCGCGACGACCTGATCTCGCGCCACGGTGCCACGATCTCCATCCTGCAGCCCGCGGAACTGGAACGGATTGTCGGCTGAACGCGCGGCAGACGCATCCATGTGCGCGCGGTCACCTTTTTTCGTGACCCCTGTCACGGTCCGCAACATGAACCGGGCGTAGCGTCCTACTAAGCCCAATCACGGCGTTTCCAGATCGACGCGCCCAGTTGAGGTTGACATGGTGTTGCCGCACGCTGTTGGTCGGTTTGGTTGGAGCACCGAGCCTCGCGATACGGCAATTCTGGAAGTGCTTCGGCGGAAAGCGAGGACTGAGTTATGAATATGTCCGGCCATTCCGCAGGCAAAGGTCGGCACATCCGTTATCTCACCCATGCTCGACCCTTCCCGTTCCGGACGATCGTGGCGGCGACTGACCTGAGCGACGGATCTTCTGCTGCCCTGCGCTGCGCACAGGCGATTGCCCGGCATCAACACGCGATGCTGCTGCTGGTCCACGTCATCGATCCGGTAGGCTACGCATTTCCGGGCGGCATGCCGCCCGACATGGATCGTGACTCCGGCGCGCACGAAGAAATGGCGCGCATTGAAGCTGAAGTGCGGAAGCAGGGAATTGCCGTCCATTCGCGAGTCGAAACCGGAGTGGTCTGCGAGCGTATCCTCCTCTCCCTGAAAGACCATGCCGCGGCGCTGCTCGTGCTGGGTACGAAAGCAATCACCGGCGCTGGCCGTGCAGCTCTCGGCGTGGTCACGCGGCAGCTGCTGGCACATTCTCCCTGCCCAATTCTCACCGTCGCACCCGACGAGTCGGAGACGCCGCGGCAGTTTGGACGCTGGAACAACGTGCTGGTCGCCACGGACTTTTCCGCCGCATCGCTCAGTGCGCTGCACTATGCCCAGCGCGTCGCCGGTAATCATCTCATCGTGCTGCATTCGGCGCGCTGCGGCCGCCATGTCGAATGCCCCAACTGTCTCGAACGGCTGCGATTTCTCGCGCCGTTTGATGAGGCGCACGGCCTGCCCGTCGATCATGTGGTGACCGGGGGTGATCCGGCCCAGGCCGTCGTTGAAGCCGCCACTCGACTCAAACCCGACCTGGTGATTCTCGGTGCGCCGTCGCCCGAACATCAGGCGGGCGATATCGAGCAGAGCACAGTTGTGCAGGTCATCTCCGGCGTCTCCGCGCCTGTGCTCATCGTGCCGGAGAGCCGCTACCGCTCAGAGGATGAGATGATTGCCGAAGTGGCGACCGTCAGCTGACCGCGAATCTTCGATCATTCTCCGCAACGCTGTTTTCAGCGAAGAGCCTTACCCGGCTGAGTGTGGATCACCTCAATTGCAGTTCCGGCGAGATCCTTTTCGAGCGCCTCCGGCGTGCCGGTCAGGGCAGGGAAGGTGCCGAAGTGTATCGGGAGCACCGAGTTCACTCCCAGAAACTTCGCCGCCAGTGCCGCTCCTTTGGGCCCCATCGTGTAGTGATCGCCGATGGGCAGCATCGCCAGCTCAGGATGGTGCAGCTCCCGGATCAACTGCATGTCGGAGAACACCGCGGTATCTCCGGCGTGATACAGCACGGGCCCGTTCTCAATGGCCAGCACAAAACCTGCGGGGTCGCCGCCGTAGACGATCCTGTCGCCGTCGTGAATGCCCGAGGAGTGCCGCGCCTCGGTCATCGTGAAGGTCACGTCCGCGTGAGTGTGCGAACCGCCCACGTTCATGCCGTTGCCATTCTTCAGCCCTTTTGACTCGAACCACTCCATCATTTCCACCATGCCGAACGTCTGCGGCCCGTGCTTTTTCGCCACAGGCAATGCGTCGGCAATGTGGTCCATGTGGCCGTGGGTCAGCAGCAGCAGATCGATCCTTTCCGGCAGTTGGTAGCCTTTCGGATATTTTGGATTGTGCTCGACGAAGGGATCGATAAGAACAGTGGTGCCTTTGGCAGTTGTGATCAGGACCGTTGCATGTCCCAGCCACGTGATCGAGACGCCTCTCAGGTTCGCCATATTCAGGAAATCCTCCGCACTTTCAGGATCGCACTTTCGCACTGCGGATGCGAAGCGCCGTGTGCGGCCTGAAGCAGGCAACTTCCCGGCTCAGACGTACCGGTCGCGCGGCTCAATGGATGCGTGCGCCAGCAGGAAGACGAGAACCACGCCGCCCAGCATCACACCCTCTTCGACGTCTACTGAAACGTGGTGAAGGCGATTGAAGCCCACGCGGTCGGGATTCGTTGGCGGGACTGCATCGATGGCCCCCCCCGCGGCGATGCGGTACGTTTCCATCCGCGGAATGATCCAGAACTGCGAAAACGCTGTTAACCCGAGCATGATCAGCGTGACGGCGATGCCCGCCATGGCGCTGCCGCGATACACGCGCAGGACACGTCCCAGCGCCAGAAGGATCACCATCAATGCTCCGCAGAAAAGTCCTTCATGGTGCAGCGTGCGCAGGCACCCGGCGACGATTGTGCCGGCAACGTGCGTGTCGGTGACGGTGCCGAAGGCGGCTGCCGCGGCAACCGGGAAAAAGAAGAGTCCGCCAAGCCAGATCACCAGCGCCAGCCAGACGATAGAACGGAGCAGTGTTTTCATGGCAGCACCAGCGTACAGGGTTCAGCCGCCAGCGTACAGGGGACGCCTTCAGTCTCGTGCGGAATCTTCCCAACCCGGCGAGCCGTGCCGTTCCACTCCGGCGCTCTACCGCTGCGGCGCTCCATAGACGCTGGGCCGCCCGATCAGCCGCTGAATGCGCTGCGGAATTGGCGGGTGCGTTGAGAAAAGATTCGCGAAACTCTCGCGGCCGAGCAACGGCTGCACGATGAAGAGGTGCGCGGTGGTTGGCGAGCCCGGCATGGGAATGCGCTTCGAGTAAGCGTCCAGCTTTTCGAGCGCGCTCGCCAGTGCGTAAGGATTGCCGGTGATGTGCGCGCCCGTAGCGTCCGCCTCGTACTCGCGCGTACGTGATATCCATAGCTGGATCAGCATCGCCGCGATCGGCGCCACAATCATCATCGCCAGAGCGCTGAGTGCTCCTCCACGGCGATTGTTCCCGCCGCCTCCGCCGCCAAATCCGCCGAACAACTCCGCCCACCACGTCATTCTTGCCAGCAGAACGATCGCCCCAGCCAGCGTGGCCGCGATCGAGCTGGTGAGGATATCGCGATTGCGCACGTGGCCCAGTTCGTGAGCCAGTACGCCCTCCAGTTCGTCGTCGTTCAGCAACTGCAGAATGCCATGCGTAACAGCCACCGACGCATGCTTTGGATTGCGGCCCGTCGCGAAAGCATTCGGCGCCTCTGTCGGAATCACATAAATCCTCGGCATGGGGAGGCCCAGCCTCTGCGTCATCCGCTCCACCACGTCATACGCGCGCGGTAACTGCTCGCGGCTCACAGGCTGAGCGTTATACATTTTCAGCGCCAGTTTGTCGGAGTAGAAATAGCTGAAAAAGTTCATCCCTGCGGCAATGACGAAGGCGATGATCATCCCGCCCTCGCCCCAGTGGCTGCCGATCAGGACGACAAGCACCGTCAGGGCGGTCAGCAGAAATGCAGTCTTGAGGGTATTCATTCGAGGGCTCCTCGCTGAGGCTTCGCCTACTATCTTTTCACAATGCCGGCGGCTCGGAGAGGAAAGGAAGCTGCTGCTTAGAAGCAAACTAAGGTTATGTAGTTATCCAAAATTCAGAAACATGAGGCCCTGCGCTTATGACTTTTCAGAGGTTGCGAGCGCCACCAGCTGCCAAAAGCTCAACTAAATTGCTCAATTCAGGCCCATTATGAATGGAAGATCAATTGCTAATAAGTGATGTTCGCTTTCGGACAATTCCCCTTTTCTTCGCATGGTCAAGTCGTTTTGCCGCGCTCGAAGCACTCAGCTCGTTGCCCCACGCAGGGGGCGTGTCGGCGTGCATTGCTGGAGCGGTTCACCGTCACATGAATTTTGGAGGCATTTCATGAATTTCGCTCGTAAACTCGGCTTCGCCGCGCTGATGCTGGCGCTCAGCCTGTGTATTGGGGGTCGCCACGCGGCGGCCCAAACGCAGATTTCCGGCGCCATCGCCGGCACGGTTACCGACCCCAGCGGCGCCGCCATTCCCGGAGCAAAGATCACGATCACCAACACCGGCACGGCCGTGACCAAGACCGTCAAGTCCGGTGGCGCGGGGGATTACAGCGTCGGTCTGTTACAGCCCGGCAATTACACGGTGCAGGTTTCAGCGCCCGGTTTCCGGACCCTGCAGCGCACCGTTGCTGTAGCGGTCGGGCAGGCGGCGACGGTGAACCTGTCTCTCTCCATCGCCCAGGGTGTGCAGACGGTGCAGGTGGAGGGGACCGCAGTTCCCATTCTCCAGACCGAGAACTCGAACCTTTCGACCACGCTGACCCAGCAGCAGGTTCAGAACATACCGAACCCCGGCGGCGACATCACCGACTACATCAATATGACGCAGGGCGTCGTCGAGAATACGCAGATGGGGTACGGCAACTCTTCGGCCTTCGGCCTGCCGGCGACCTCCAACAACTTCACGATCAACGGTGCTGAGGATAACGATCCGTTTCTGAACCTCAACAATTCCGGCCCCAGCAACCTGCTGCTCGGCTCCAACGACATCTCCGAGGTCAGCATCGTCGCCAATGCCTACAGCGCGCAGTATGGCGCGCTCGGCGGCGTGCAGGAAAACATCATCAGCCGCTCCGGCACCAATCAGTTCCATGGCAACGCGAACTACTACTGGACGAACAGCGACATCAACGCGAACGACTGGTTCAACGACAGCGTCGGCGCTCCCGAAGCATTCTCGAACGCCAACCAGTGGGGCGCGGCGATCGGCGGCCCCATCAAGCACAATCGCGCATGGTTCTTCTTTAACTATGAGGGCCTGCGGTTTGTTACCTCGCCGGTAAGCTCCCTCTTCCTGCCCGGCGCGCTCTACGAGAGCAACCCAGCCTCGGATGCCGGCTCGACCTCAACGGCGACTAATACAGACGGATCCACGTACACGGTGATCAACGATCTCAGCGTTCTCGGCAACGACGGCGCCTGCGACAACGACACGAGCACGCTGTACATCAACGGCAATGGCGCTGAATGTGCTTTCTACCAGCACATGTTTACGCTCTACAACAACACGCCGCGCAGAAATATTGCGACGCCTTCGACTCCGCTCGGTGCGGGTGCCGTCACCTGCCTGACGACAGCCAAGAACGGCGATTGCACCTCGGGATATGCCTTCCCCAACGGCCTCGACTACGTCGATACCATGCCCGCCGGCTCCAAGAACAACCTCACCGAAGTGTTGACCACCGCTCGCGTCGATTTGAAACTCGGCCCCAACGACACGGGCTTCATCCACTTCAAGCGTGACAACGGATTGCAGCCAACGTCGGTGGATTCGATCGACCCGGCGGCTTTCGACTCCGACAGCGCACAGCCGGACTACGAAGGGCAGTTGGAGGAGACGCACACTTTCTCGCCGAATCTGGTCAACCAGCTGATCATTTCGGGCATGTGGTACAGCGCCATCTTCCGGAACGCCAATGAGTCGGCGTCGCTGGCAGCGATGCCCTACACCCTGGCGTTCGACGACGGTTCGTATAGCAACCTGGGCGGAAGCGACTTCGCTTTCCCGCAAGGCCGCAATGTGACGCAGGCCCAGTTCAACGATGACGTCAGCTGGATCCGCGGCAAGCACACCATCAGCTTCGGCGTGCTCTTCAAGCGCGATGACGTGACGGATTTTGACCTCGGCGTTCTCACCGAGGCGCTGGGTCTCCCTCTTGGCCCCGCCGCGAGCGGTCCTCTGGGTCCTTATGACACCTTTTCGCAGGGCAGCTTGTACCTCGGCGAGCAGCGCTTCCCCCAGCGGCTGAGCGAGCCCATCGCCACATTGAACCTTGGCGTGTACGCGCAGGACCAGTGGAAGCCCACATCGAACCTCGAACTCTCGGCCGGCGTTCGCCTCGAGCACAACGAAAACCCGGTCTGCCGCACCAATTGCTTTGCGCGCCTGGCGAACAGCTACAATCTCGTCTCCGATACCGTTGACACGCCTTACAACCAGGTCATCGACTCGGGATTGCCGAATACCTTCAACAGCTATCAGGCCGTTGCGGTGCTGCCGCGTATCGGCTTCACCTATTCGCTGCCCAACCACCGCACCACTCTCTTCCGCGGCGGTTTCGGCATGTTCACTGACGTATTTCCGGCCACCATTGCGGACAGCCTGCTGAACAACGCGCCGCTCGACGTCACCTTTGTGTATGGCGGGGGTCTCACGGATCCTTCCCAACCCACCAGCAACCTCAATGGGCTGAAAAACGCGAATGCGGCCTATCAGGCTGCATACTCGGCGGGCGGCTCCGCTGTGTCCATTGCAGCGACGGATCCGAGCTTCTCTCCGCCCAGCGTCTTCAACGTCGACAAGAAGCTGGACTATCCCACCTACGAGGAATGGAGCTTCCAGGTCGAGCAGCAGCTCGGACACCGCGACGGCATCTCCCTCGGTTATGTAGGCAACCATGGCTACCACGAACCCGTGGAAAACAATGGCGTGAACGCTTCGTTAGCCGGCTCCAGCTTCACGTCTTTCAGCGGCCTCCCGGCCAACCCGGCTCTCCCGTCGTTTGACGGAGTCACCGAGGTCGAGAGCGCGGCCGTTTCCAACTACAACGGCCTGTTCGTCTCCGTGCAGCATCAGGCGAAGATCGCGACTGCCATGCTGAACTACACGTATAGCCACGCGCTGGATGAAGCCTCCAACGGCGGCATCCTGGGCTTCGGCAGCAACACGATCAGCCCTATCGATCCATTCGATCTGTCTCGGAACTACGGGAACGCCGACTACGACATTCGCCACAATCTAAACGCCAATTATGTTGTGACGGTGCCCTACTTCGGCGGACCCAAACTGCTCACCGATCGCTGGCAGCTCGGCGGAACGCTCTTCTGGCACACGGGCTTTCCCTTCAGCGTGACCTCAAGCAACGCTGCGAATGGCCTGGATGCTACTGGCAATTACGGCGGCACCATGCTGGCCGACATCACGAATCCCAGTGTTCTTGGTACGCACTGCGGCAAGTCCGCCGTCAGTGGCGTCGTCGGAGGCGCGCCTTGTCTGAGCGCCAGCGACTTTGCCGATCCGACTGGCTTTAACGATCCCGGAGCGCAGATGCGCAACCAATTCCGTGGTCCTGGGTGGTTCGACACCGACTTCAACCTCATGAAGGGCTTCAGGATTCCAGGAACGGAGGCTGGGCAGCTCCAGATCGGTGCGGATGCGTTCAACGTGCTCAACCACACCAACTTCCTGAACCCAACCTTCGACGTCGACAACCCCAATTTCGGGACGATCTTCGCGCCAGCGGCCAGCGTGCCGACCAGCGTCTTCGGCTCGTTCCTGGGCGGCGATGCTTCGCCTCGCATCATGCAGCTCAAGGCAAGCATCCAGTTCTGAGAACTCGAGCGGGCTGCCTTCCGGGCGCCTGATTCCGAGACCACATCAAACTTGAAGGGCCGCTTCGGCGGCCCTTTTTCTTTTCTTCAGATCGCTCGTCCGAATTTGCTGAGAAGCCTGTTCTCGGATTGCGGCTTTCCCTGCGCAATTCGATCCATGTTATGCATGACTATGCAATATCGTACTGGTTAATAGAGAGCCAAAAGATTGACTCGCCTTAGACCTTACCAGCGGGGATTTAGTTATCCATAATTCAGGATTAAATGGCGTTTCGGGTACGTTTTCTCAGACCGTCCAGCCCTTTCGAGTCGGCAATCGCCCCTAGGTTATTGATTCTTCAAAAGACAAGTGGCCCACCGATTGCTTTTGTACAGGGCCAGAACCACGAGCATTGCGCTGGCTGCTCCCGGTACCCACGCCTGGTCAGAACAGATTCGGGGACCATGTCCGATTCCCCAGGTGCAGACGTCCATCCGGCCGACGGTAACGGGATAGTTCACACAGCGCAAACTTTTCCGGAGGCGTTCCATGACATCTGGTCGTCGATTTGGACTAACTGCCCTGTTCCTGGCGCTGGCGCTGTTCGTCGGGACGCGGACCCTGTATGCGCAGGGCTCATATGCATCCATCCACGGAACCGTTACCGACACCAGCGGAGCCGTGGTTGCCGGCGCGCACGTCACCGTGACCAACGGCAGCACGGGCATTTCCGCCACCGCGACGACCGACGGCAAGGGATATTACGTCCTGCCGCAACTGGCGGTCGGCGGGCCCTACTCGATCCGGATCGACATGTCTGGCTTCAAGAGCTTTCAGGCGCTGGGGCTGCAGCTCACTTTGAACGAGAATTACGATCAGGACGCCCAGTTGCAGGCGGGCTCCGTCTCGCAGACGGTGGAAGTCAACGCTAATTCGCTTCAGGTGGAGACGTCCGACACGCAGGTGAGCAGCACCTTTGATGCCTCCCAGCTCGAGACGCTGCCCATGCTCTCGCGCAATGCGTCGATCGTTCAGAAACTCACGACCGGCACCGTTGAATCCTCTGATCGCTTCGGCACCTACTCGGTCAATGGTTCTCAGACCCAGGAAAACAGTTATTTACTGGATGGCGCCGACATCAACGATCTCCCGCTGCAGACCCAGGGTTTCATCATCAACCCCGATGCCCTCGGCGAGATCACCGTCCTGAACAGCACACAGAATCCCGAGTACAGCCGCAACTCCGGCGCCATCATTAACGAGCAGATGAAGACCGGCACCAACCAGTTCCACGGCGACGGCTTCGAGTTTTACCGCGATACGTTCATGAACCTCGGCGGCTACTTCGCGCAGCCTGGCGCCCGTCCGGTCTTCCATCAAAATGAGTACGGCGGCACCCTTGGCGGCCCTGTTCTCAAGAACAAGCTCTTCTTCTTCATGGCCTATCAGGGCTTCCACAGCGCAACGGGCGCGGTCGAAGACCCCTTTACACCGACCGACGCACAGCTCGGCCGCATCAGCGGTGACAACTACGCCGACCTGACCGATGACCAGAACAATTTGACGGACACCGGCAGCCAGAAGTCCCTCAGTCCCCAGACGCTGAGCGGAAACACGATCCCCTTCGCAGTCATGGGGCCCCAGGGCGCCTGCGGTCCAGGATCGGCCAAGACGACATGGGCTGACTGCTTCCCCTCGGGCGATGTCGAGCTCCCCACGTCGAGCTTCAACGCGATTTCGTCCAGGCTGATCCAGCAGTATTTCCCGTCGCCCAATGTCACCACGGCTGGCCTGGGCCAGTATTTCTGGAACGCTCCCACCACGGAGAAAGAGGACCAGGGCATCATTCGCATCGACGCCAAGGTCACCTCGAAGGACCTGATCTGGGCTTCGAATCTCTTCGAGTCTGAACCGGATCTGGAGGGGACCTGCTTCACCTGCGGTACGCTTCCCGGTTTCGCCCAGAATGACGCCCGCCACTTCAAGTTCTTCGACGCCTCCTGGACCCACACCTTCAGCCCCACGCTTCTGAATGAGTTGCGCGCCGGTTACTATCGCTTCGACTACGCAGCCGTCGAGCCGGCCCAGGTCGTGCAGCCTTCCTCGCTCGGCTTCGCCATCACCCCCCAGGATCCGGGATCAGCAGGAGTTCCCAACGTCAGCATCACCGGATACAGCTCCATTGGCTTCAGCGTGAACGGGCCGCAGCCCCGCCTGGACACCAACACCAGCTTCTCCGATAACCTCACCAAAATTGTGGGCAACCACACCTTCCAGTTCGGCGCTCACTGGGAGGGCTTCCTGGTTTCCAATCCCTTCTTCGCCAAGAACAGCGGCTCCTACGGCTTCGGAGGAACCGGACAATACAGCTCCGGCGATCCTCTGCTGGACTTCCTGGTCGGCATCCCGGACAACTATAACCAGGGCAGCGGCGCGCAGATCATTGCCAAAGCATCTGAAATCTTCTCCTATTTCCAGGATAGCTGGAAGGTTTCCAACTCCTTCACCTTCAACTACGGGCTGGCTTGGGACTCTCAGAACCCCTTCCAAAACCTTCAGTACGGCGGTGAAGCGGTCTTCTGCTTCATTCCCGGCGAGCAGTCCAAAATCTTCCCAACGCAGGTTCCCGGTCTTGTTTATCCCGGCGACCCTGGCTGCACCAACCGGGGCGGCACGACCGCGAAGTACGACCACTTTGCGCCGCGGTTCGGATTTGACTGGTCCCCCGAGGGTGGACTTGGCTTCCTGACCGGTCCCACCGGCCAACACAGCCTCGCAATCCGCGGAGGCTTCGGCGTCTACTACAATCGCGACTCGGAAGAGGCGCAATTACAGAACCTGGAAGATCCGCCGTTCGGCGGCCAGACCACCGGGTACACCGGCGATCCCAGCGTGAAGTATACGAGCACCCCGAGCTTTGCCAATCCTTTCCAGGACGTGAACAGCGCCCCACCCGCTGGCGCAAAAACCTCCATCAACAATCCCTTCCCCTATTCGTTCCCAACTCCGGGAGACACCAACATCAACTTCCAGGCGCTGGGGGACGTACCCTACGCGTACATCAGTACCATTAATCCCAATTACGACACGCCATACGCCTATAACTACAATCTGAATATCCAGCGGCAGTTGCCGGGCAACCAGGTCATCCAGGTCGCGTACGTCGGCTCGATCGGACGCAAACTGGTTCGCGCCTATGAAGCCAACAAGATCACCGCAGCCGGCCACGCCGCAGCGATTGCCTTGTGCAAGAGCGAAGGCGGAGCGATCGGCTCGACCGATCCCAACCAGAGCTGCTTCGGTGCTCAGGCCTACCTCAATGAACTCGAGCCGCAGGATTTCACAGATACCACCGGCAACATCTGGTCCGTCGGCCAGGTCTATACCGATGGCAACTCCAACTACAACTCCCTGCAGGTGAGCCTCCAAAAGGCCACCGGCCATGGCCTTCTCTACAACATCGGCTACACCTGGAGCCATGCGCTGGACAACGGCTCGGGCCTGGAAAGCACCGGTTTCGGCACCGATCTGATGGGCGTCAACTGGACTCCGGGTTACTCCCAGCTCAGTTACGGCAACTCGGATTTCGATGCGCGCAATCGCCTCTTTGCCGAGTATGAGTACGTCGTGCCGCTGACCACGGGGATGCGGCAAAACTACATCGTCAATGAGGCAATGGGAGGATGGCACGTGGCCGGATATACGGTCCTTCAGTCCGGCTTCCCCGCCAACATCGGCGAAGGAGTCGACAATCGCTCGCTCTACTGCGAATCGGAGTACTGGTGGTACTACGAGTGCGCAGATACCCCGCAGACGTCCAGCTTCAACATCAAGCGGTATAACCCGCGTGCTTCCGCAACTCACCAGTACTTCGACACGACCCCATTCTCGTTCGAGCCGCTCGGAACCTTCGGCAACGTCACGAGGAACTTCTTCCACGGTCCGGGCTTCAACTACACCGATATGAGCCTGTACAAGGACTTCCCGATCGGGGGTTCGGACAGCCCGCGCTACGTGGAAGTTCGCATGGATGGCGCTAACGTTTTCAACCATCCCAATTTCGCGGAGCCGGACGGCGGCATCTACGACCCCACGTTTGGACAAGTGGAGGCCGTGCGCTCGGCAGTCAACACCGATCCCGCGCCAGGGCGCCAGGTTCAGATCGCCGGCAAAATTTACTTCTGACGGATTGCGCGGCTTGCCCGCCGGACGCCAGAAGCTTATTTTCAAAAGGGTGCTCCCTCGGGAGCACCCTTTTGCTTGACCGGGGGTAGCCCGAAGGCAGCGAAAATGTCGTCCGATCCCCGAACGCGACCCATCTGTCGACCAGCCGGGTTTGAAGGCACCGGTCTGGCCCCTTGGGGGCCTTGCCTTTTTCCTGAACCATGAGTAAAACGGTTTTGGTGCGGAACGGCGGCTTCGCCTTTCGCCTATCCCGGCAGGCAACCTTTTTGCTGCAAAAGGAATCTACTCTCGCCATGGGTGCTGACATCCTGCTGGTGGACGACAACGGCATCCAGGCGGCTACCCGGAAAGCCATTCTCTCCCGGCTCGGCCGGACTATAGTGGTTGCCGGCAATGGCTCCGAGGCCCTGCGCGTCCTGGAAAGTCCGTCCATGGCCGGCCGCGCCGTGGGCCTCGTGATCACCGACCATCTGATGCCTGGGATGAACGGTCCCGAATTTGTGGCGAAGCTGCGCAATCGGTTCCCCCAACTGCCAGTCCTCGTGTTGAGCGGGCTGGCCGAAGCCGAAGACGACTATGTCGATCTGGACGTTACCTTCCGCATGAAGCCGATGCCTCCCGAGGATCTCCTGCGTCTGGTGCGGCTGCTGATCGAGCAGCCGATCGCACGCACGGCCTGACTCGCGCGCCCGGATGCCTCCCCGTTTCGCCGCTATTGCCCAAACCTGACTGAGATTTTGCACTCGACTCGGCCGCCCATCCCCTGCACCCTGTGAGATTTGTCACAGCGCCGGCCGGCCCACCCCCCTCAAGATCGAATTGTTCCTGTTGCCGCACCGCCGTTCCCAGTCCTCAGGAAGTGCGACAATTCAGAAGGTCTCACTTTTATGCCTGCATTCGGCAGTTTTGCCCTCGTCGTCGCGCTCCTGCTCAGCGCCTACAATCTGCTGGCAGGCGGCATCGCGCTGCGCCAACTGGCTACGGGCTCGCGCGGAGCGTTTTCTCCGGAGCGCATGGCGGAAACGGCCCGTCGCGCCGGCATGGCCAGCTTCTTCGCAGTTTCCTGCGCTGCCTTCGCCCTGGTATGGGCCGCCTTCACCAATGATTTTCGCCTTGTCTACATCCTCGACCATTCCAATCGCGCTCTCCCCTGGGGGTATAAGTTTGCGGCCCTCTGGTCCGGCCAGGAAGGCTCGCTGCTGCTATGGGCCTGGCTCCTGGCCGGCTATGGCTTTGTCCTTCGTCTGCGCCACAAGGTCGACGTCAAGCTGACCGCCTACGCCTCCACGATTCTCGCCGGTATCCAGGTGTTCTTTCTCCTTCTGGTCAACGTCGCGGCTACTCCGTTTTCTCTCGTCCAGGGCGCAGTGCCGCCCGACGGCAACGGCCTCAATCCGCTGCTTCAGTATCCGGAGATGGTCATCCACCCCCCGATGCTTTACCTCGGCTACGTGGGATTCAGCGTGCCCTT
>JASHNS010000039.1 GCA_030041515.1 Acidobacteriaceae bacterium | reverse complement strand
ACGGTGCGGATGTCTGTCATGAAGTCACTCCCGGGATTATGGTACGCGGACGAGGAGGCAGGTGATATTGTCGCGGCCGCCGGCCTGATTGGCGGATTCGACGAGGCGCCAGGCGGCGGGCTCGAGATTGGCCGCTGCCGCGGCGATGGAGAGAATGCGGGCAATCTCGTCTTCGGGGACTTCGCGGGTGAGGCCGTCCGTGCACAGGAGGAAAAGGTCCCCGGGCTGGGCGAGGAACTCCAGGATTTCTTCGGAGACGGAAGGCTGGGTGCCGATGGCGCGGGTAATGACGCTGCGGAAGGGGGAGTGCTCGGCTTCCTCCGGGGTGATGGTGCCGAGGCGGATCTGTTCGTCGATGAGGGAGTGGTCGCGGGTTTGGCGGAACAACTTGCCATGGCGGAAAAGATAGCAGCGGCTGTCGCCGGCATGGGCGATGAGGCCCGCTGACGGATCTCCTGCGGAGGGATGGAGCAGGAGTGCGACCAGGGTGGTGCCCATGCCGCTGAGTCCGGGGTCGCCGTCGGCGCGATCGAGGACGGCGCGATTGGCATTGGCGATGGCCTGGTGGAGGGCTTCGCGCGGGGAGACGTCGGTGGAGTGCGCGAGGAGATGATCGATGACCGTGTCGACGGCGAGGCGGCTGGCAACTTCGCCGCCAGCCGCGCCGCCCATGCCGTCGCAGACGACAAAGATGCCGCGATCGAGACGAAGGCCGAAGGCATCTTCGTTGTGATCGCGAAGGCGGCCGTTGCTGGTCTTCGCAACTGCCTGGGGGAGGCTGGCCTGGTTCGTGCTCATCGTGGGGAATTTCGATCAGGAAACACGATACACGAGAAGGGCGGAAGACGGGAGACAGGAGCCAGGAGGCCGGGGAGAGGGACAGGGGACAGGCAGTCGGGAATCGGTGATTGGGCGGGCGGTGTGGCGGCGGTCACGTTTCGGTTGGAAGCGTTCTTCTACAATTTGAGGGGAGGAATTCTGTTTTTATGCCGAGAAAGCCGCTGATTGCCGCGAACTGGAAGATGTACAAGACGCCGGTGCAGGCGCAGGAGTTTACGAAGAACTTTCTGCCTCTGGCAGCGAACCATGAGAGGGATGAGATCGTGCTGTGCCCGTCGTTTACCTCGCTGTCGGTGGTGATCGCGGCGGTAACGGGATCGGGCGTCGCGGTGGGCGCACAGAACATGTATTCGGTGGACGAGGGCGCGTTCACGGGGGAGACGTCGCCGGTGATGCTGAAGGCGATTGGGGCGACGCACGTGATCCTGGGACACAGCGAGCGGCGGCAGTACTTTGGCGAGACGGATGAGACGATCAACCGGAAGCTGAAGTCGGCGCTCGGGCACGGGCTGGTGCCGATCGTGTGCGTGGGCGAGGTGCTGGCGGAGCGCGAGGCGGGCAAGACAAATGATGTGCTGCTGCGGCAGACGCGCGGGGTGCTGGCCGGGATCGACGCGGGGCAGGCGGCGCCGATTGTGATTGCGTACGAACCGGTGTGGGCGATTGGGACGGGGCGAACGGCGACGCCAGAGATCGCGTCGGAGGCGCATGGAGTGATTCGCGGCGAAGTGGCGAAGCTGCTGGGCAGAGAGACAGCCGATGCGCTGCGCATCCTGTATGGCGGAAGCGTGAAGCCGGAGAACGCTTCAGCCCTGATGGCGGAAGAGGAGATCGACGGCGCGCTGGTGGGCGGAGCGAGCCTGGATGCGCAGTCGTTTGGGAAGATTGTGAACTATTGAAAACAGTGATCCGTGAACAGTCATCAGTAGCCGGTAGTCAGCAGTGAATCGACAGAAGACCGGAGTCAGCTGCAGGAGAGCGGAAAGAGGGTCGACGCGGAGTCGCCTACTGCATGGGGGAGAAGGCGGTGGGCTGCATGAAGACTTCGTCCACCGCGAAGACTCCATTCACCTGGTGGATGAGAGGCACCGCAGCGTTGCGGTAGGGGAGAAAAGCTGGGTCGGCGTGCAGCGCGTCCCAGTTCTTCTCCGCATCCTGCTGACTGGTATGAGCCAGCAGGTAGACGAAAGTGTCTTTCCAGGCGGGTGAGTCATCCTGGGGCACCCAGTAGCCGATGGCCCGGAGGCCGTGTTTGGCCTGGAGTCTGGATACGCTCTGAAAGATCGATGCGAGCGCGGGCACCTGGCCTGGCTGGGTGTGATAGACCATCAGCTGGAAGACCTGGGGGCTGGCGGCTTTCACCTCGGGAGCGCGGCCGCGGTGGGCGGGGATGAGCGATCCGCAGGCAAAGGAAAGCACTGCCGTGACGCCGATTTTCCAGGCTCCTGACAGGTTCGCAATCATGGTGATCCCTCCGGCGTGGGCTCCCGCGTCAAGGGGCGGGTGATTGCTGAAGGAGCATGTGCCGGGCCAAATCCTCGCGCAGCCAAACCGCGCAGAATCATAGCGATTCTCAAAGGTGGAGGCATACCCGCTGTCCGTTTTGGGGCGGCGATGTTCGGCATTGGACACGGGAGAACCGGGGATGGCTGTCTGCCCCTGTGTTTTCCGGCACCGGAGTGTGGTCCTGACGGGATTTTGAGGCCGGAAACGGCGCGCAAACCTCGTCCCCGCGGATGGCGTCTGATTCGATGGGGCGCATCGAATGCAAAAGTGGGGTGAATTCGAGTGAACATTGCCGGTTTCAGGTTTTTCAGGCGCGTGCGGCTGCGGAGCGCGGGCGTGATGCTGGCAACGGCGACCCTGGCTGCGCCGGCGTTTGCATCGCTGGGCGGGAGCGTGCAGTCCGTTGCGCAGGACCGCGTGGCGATGAACGCACAGGTGAGCGTGGCGCACCTGGCCAGCTACACCGTGGAGGAGATGCGGGCGCCGTACGGCACGGTGGTGGACGAGTATGTGACCAGTGAAGGAACCGTTTTTGCGGTGACGTGGCGTGGGCAGTTTCCACCGTCGATGCAGCAGATTCTGGGGAAGTATTTTCAGGAGTATTCGGACGCGCTTCAGACGCAGCGGCCGCAGGGGTACGGACACCATCCGCTGAACATCCAGGAGCGGGGCCTGGTGGTGCAAACCTTCGGGCACATGGGCGCGTATTACGGGCGGGCGTATTTGCCTGACGTGATCCCGGCCGGCGTGCGGGCGGACCAGATCCAATGACAACGCGATATTTTGTGCGGAGATTGTTGTTTTGCCTGTTTTTGGCAGGCCTGGGATGGGCTGCGGGATGCGGCGGCGGTTCCAGCCAGGCGAAGTCGACGACGACCACCACGACGACAAGCAGCGGAGCGAATGTTCTGCCCATTGCGGTGGACGGCGGCCCGACGGCGAAGCAGGCGAACGGGTCAATCTATGAGAATGCCGCATTTGCCACGGTGACGGTGTGCGCTCCGGGGACAACGACGTGCACGACCATCGACAATCTGCTGGTAGATACGGGGTCCGTGGGGCTGCGCGTCTTCCAGTCGTCGGTTTCGTCGCTGGGACTGCCTGCGGTGGATGCGTCGAACGGCTCGGCGGCCTACAACTGCGTGACGTTTGTGGACGGCACGTATTTGTGGGGCCCGGTGGAGCAGGCGGATGTGGAGATGGGCGGGGAAACGGCGAAGAGCGTGCCGATTCAGGTGATCAGCAGCGGCAACACGGGGGTGCCCACGGCGTGCTCGAACGGTGGCTCGACGAATGAGAACACGGTGCAGTTGCTGGGAGCGAATGGAATTCTGGGGGTGGGGACGGAGCCAACGGACTGCTTTTACGAGGGCGGCAGCGCGTGCTCGCCGACGTCGGGCATCAGCACGCCGCCCCCGCTTTATTTCACATGCTCGGGCAGCACGTGCGGCGAGGCGTTTGTCGCAGTGGCGAACCAGGTGACGAATCCGGTGGCGCTGCTGCCGGCGGACAACAACGGGGTGATTGTGGAGTTGCCGGCGGTTTCAGGCAGCCAGGCGACGGTGAGCGGGTCGCTGGTGTTTGGGATCGGAACGGAGTCAAACAATCAGCTTGCCTCAGGCGCCACGGTCTTCACGCAAACGTGCGACGATTTCACCACCGTCTTCAGCGGCAAGACGTACAGCCCGGGCTCGACCTGTGCGGGGGCAGGTAGTTTTATCGACAGCGGCTCGAATGGGCTGTTCTTCCCGAACGCGAGGAAGATCGCGACCTGTCCCTCGAATACCGCGGTGGGCAATCTTTCGTCGTGGTACTGTCCGTCATCGACGCAGGCGCTTTCGGCGACGAACGAGGGAGCGAACGGAGCGTCGAAGACGACGAATTTCAGTGTGGCGAATGCGGAGTCGCTGTTTACGAGCGCGTCGACAGATACCGACGCGGCGATGAGCCAGCTGGCCGGGACGAACCCTTCCGGGGTGGGCTTTGACTGGGGGCTGCCGTTCTTCTATGGAGTGAACGTCTACAACGCCATCGACGGGCAGAAGATGCCGTCGGGCGCGCCGGCTGGGCCGTGGTGGGCGTACTGAAAGAAACCAGTAGTCAGTGATCAGTAGTCAGGAGCGGCCGGCTTTTCGTCTGCATTTCTGCCACGGGTTATTCGACGCTTGACCGAAAATGCAGAGCGTAGCCGGAGCGGTCGCGCCGGAGCGACGCGCAAGTCGTTTTGCCAGTATCAGGTGTATCGAGGCCGCGAGCCTGTTCAGGTGAGAGCCGCGAGCTGGCGACCGAGCGCCGCGGCGAGGCGATCTGATTGATTCAGGGGCAGAAGCGAGATGGCCGCGAATGATCATGAGACGACCGTCTGTGCGGGGCTCAGGGACGCGCGTGACCATGTGACGGCCGCGAGTTAGAACACACAGGACAGAGCACAAAGCACAGGGCATAGAAAGGCGAAACCAGCAGGCCGGAGCAGGGTGCAGGCGAAAAGAAAAGGACTCGCGGGATGCGAGTCCTTTTCTTTTTCCACTCTAAGTTCAGTATATCAAGCGGGAAGAATTAGCCTGCCAAATATCTTCGGGAGTTATGGCGGGGAAGTGGCGTGGAATGAGTGGGGATTACTTTCGTTTTGGGGCGTGCGTCTTGACAGTTTTTGAGGCCGACGTCGCGAGGCGTGACTTCGCTGCCGGCGGGCGCGTGCGCGTTAGAGCCTGGCCCAGGCCTGGACGGCGGAGAGGGTGAGCTGCTTCCAGGGCTCCCAGAAGTAGAGGGCGGAGGCGAGAAATTCGGCGGCGAGGAGGGCCGCGGCTCCCCAGACGAAGGAGCGCATGAGGCGGCGGCGGTACCAGTCCCATGCGGCCATGAGGGCGATGAGGAGCACGTTGCCATAGAACATCTTGAGAAAGAAGGCCGGACCGGAGTGAGTGTGCACGCTGAGGAGGTGGCCGCTGACGCGGGCAAAGCCGGGGTCGGCGAGCGAGACGGTGGCCAGGATCATGATGCGGCGATGAGCGGCGGGATTTTTGCGGAGGGTGAGGCCCCAGACGAGCAGGGCGAGGAAGCCAACGATATCGACGAGGTTGACGGAGAGGAACTGGGTGTAGGCGAAGAAGGGTTTCCGGCCGGTGATTTGCAGGAAGTACGCCTCGCTGGCCATGGCGGCCCAGGGACCGAAGAGGGCCATGAGGCCGGCCCATCCGGCGGCGAGCCAGCCCATCTTTTTGTGCCAGGCGACGCGGTCGCCGAGGACGAAGAGCACCTGGGCGGTGAGAATGAACATCCACGCGGAGAAGATGAAGGCGTGGACGAAGAGGACTTTGGGCGGGGGCGGCTGCTCGGCGAGGAAGCCGGGGATGTCGAAGCCGAAGCCGGCGATCATGCCGATCCAGAGGATGGCGAGCCAGACGGCGGACGGGATACGGTCGTCGCGGGAACTCCACGAGGCGCGAGTGTGCAGAGTGGTGCGCGGACGCTGGACGGCTGGAGCTGTCGCCACGGAAATCTCCTGAATTGCGGGGGGACAGCAGGATGGCCGATGGGAGGGGGAGGAGTCAAGGGGGAAAGATTTGTGCTCTCCCCCATCTGCCAGAGTCGGGCAGGGCGGTTCGCTTCGCTTCAGGCCAGGTTGTAAGGCTCCCGGCGGTCAGGCCGATGGAGTCCTGAGCGCCGTCCCGCCGGGACTCGGCGAGTTGATTGGGGGCTTTCCCAGCACTCCGCACGCCAGCGCGCACGGCGCGCTGGCGTGCTGAAGTGCTGGGCTCATTCTGCGTTGCGCCTCCGGCGCGTGGGGTGGTGGCGGTGTGGCTGCGCGGCGCTTAAGATGACGGATTTGTGAGAAAGGCAGGTCCCCGTTCGACTCGGATGCTGTGCACCCTTCGCTCAGGGCAGGCTTTCGACTGCGCATCCCGCAGCAGAGCTGCGGGATGCTCCGCTCAGGATGACCGGAGGAAATGCAGGCTCTCCGACTGCGCATCGCGAAGCGCGGCTGCGGGATGCTGCGCTCAGGATGACCGGAGGAAATGCAGGTCCTTCGACTGCGCATCACGCAGCAGAGCTGCGTGATGCTCCGCTCAGGATGACAGCTTTTGTAACTGCAAACGTGACGTTTACTGGCGGAGGTGGTGGAGGCGGTGGGTGATGGATTCGCTGAGCGCGGCCTGGAGGGGGTCGTCCAGTTTGCGGCCGGAGTGGGTGAGGTAGAAGACGTCGATGGCGGCTTCGCCTTCGGTATCGATGAGGGCCACTTCGATGTTGCAGCCGCAGGCGGCGAAGCTGAGCGCGATGGCGCGCAGCAGGCCGGGCGTGTCCTGGGTGACGATCTGGAGCAGCGTGGAGTGCGTGGAAGCGTCGTTGTCGAACTCGAGGCGGGTTTCGACGGTGACGCGGGGGCGGGTGTGTTTGACGTGGCGGCTGCGGAGGAGCTCCTCGACGGAGACGCGGCGGGCGACGGTGTCGCGAACGCTCGCAAGAAAGCGATCGATCTCGGAGGCGTTCAGCTCGAGGGTGCGGTACGCGTCCGTGAACTGGAACGTGTCGACGATGATGCCGGCGGCGTTGGAGAAGGCGTCGGCTTTGACGATGTTCATGCCCCAGGCGGAGAGGACGCCGGCCACGTCGGCGAAGAGCCCGGGGCGGTCGGGTGTGACCACGGTGAGCTCGTTGAGCTGGCGGAGGGCGCGGAAAGCGAGCTGGACGGGGTTCTCAGCGAGGGCGCGGGCGAGGCGGAACTGGGCGGCGATCTGCTCCGGCGAGCGCGTGGCCAGGTAGCGCTGGGGCAGGCCTTCGAGAAAGACCCGGAGATCGTCCATGGTCGCGGGGAGCGCGGCGGACTGGCTGGCGGGAAGCTGGGCGACGATGCGGCTGAGCAGCGCCGGGTCGGCGGAGGCGTGGTAGCGGACTTCGTCGACGGAACGATCGAGAAAGTTGGAGGCGCTCATGTAGAGCTGCCAGAGGGCGTCGGCCTTCCACGGGGTGAGGGCCTCGGGCGAGACGGCGCGGATGTCGGCGTAGGTCATCAGCGTGAGCATTTTGAGCTGGGGCTGGGTGGCGATCTTCTCGGCGAAGACGCGTATGGTTTCTGCGTCGAAGATGTCGCGACGCATGGCGGCGGACATTTCGAGGTGATTGCGGATGACGCGGCGGACGGTTTCGCGCTCGTCGGCGTCGAGCATGAGGCGGGAGAAGAGACTCTCGCACAGCTCGACCGAAGACGTGGCATGGTTCCCGTTGCGGCGGGACTTGCCGGTGTCGTGCATGAGGAGGGCGAGGAAGAAGAGATCGAGGCGATCGATTTCGGGGATGAGCGAGGCGAGGCGCTTTTCCCAGTCGTGCTGGGGCTGGCGGAGGCGGTGGACGTTGTCGATGACGTGGAAGGTATGCTCGTCGACGGTGTAGCGATGCCAGGTGTCGCGGATGACGAGGGATTCGATCCCGTGGAATTCGGGGATCAGCAGCTCGAGGATGCCAAGGGCGTGCATGGTGCGCAGCGCGTGCGCAGCCCACGGACCGAGGAGAACTTCGCGAAGACAATTCCACAGGAACGGTCCTTCGGGCATCTGCACGGCGAGGACCGGGAGCGCGTCGGCGATGCGGTCTTCGGCGGAGAAGCTGAGGCGGTAGCCGTGTTTGGCCATGAGGCCGAAGACCTGGAGGATCGTATCGGCGTCGTGGACGATGGCGCCTTCGGCGAGCTCGAGGCGGCCGTCCTGGAGGAAGAAGTCGGTACCGGGAACGGGAGCGCGCTTGCGGCGGAACTGCTTGTAGAAGGAGCGGCGCGGGGGCGGGACGGCGTCCATGAGGAGCGTGGCGCGGCGGTAGACGGTGCGGGCCTGGCGATACCAGGTACGCATCCAGTAGGCGGGGTCGGAGGTGCCGCGGGTTTCAAGGCCGATGGAGAGGGCGGCGGCTTCGTCCTGGGCGTGCCAGTCGAGGGTGTTGTCGTCGCGGCCGGCGCGGTAATGGAGAAAACATCGGACGGCAGCGAGGAAGTCGTAGGCGGATTCGGGCTCGTCGTGGGTGCCGTAGAAGTCGTCGGCGGCGGCGCGCGGCCAGGCTTTCTGCTCCTGGATGGAGTTGAGGAGGGTGAGCCACTGGGCGAGGTGGTAGTCGCGCAGGCCGCCGGGAGTCTCCTTTACGTTGGGCTCGACGTGGAAGATGGTGTTGCCGTATTTGGCGTGGCGGGCGCGCGCCATCTCGGCCAGGTTCTGGATCACGGTGTCCCACTCGCGGAGGATGACGGAGGGGAGGAGATCCTTCTCGAATTTGCGGGAGAGGTCGCGGTTGCCGGTGAGGAAGCGGCGATCGAGGAGAGAGACGGTGAACTCGAGGTTGTCGGGGTGGACGCGCTCGCACTCTTTGAAGGTGCGGATGGCGGGGCTGGCGCGGAGGCCGATGTCCCACATGGCCTGGGTGCAGGCGCGGATGAGGTCGCGGGATTCGGGTTCGATTTTGTCCTGGGCGCAGAGGAAGAGAACATCGACGTCGGAGTGAGGGAAGAGCTCGCGGCGGCCGAAGCCGCCGGTGGCGATAACTGCGATGGGGGAACTGTCGGTGCCGGGGACGAGGGATTCCCAGAGCTCGCAGAGGAGGTTGCCGACGACGCGGGCGCGGCGGCGGATGGCGGCGGAGCCGTCGCCGGTGCGCTCAAAGTTCTGGCGCAGCAGCGTTGAGTCTTCCTCATAGCGGCTGCGCAGGAGCGCCAGGCTGGACGGGTCGGTGGTCATGGCGAAAAGCAGGGTGCAGCGTCTAGCATTCAGCGTACAGCGGGTACGGCGAGAGCGATGCGTCCCTGCGACCTGGGAGGGCGGGCCGAGCCTCGAAAAACGGGGAGGCGGGGTTAGAGCGCGGACGGACCGCGCTCGTCGTTGCGGATGCGGATGGCGTCGTCGATTTTCGAGACGAAGATTTTGCCATCGCCGATTTTGCCGGTGCGGGCGGAGGAGAGGATGGCCTGGATGGCTTTTTCGGCGATTTCATCGCGCACCACCATCTCAATTTTGATCTTGGGAAGAAGATCGACGGTGTATTCGCGTCCGCGGTAGAACTCGGTGTGTCCCTTTTGGCGGCCGTGGCCGCGGGCTTCCAGAATGGTCATGCCCTCGATGCCGGCTTCGAGGAGAGCGTCTTTGACGGCGTCGAGCTTGGAGGGCTGGATGACAGCTTCGATCTTTTGCATAGAGTGTTGAATTCCGAGGTGTCCTGGCTACTCAGAGTATCAGAGGCTGAGGCGCGAGGACATGCGGGACAGGAGGAAGCCGAGCCCATGTTGCGGTTCATGCGGCATTTGACTCATCATGATGAGTCAAATAGACTCATCCTATGGCTAAACGGCTGCAGGTCATCGTTCAGGATCCTGAATACCGCGATATCCAGCGCGCGGCGCGGTTGCGGCGCATGTCCATTGCCGAATGGGTGCGGCAGGCGCTGGTGCAGGCGCGTCGGAGGGAGCCCGCCCGCGAAGTCTCGTCCCGACTCGATGTCATTCGCGCGGCGGCGCGCATGGAGTTTCCCACCGCCGATATCGACCGCATGAACGAGGAAATCGAGCAGGGCTATGGATCGGGTTTGCGGGCGTGATTTTCGTCGACTCCAACATTCCCATGTACTTGGTGGGTGCTCCTCATCCTCACAAGAACGATGCACGGCGCCTGCTGGAGGAACTGGTAAGCGACCGGGAGCGGCTGGTGACCGACGCGGAAGTCCTGCAGGAGATCCTGCACCGCTACGTCGCGATCGGGCGGCCAGATGCGATTCAGCCGGCCTTCGATGCGCTGCTGGGCATCGTCGATGAGGCGTTTCCCGTGGATCAGGCGGCGGTGGAACGAGCCAAACAGATTGTATTGGGGCAAAAGACGCTTTCCGCGCGGGATGCGGTGCATCTGGCGACGATGCAGATCCACGGCGTGAAGCGGATCCTGAGCTTCGATCGTGGACTCGACGGTTTCCCGGGGGTTGCGCGCTTGTGCTGAGGCGGACAGCGCTTTCCTGCGAACGGGTAGATGGCGGAAATTCCGCAGGCCTGACGTTACGCAGACGCAGGCCTAAGTTTTCGGGATCACCTTTGCGGTAACACCGCCGCCCATGCCGATGATCGTGAAGCCTGATGGCGTTCCGCAGCTCCAGCCCTCGTAGGCTGCCGAGTGATTGAACACGTCAAGTCGAACGCCGGACTCGAACTCGAAAGCGATGTCACCGGTCTTTTCAGCCACGAACAGGTCCTGTAGCGGCGTGTCGCCGAGAAGCCGCATTGCTGTTGCGCTTCCGTCGACTGGCGCGGGAAGTCCAAACTGCTGGCCGTGATCCTCGCTGCCTAGTTCGATTCCGCATTCGCTGGTAATTCGCCACGGGCATTGCACGTTGAGCCATAGCCGCCCTTCGAAATTGAAGGACCACGAATTGGTTGCGACAAGCTCCACACTCGTGCACCTTGCCCCTCTTGCCGAGGAGAGTTCCTGAAGCGCCTCGTTCTTCGTCACAATGACGCCGGTGTGAAGCATTGCGAATCAACGATAGCATTCCCTCACCGTTTGCCTTGACGCAGTTCCGGACGAGCAACCGGTTATACAGAGATCACGCATCGAATCTTCAACGCTGAAAGCTACCAGGACGCGTTCGGCAGAGAAAAAGCAACCGCGGATGCCATTCGGTTTGCTCAGGCCACGCTCCTCGCTCCGCCTGCCCATCGCTTCGCGGCCGCCGCGACGGGGCTAACGTCGTCATACGTCGGATGAGGCTGAAATCTTCGTATGGATTCCCTGGATGGTCACGAGCCAAAGTCGTAGCCTTCTTCGCCGTGCTGAGTGACGTCGAGGCCTTCGATTTCGTCCTCGCGGGAGACGCGGAGGCCGATGACGAGGTCGACGAGCTTGAGGAGGATGAGGGTGCCGACGATGGCGATGCCCCAGGCGATGGCGACTCCGGCGAGCTGGTTGAGCACCTGATGCCAGTGGCCGTCGATGGCGCCGGTAGGTTTGCCGGGGCCGTAGATGGGGTTGATGACGGTGGTGGCGAAGAAGCCGGTGAGGATGGCGCCGATAGTGCCGCCGGCTCCGTGGACGCCGAAGGCGTCAAGGGAGTCGTCGTAGCCGAAGAAGGATTTGACGACGGTGACCATGAGATAGCAGAAGGCGCCGGCGATGGCTCCGATAACGAGTGCGGGCATGGGCTGCACGAAGCCGGAGGCGGGAGTGATGGCGACGAGTCCGGCGACGGCGCCGGAGATGGCGCCGAGAGCGCTGGGCTTGCCGTTGCGGAGCCACTCCGCGATGCACCAGGAGATGGCGGCGGCCGCGGTGGCGAACTGGGTGTTGACGAAGGCGCTGGTGGCGAGGCCGTTGGCGGCGAGAGCGGATCCGGCGTTGAAGCCGAACCAGCCGACCCAGAGCATGCAAGCTCCGATGAAGCTGAGGACGACGGAGTGGGGCGGGGCGGGCTCGCGCGGGTAGCCGACGCGCTTGCCGAGATAGAGGGCGCAGACCAGCGCGGAGACGCCGGAGGTGATGTGAACGACGGTGCCGCCGGCGAAGTCGAGGCAGGGCAGCGAGCCGCCGAGGGCCGCGTTGAGGAATCCGCCCTTGCCCCAGACCATGTGGGCCATGGGCGAGTAAACGACAATGGTCCAGAGGCTGAGGAAGAGGCACATGGCGCTGAACTTCATGCGCTCGGCGAAGGCTCCGCAGATGAGCGCCGGAGTGATGATGGCGAACATGAGCTGGTAGATCATGTACGTCTGCGCGGGAATGGTGGCGCTGTAATCGGGGTCGGGCGCGAGGCCGACGTGGCGGAGGAAGGCGAAGTGGAATCCGCCGATGAAGGCGTTGCCGGGACCAAAGGCGAGCGAGTAGGTGAAGAGCGCCCAGAGCACGGTGACGATGCACATCATGGCGAAGCTCTGCATCATGGTGCCGAGGACGTTTTTGCGGCGGACCAGGCCGCCGTAGAAGAGGGCGAGGCCAGGGCCGGTCATGAAGAGGACAAGAGCCGCGCTGGTGAGCATCCAGGCGTTGTCGCCATTGGAGATGGCGGGGGCGGCAGGAGACTGGGCGAGGGCGGCGGGGGCAGAGAGAAGCAGAAGAGAAAGGGGCAGCAGCAGACGGCGACGAGGCATGACACTCCGCGGGACAGGGGTGGAGCTGGCTGTTATCCGCAGGCGAGAGCGACAGGGTCGCGCCCGGGAGGTTGGCAAACGGGGCTTGGAATTAATTTAGCCGAAAAGCGGGCGGCTCAAAAGCGGGTAGTTCAAAGCCGGGTAGCTGAGAGGCAGCCAGCGAAAGGCTGCCAGCTGCCAGCAAGCCGAATGGATGCGGCGGTATGATGGAAGCATGAGCGAACTGCAGGATCGGCGGCTGTTTGGGACGCTGGAGAGCAGCGGGAAGAATCGGGAAAAGGTCCTGGAGGCGAGCTACGGATATGAGCAGCCGGAAGGCGTCTTCCTGACGACGGTGGACGCGGCGATCAACTGGATCCGGAAGAGCTCGATCTGGCCGATGACCTTTGGGCTGGCCTGCTGCGCGATCGAGATGATGTCGATGGGGGCATCGCGGTTCGACGTGGCGCGGTTCGGGGCGGAGGTGTTTCGGCCGTCGCCGCGGCAATCGGACCTGATGGTGATTGCGGGGCGCGTGTCGTGGAAGATGGCGCCGGTGATCAAGCGGCTGTACGACCAAATGCCGGAGCCGAAGTGGGTGATCTCGATGGGCGCGTGTGCCACCTCCGGTGGCGTGTTCAACAATTACGCGTTGGTACAGGGCGTAAACCAGGTGATTCCGGTGGATGTCTACGTGCCGGGGTGTCCGCCGCGGCCGGAACAACTGCTGTATGCCATTACGCTGCTGCAGGAAAAGATCCAGCATGAGCGGGGCAGCCTCAAGCGGGTGCTGAACCTGGAATAGGGGTGGGTCCAGAGCGCCCCCGGGTCGGCCGGCAGAGCGCGCGGGAAAATCGAATTGCTGATGGGTCTATGGGTTGGCGTTGGTGCTAACTTTACCGCCATGGGGTATCGCATAAGGTACCTGTGAGTTTCAAATACTTCTGTTACATGGCGGAATCCGGGCCGTCCAAAGGTAGTTCCTGTGGTAATTTCGTAAGCGCGGAATAATTTCCCCTTTTGCCTCCCCCTGAGTGCGTTTCCAGTGGGGCTGCGCATCATTTTCAGCAAGCAAGTTATTTTGGAGGGTTGTCGCATGCATTCTCGTCCGTATAGAAAGCTGGGCCGAATTTTGCTGGCAGGTTGTGCCGTAGGTTTGGGCGCGACCGTGGTGCTGGCGCAAAATTCGTCCTCATCGTCGGCAGGGTCGACAACGTCGACTGCCACTAACGCCCCGTCTCCGTCACGGCAGGACTCGCCGTCGCGGATGGATGTGTTTATGGGGTATTCATATCTCGCACCGCACGGAAACGTGACGACTCCGCTCAGCTATCCGGCCGGCGCGACCGCGACGGATTCCTACTCATCGATCAACGAGGGAGCGATCGGGAGCATTGCCTACTACTTCAACCGGTACGTGGGCGGGCAGGTGGAGTACGCGAATCATCCGGATGGCAAGAATGATGGTTCGCAGGATTTCGGTCTGGGTTTGATTTTCCGTTATCCGATGGCGGGAATGACGCCTTTCGTGCATGCGCTGGCGGGAGGGGTTCGGCTGGGAGGTCCCAACGTGCCGGCTGAATATGTGTGGCACGGATACACGTGGGGTCCGGCGCTGACGGCGGGCGGAGGTCTGGACTACGAACTGCCGTTCATGAGCCATCGATTTGCGCTGCGGCTGTTCCAGGCGGACTACCAGTATTACCACGTCGATTTTGGTCCGGCGCCGTACGTTGGCGGGCGGGCGAACGTGGGCAACGCGCGATTGAGCACGGGAATTCTGCTGCACTTCGGCAGCATCGTGCCGCCGCCGCCGATCGCGTACAGCTGCGCGGCGAATCCGGATTCGGTGTATCCGGGCGAGCAGGTGACCGTGACGTGCACACCGACGAACCTGAATCCGAAAAAGAAGACGACGTACAGCTGGAGCGGCAGCCAGGGCCTGACGGTGAGCGGGACCAACTCGACCACCACAATCGACACGACGAACCTGCAGCCGGGCAACTACACGGTGACCGGGCACGTAACGCAGGGACCGAAGGCGGGACAATCGGCGGACGCTTCAGCGCAGTTCACGGTGAAGCAGTTTGAGCCGCCGACGGTGAGCTGCACGGCGAATCCGACGACGGTGCAGCCGGGCGGGACGTCGACGATCACGGCGACCGGAGTGAGCCCGCAGAACCGTACGCTGACGTACAGCTATTCGGCGTCGGCGGGATCGATCAGCGGCACCAGCAACACGGCGACGCTGTCGACGACAGGGGCGCCGTCGGGAACGATCACGGTGACCTGCAACGTGCAGGACGACAAGGGGCAGACGGCATCGTCGACGACCACGGTGGACGTGGAAGCGCCGCCGCCGCCGCCGGCACCGAAGACGCAGACGCTGTGCTCGATCACGTTCAACACAGACAAGCGGCGGCCGACGCGGGTGGATAACGAAGCGAAGGCCTGCCTGGACGACGTGGCGCTGAACGCGCAGCAGAAGCCGGACGGGACGATCGTGCTGGTGGGCAATTCGGCTCCGACGAGGACGCCGAAGACCCGCTGGGAGCGCGAGCACTGGCCGACGGCGGAGAAGCTGGCGGCGCAGCGCGCAGTGAACACGAAAGCCTATCTGGTGAGCGAGAAGGGCATCGATGCCAGCCGCATTCAGGTGCGGACGGGCACGAGCGGCCAGAACGAGGTAGATGACTACCTGGTTCCGGCGGGCGCCAACTTCGACAACGACGTGCCGGGCACGACCGCGGTGGACGAGAGCCAGTTCAAGGCTCAGCCGCGGAACCCGGTGCGCCACCACTATCACCATCACCACAAAGCTGCTGCGTCCAGCGGCACATCGCGGTAAGTCATCGCAGAACAGCGGACGAGAAGAGGGGCTGGCCGAGTGCCAGCCCCGATTTTTTGCGCGCAGGATATTCTGATCTGGCTAAAAAGAACGGGCAGGAGCCTGTTGTTTTTCTGAGGAGGACGGATGCAGGGGAAAAAAGTGATGGCTGTGGCGGCAGCTTTGATGGGTGTGGGGCTGATGATGGGCGGGGCGCAACCCGCAAGGGCGCAGGCCGGCGCGGGGGCCGAGGCAGGAGCGCAGGCGATTCCCGGTTTCGATGCCAGCGCAATGGATACGACGGCGAATCCGTGCGACAACTTTTACCAGTTCGCCTGCGGGAACTACGCGAAGCTGCACCCCATCCCGAGCGATCTGCCCTGGTTCAACCAGTTTGTGGCGCTGTACGAATTCAACACGGCGGCGCTGCACCAGGTCGTGGAGCAGGCGGAGCACGCCGGACCGAACCGCAGCGCGAATGCGCAGAAGATCGGCGACTACTACCAGGCGTGCATGGACACTTCAGCCATCAATCAGGCGGGACTCGCGCCGCTGAAGCCGGAACTGGGGCGGATTGACGCGCTGAGGAGCAAGGCGGAACTGCCCGAACTGATCGCGTACCTGAACCGCATGGGCGTGAACGTATTCATGAGTTATGGATCGCAGCAGGATCTGAAGGATGCGGACAAAGAGATTGCATATATCGATCAGGGCGGAATCGGCCTGCCGGAGAAAGACTACTACCTGCGTACGGATGCCCACAGCGTGGAGCTGCGCAAGCAGTACGTGGCGCATCTCGACAGGATGCTGACGCTGCTGGGAGATCCGGCGGACAAGGCGCAGGCGGAAGCCGACGCGATCATGAAATTCGAGACGGAGCTGGCGAAAGCGTCGCAGGGAGTGGTGGAGCGGCGCGATCCGAAGGCGACCTACCACATGGAGGAGCTGACGGTGTTTGCGGCGACAGCGCCGGCGATAGCGGCGCCGAAGTATGTCGCAGCGATGGGTTCGCCGGCGGTGACTTCGCTGAACGTGGCTTCGCCGGATTTCTTCAGGGGGCTGAATGCGGCGATCGGGGACACGGACCTGGCGACGCTGAAGGCGTACATGCGGGTGCATCTGGCGGACTCATTCTCGCAGCGGCTGCCGGAGACCTTCGAAGCGGCGTCGTTCGACTTTTACGGGCGCGATCTGACGGGCACGCCGCAGGAGCAGGCGCGGTGGAAGCGGTGCGTGAACGCCGTAGACGGGTCAATGGGCGACGCGCTGGGGCAGCTGTATGTGGCGAAGTACTTTACGCCGGATCAGAAGCAGGAAGCGCTGACGATGGTGCACGGGATCGAGACGGCGATGGGGCAGGACATCGAGAGCCTGAGCTGGATGAGCCCGGAAACCAAAGTGAAAGCCATCGCGAAGCTGCACGAGGTGACGGACAAGATCGGGTATCCGGACAAGTGGCGCAGCTATGCGAAGCTGACGATCCGCGCGAATGACGCGCTTGGGAATTCGGTGCGGGCGCGCGAGTTCGAGACGGCGTATGAGCTGAATAAGATCGGAAAACCGGTGGACCGGAGCGAGTGGGAGATGACTCCGCCGACGGTGAATGCGTATTACGATCCGAGCCAGAACAGCATCAATTTTCCGGCAGGAATTCTGCAGCCGCCGTTCTACGACAAGAACGATCCGGCGACGACGAACTACGGGCACATCGGAGCCGTGGTCGGGCATGAGTTGACGCACGGCTTCGACGACCAGGGCTCGCAGTACGACGGGCACGGAAACCTGGCGAACTGGTGGACGCCCGCCGACAAGAAGAACTTCGACGAGCGGACGGCGTGCGTGGCGAACGAATACGACCAGTTCGAGGCGGTACCGGGGCTGAAGGTGAACGGGAAGCTGACGCTGGGCGAGAACACGGCGGACAATGGCGGCATCCGGCTGGCGATGATGGCGTTGATGGCGCGGATGGCGATGGACCAGGGCAAAGTGCCGGGTCCTGCGGCCAGTCCGGCGGAGGCGAAGTTTACGCCGATGCAGCAGTTCTTTATCGCGTACGCGCAGAACTGGTGCACGAACGACCGGCCGCAATTCGACCGGATGCTGGTGCAGACGGATCCGCATTCGCCGAACGCGATCCGGGTAAAGGGAGTGCTGGTGAATGTGCCGGAGTTTTCGACGGCTTTCAGCTGCAGGACGGGGCAGCCGATGGACCCGGCGCAAAAGTGCCGCGTGTGGTAGGGGAGCTGGCAGTTCAACAGACGGAGCGCCCGCGGGCGCTCCGTACCTGTTTCCGGGAAAAACCGGGCAAAAGGGTCAATCGGAGGGCAAAACCGGCGCAAATTCAGGGGGAAAACGGATACCATGTAGACAACCCCTCAATGCTGCGCGGAGAGCCGTACCGTTCCTCCGCGGCGCAAGTCCGTGGAGATATGAAGTTGACACGGTTGACCTTATTCCTGGCGGTTCTGGCCGTCACGGTTCCTGGAGTGCAAGCCCAGCCTGTTCCGGTAACGCCGGGCGCGTGGACGGCCATCGGTCCCGATGGCGGAGACGCGCGGCGATTCGCCGTCGATCCACTGGATCCGCAGCGAATCTATCTGGGCACGACGAACAGCTGGATCTACGTGTCGAACAACGCGGGCGCGTCGTGGAGGCGGCTGGCGAAGCTCGGCGCGCAGGACAACCTGGTGGTGGATTCGCTCGCCGTGGACCGCTCCGACCCGAAGACGCTGTTTGCCGGGGTGTGGGTGATGGATCATCCGGACGGCGGCGTGTTCATCAGCCACGACAGCGGGCGGACGTGGTCGGAAGAACCGGGGATGCACGGGCAGGCCGTGCTCTCGCTGAAGCAGGCGCGCGGGAATGCGAAGGAACTGGTGGCGGGCACGCTGCGCGGGGTGTACCGCAGCCTGGATAAGGGCGCGCACTGGGAAGAGATCAGCCCACCGGGGAGCGCGGAGATCCACGAAGTGGAGTCGCTTGCGATCGATCCGTACGATGCGGGGATCATCTACGCGGGAACGTGGCACCTGCCGTGGAAGACGATGGACGGCGGGAAGACCTGGAAGAGCATGAGTACCGGACTGATCGTGGACTCGGATATTTTCTCGATGTACGTGGATCCGGAAAGCCCGCGGCTGATGTATCTGAGCGCGTGCTCGGGGATTTATCGCAGCGACGATTTTGGAGACGACTTCCGCAAGGTGAACGGGATTCCCTCGGCTGCGCGGAGGACGCGGGCGATCGTGATGGATCCGGCCGAGAGCGATACGGTGTATGCGGGGACGACCGAAGGGCTGTACAAGACAACGAATGGCGGCAAGACGTGGCAGCGGACGACGCCGGGCGACGTGATCGTGAACGACGTGTATGTGGATCCAGGCAATCCGCAGCATGTGCTGCTGGCGACGGATCGCAGCGGAGTGCTGGCCAGCGACGATGGCGGCATGACATGGGAGCCGTCGAACATAGGGTACTCGCAGCGGCAGGTGGCGGCGCTGCTGACGGACGCGAAGGATCCAGGAACGATCTATGCAGGCGTCATCAACGACAAGCGATTCGGCGGCGTGTTTGTGACGACCGATTACGGCCGCAGCTGGAAGCAGGTGAGCGACGGGCTGGGCGGACGCGACGTCTTCGAGCTGGCGCAGGGCGCGGATGGAACGCTGATGGCGGGAACGGACAACGGGGTCTTCCGGTGGAGTGGCACGGGATGGACGGCGGCGGACAGCGTGGCTCCAACCGGGACGCAGAAGAAGAGCGATCCGCCGAAGAGAGCGCCGCGGACGTGGCGGGAGCGCCAGGAATGGCGGCGCAGGCAGCACGCGAGCAGCGTACAGATTGAGGGACGCGTGACGGCGCTGGCGACGGCGGACGGGACCTGGTACGCGGCAACGGCGCAGGGCGTTTTCCGCAGCGCGGACGATGGGACCACGTGGCAGGGGCCGGTGCTGGGCGCGGCGAGCCCCGGATCGTTTTCAGGCCTGGGGGATTACATCGCGATTGTGACGCGGGGCAGCACAGTGTACGCCGCGCGGCGGACCGGCATCATGGTGTCGACGGATGACGGCGTGACGTGGGCGCCGGTGGTATTTCCCGCGGGGCTGTCGGCGGTGACGACGCTGGCGGTGACACCGGAGGGAACGCTGTGGGCGGGGGGACGCGAAGGCGTGTTCTACACGTCGACGCGCGGGTTCATGTGGAAGCGCCTGCAGCGGCTGCCGGTGGTGGCGATCAACGATCTGCGCTGGGACCCGGCGATGGGACGGATGATCGTCACATCGAACGAGAGCACGCTGATATTCGCTGTGGATCCGCAGAGCCGCACCTGGAAGTGGTGGAACGCGGGGTGGCCGGTGCACGACGTAGCGTGGACGGGACGGCGGATGCTGGCGGCCTCACAATTCAGCGGGGTGGTGGCGCAGCCGCAGCCGGAAGAGGCGAGCGACGGCGGGGGCGTAACGCAGAACGCGCAGCGGTGACCGGGGGCCGATGAACATCCGTGAAGCGCGGGCTGAGGATTTTGCCGAGCTCTACGCGCTGGACCAGGCGTGCTTTGCGCCGGGGATTTCCTGGTCGAAGGCGGAGCTGGGATTCTTCCTGAAATATCCGAAGAATTTTGCGCTGGTGGCGGAAGCCGAACCGGGACGGATTGCCGGGTTCGCCATCGCGGGCACGCTGCGGCGAAGCGGCGTGCTGCTGGGGCGGCTGATCACAATTGACGTGCGGCCGGAGATGCGGCGGAGGCGCGCAGGCGGCGATCTGCTGCGGGCGGCGGAGGAGCGTCTGCGGGCGGCGGGTGCGACGGCGCTGCTGCTGGAAGTGGCGGTGGACAATGAGAGCGCGCAGGCCTTCTACAGGCAGCATGGATTTGCGCAGACGGGGCGGATTCGCGGGTACTATCTGGGGCGGACCGATGCGCTGACGATGGAGAAGCCGCTGGAAGGCAGCTAAGAGCCGGTCAGCGCGGAGGCTGCCAGCTGCCGGCAGCGATCAGTGAACAGCGATCAGTGATCAGCGGGTCCCGGGTGCCGCCGGCGGCTACAATGGGGGCAATGTCTGGATTGAGGATACGGGCCGTTGCGTGGGTTGCACTGGCGGTGTGCGCGGCAGGCGCGGCGCGGGCGCAGTCGGTGAAGGACCTGCCGAAGCCCACCGATTACGTCAGCGACGACGCGCACGTGATGTCGCAGGCGACGATCAATCAGCTGGACCAGCTGTGCGGCGAGGTGGACCACGAGGCGCGTGCGCAGATCGCCGTGGTGACGGTGAACTCGCTGGCCGGCAAAGACGTAGAGCAATATGCGGTGGATCTGTTTACCGCGTGGGGGATTGGGTCAAAGAAATCCGATCGGGGCGTCCTGGTCCTGATTGCGCCGACCGAGCGGAAGCGGTTCATCGAGACTGGGTATGGCCTCGAGGGGATTCTGCCGGACGGCAAAGTCGGCGACATCGGGCGGCAGATGGTTCCGGCGCTGCGCGCGAACGATTTTGACGGCGCGCTGACGCTGGCGACGGACGAGATCGCGCAGATTATCGCGAAGGACGCGAACGTACAGCTGCAGCCGCTGACGCAGCAGGGCGCGGAGATCGCGCAGCAGCCGCAGAAGCCGAGTTTGGCGCAGGCGCTGGGCGGAATTGTTTTTCTCATTTTGGTCGTTATTTTTTTGATATGGGCAGGCGGGTCGGGACTGCTGGGATTTTTGCTGGGGATGCTGTTCAGCGGGGGAGGGTTTGGCGGGGGCGGTTTTGGAGGTGGAGGATTCGGTGGGGGCAGCGGGAGCGGCTTCGGCGGATTCGGCGGCGGCGCAACGGGTGGCGGCGGCGCCGGGGGAAGCTGGTAGGATTCGAACGAGATTGAAGGAGAACGAGAGCCAATGATGCGTCGAGGGCTGTGGATTGCGGTTGCGGTAGTGGTGGTGATCGTGGTGGCGGGGCTGTTGGTGGCAGGCAGCTATGTGAGCGCACATAACCAGATGGTGGCGAAGCAGCAGGCCATCCACGCGCAGTGGTCGAACGTGAACGTGGTGCTGCAGCGGCGGGCGGATCTGATTCCGAACCTGGTGGCGACGGTGAAGGGCTATGCCACGCACGAGGAGAAGGTGTTTGCCGATGTGGATCAGGCGCGCGAGGCGCTGCTGGCGGCGCACGATCCGAAGAGCGCGATGCAGGCCAATGGACAGCTGGACGGCGCGCTGGGACGGCTGCTGGCGATCAGCGAGAATTATCCGAACCTGAAGGCGAACGAGAATTTCCTGCAACTCCAGGATCAGCTGGAGGGGACGGAGAACCGCATTGCGGTAGAGCGGCACCGGTACAACGAAGACGTGCAGGACTACAACACGTATATCCAGCAGATCCCCAACAGTATTTGGGCGCGGATCGGCGGGTTCCAGCCGGACAACGACTACTTTACGTCGACACCGGCGGCGCAGCAGGTGCCGACAGTGAAGTTCTGAGGAGCAGGGGCTGCGGGATACGGGTTGCAGTATAGAACGGCTTTACCCTGCGATCAGGATGCGCAGGTCGCGGAGGTTGTTGCCGGTGGGGCCGGTGACGACGGTGTCGCCAAGGGACGTGAAGAGCGTGCAGGCGTCGAAGCGGGCGAGGGTAGTTTCCGGATCGAAGCTGTAGGCGCGAGCGCGGGCAACAGTGGTGGTATCGGCGACGGCTCCGGCCGCGGGGCTGTTGCCATCGATGCCGTCGGAACCGGCGCTGAGGACGGCGAGGGGCTGGCCCTCGTATCGAGCTAAATCAAGAGCGGCCTGGAGAGCGAACTGCTGGTTGCGTCCGCCGCAGCCGGGATGGTCGCCGAGACGGACAGTGACTTCGCCGCTGGAGAGCAGGCAGAGCCGGGGAAATTCTTTGCGCAACTCGTGGAATCGGGCCATGAGATACTTCGCGGCGTCGGCATAGTCCCAGTCGTCGCAGGAGTTGTCGATGACGACCTTATAGCCCAGAGCCTGGGCGCGGTCGCGCGCGGCATTCACAAAATCGTGGTTGGAGAGCAGCGTATCGAACTGCGCGTGCTGGAAGGCGGCGGCACTTTGCGGATCTTCGGGCCGATCTGCCGGCGCGGTATGCCCCGTCGGATTCGAGGGCTGGGTAGCTGACTCGCGGCGCAGACGCTCGAACCAGGCGCGGACGGAAGTAGGGAATTTTTCGAGCAGGTGGAAGCGCTCGAGGATCACAAAGCACTCGGAAAGGGTGGAGTAATTCGGCAGCGTGGGCGACGAGGCGACGGCGGCGAGGTCTTTGAGCGGGACGTCGGCGAGGAGGAGGGAGAGCTTTTCCGCCTGAGGCGCAGCGAGGGCGAGTCGTCCGCCCTTGACCGCGGAGAAGTATTTGCGGACGGTATTGACTTCCGTGATGGTGGCGCCGCTGGCGACGAGCGTCTCGTGAAAGGCGATGGTGTCGTCGAGGGAGATAGCGCGGTCGCTGGGAAGCTCCAGCATGGCGGATCCGCCGCCGCTGATGAGGAAAAAGACGAAGGTGGTTTTCTTCGCGTGTTTGAGGAGCGAGAGAGCGGCGCGCGCGGCAGCGAAGGAGTCTTCGTTGGGCAGAGGATGGCCGCCGGCATAGTAGCGGATGTGGCGATTGCGCTGTTTGGGGATGTCCGGGGCGGAGCAGACGCCGTGAAGGTGCTTCTTCTCCGGCAGGCGTTCGAGCAGCGCGGTCAGCATGGAAAGCGCGGCCTTGCCGAAGGAGATGATGTAGTAGTCTTTAAAGCCCGTGAGCGGCTGGGTGATGGGGGGCAGGCGCGACGAAGGATGACGGACGAGCGTGCGGTCTTCGAAGTGGAGATGACGGTCGAAAGCCTGCTGGATATTGCAGGCGGCCAGCGCCGTTTCGAAAACGTCGCGCGAAACAGCCTGCAGTTCTTCGAGATTGATCATTGGGGGAGAACCGGGAAGCAGCGCAGAGCCCATGAGCGGATCGCCTTTTTCACCTCATCCAGCTTACTCCCGGCACGCGGGGAGGACGCGTGCGAAGTTTCATCCTGCGCAATGAAGAAATGGTCGGCGCCGGGGATGAAGATAAGCTCTTTGGGATCGCGAGCCAGTGCGACCGCGGCTTTGACCTGCGCGACGGGGCCGTACTGGTCGCGCGTGCCGCTGATGAAGAGTTTGGGCTGCGGGCAGTCGCGGAGGAAGCTGAAGTCGTAGTCGCGGCCCTCGGCGTGGACGGGCAGGCCGAGAGCGACGAGGCCTGGAACGCGGGGATTGCCACAGCAGACCTGGAGTCCAACCCAGGATCCGAAGGAGAATCCGGCAAAGAGGATGGGGCGATGGAATTCGCGGTCGAGCCAGTCGAGAGCGGCATGGACGTCGTCCTGCTCGCCGCGGCCGAAGTCGTGGCCGCCTTCGCTGAGGCCGGTGCCGCGGAAATTGAAGCGCAGGACGGGCAGGCCGAAGGACTGGAAGGCCTTCATGGCGTGGTAGACCACCTTGTTGTGCAGGGTGCCTCCGCCGAGCGGGTGAGGATGGCAGACAAGCGCGGAAAACGGGGCGTTGGGCGAGCCGAGGTTGAGCAGAGCTTCGAGCCGGCCGGCGGAAGAGCGGAGATCGTCGACGGTGCGCAGCAGGGCGGAGTGAGCGTGGGGCATCGACTTTCATTGTAAGGAGGAGATGGCATCGGGCAGCAATGCGCCGGAAGGCAGGCATATCCCACCCTGTCGCCAGAAACGGCAACAAGGGTGGGGCACCCGCCGGCTGCGGGTACACTGGTGCTTCCATGACACTCGATCCGATTGCGTTGACGCGGCGCCTGGTGGACATCGAATCCACGACGTACAACGAGGGCGCGATGGGCGCGTTTCTGGCGGAGTTTCTTGCGGGGCGGGGATGGGCCGTGGAGACGATGCCGGTCGCGCAGCCCGCGGAGAGCGGGCAGACGAGCGAGCGTAAGAATGTCTACGCGTGCGGGCCGGGCGAGAGGCCGCAGGTGGTCTTTTCGACGCACATGGACACGGTGCCGCCGTTTATTCCGTCGAGCGAGGATGAGGAGTTTCTTTACGGGCGCGGGGCGTGCGACGCGAAGGGAATTATTGCGGCGCAGATTGCTGCGGCGGAGCGGCTGCGCACCGAGGGCGTGCAGGCAGGGCTGCTGTTTGTGGTCGGCGAGGAACGGGATTCGGCGGGCGCGAAGGCGGCGAATGCATTTGCGCAGGAGCGCGGGATTGGCAGCCGGCTTTTGATCAACGGCGAGCCGACGGACAATCGCGTGGCGCTGGCGTCGAAGGGCGCGCTGCGCGCGGTGGTGCGGACGACGGGGAAGATGGCGCACTCGGCGTACCCCGAGCTGGGCGAGAGCGCGACCCACAAGATGGTAGAGGCGCTCGGGCGGTTGCTGGAGATTTCGCTGCCGGTCACCGAGGACGTGGGGCCGAGCACGCTGAACATCGGGACGATCCACGGCGGGCATGCGCCCAATGTGATTGCGGATGCGGCCGAGGCGCAGGTACTGGTGCGGCTGGTGGGGGATTCGGCAGAGACGAAGCGGGCGATTGAGCAGGCAGTGGACGGGCTGGGGACGGTGGCCTTCACGCTGGAGATCCCCTTCAAGCGCTTGAAAGCGGTGGAGGGATTGCCGACGATGGTGGCGGCATTCACGACGGACGTGCCGTGGCTGGGGGCGTGGGGCGAGCCGGTGCTGCTGGGTCCGGGGTCGATCCACGTAGCGCACACGACGCACGAGCGGCTGCGGAAGAAAGAGTTGCTGGAAGCAGTGGAGCTGTACGTGGAGGTGGGGCGGAGGCTGGTGAAGTGAGATGGTGCATGGCTGGTGATTCGGCGGCCGCAGAGAGTGTACCTGGGTTCAGGCGATCGATCCTGTGCCATACACGGCGCACAGCGCGTCAAGCATTGGTGGTAGTTACTCTCTGCGCGGCGGTACTGGCGTCTGCACAGGAATGTCCACGCCCGAGCTCCAACGGTCCCAGCACGCCTTCTAAGGCTCGCGGCCTGGAAGGAGTGCTGGTATTTCACAATGGAATTCGCCAGTGGTTCGAACTGAAGCTCGACCAACCCCAATGCGGGAAGAAGTCAGTCCAACTGGTCCGGGTCGAAGGTGATTGGACACCGCTTGAAACATTGAGAAGCTGTCGGGTCAGATCGAAGGGAACCATAGACTACTCGCCGACGGGCTACTACTCCCTGGATATGTATCAGGACGTCGAGCAAATTGAACCAGTCGGTGATTGCGTGCGGCGCCCGCCGTTCCCCTCATTTTCAAGTGCGAGGCCCGATCCGGCAATTCGGCAATATCGGGTGGAGATGTCGCTGGATTACCGGCCTGGAGACCACCCGATTGTCTTTCAGATCGAGAGCGGCGGTAAAGAGCTAGAGCCTTGGCAAGCCTACGCGAGTTACGACCTGACCGGTGGCTTTGTCTTGTACGGGTCCTGCGGCAAGGGGTTTGTCGTAGACAAGGTCTTTGGCACGCCCCAGGCCGACCCCTCGCATTTCGACGAACCGGACAGCCCAGACGACATGGCGGCATTTGACCCGGAGAGCGCCGCTGCCTCCGGGCAAAAGGAGCTCCATCTGGGATACACATGCATACGGACTCCATGAGGCTGCCAGCGGTGGGCGATAACTTTCGGGGCTGAAGCCGGGCCCCTTCAAGGAACTGAGTTTTTCTGCAAGCTGTGAAGTCGTGCCCTGATGCAAAGCGTGTTGCGCCGTCCCTCCGGGACTCCGGGCAAGTTTCGTGACTTTCCCAGCACTGAAGTGCTGGGCTAATCTGCCTTGCGCCTCCGGCGCGTCGTGCTGCGGAGACTCCAGTAACTAGGCGCAATTCGAGGCAGGCGGGAGCATTCCGGAGACCGTGCGCGCAGGGGCTAAAGCCCCGATTTCCTTTGCATCGTTATCGGCTTGACTGAAGTCATGTCCTGATACACGCCCCCTGTCCCGCTTCTGCGAGCACCGCGCAGTTGTGGGACACGCCGGGATCCTGCTCGGATCAGACCCGACTGCAGTGTGGCTGCTAGGCTGAAGGTATGTCGGAAGCCTTTGCTGTTTCGTTGGAAAACCGCAACAATCTGGATCGGGCGTCGTCGTCGTATCTGCGATCGGCAAGGCATCAGCCGGTGCACTGGCAGGAGTGGGGAGAAGCGGCGTTTGCGCTGGCCGCGCGGCTCGGCAAGCCGGTGCTGCTGGATGTGGGCGCGGTGTGGTGCCACTGGTGCCACGTGATGGATCGCGAGTCATATGAAGACGCGGCGCTGGCGGCGACGATCAACGAACATTTTGTGGCGGTGAAGGTGGACCGCGACGAGCGGCCGGACGTGGACGCGCGCTACCAGGCGGCGGTGCAGGCGATCAGCCAGCAGGGAGGGTGGCCGCTGACGGCATTTCTGACGCCGGATGGCCGGCCGTATTTTGCGGGGACGTATTTTCCGCGTGAGGATCGCTACGGACGGCCGGGATTCGAGCGGGTTCTGCTGACCATGGCGCACGCGTGGACGGAGCAGCGCGAGGCGGTGCTGGAGTCGGCTGCGAGCGTGCTGGCGGCGATCGAGCATGGGGAGACGTTTGGGGCGCCCGGCGAGGGGCTGTCGCTGGGGATTGTGGACAAGCTGGTGGCGTCCGCGGTGGGGCAGTTCGATGCGCGGAATGGAGGGTTTGGGTCGCAGCCGAAGTTTCCGCATCCGGCGGCGCTGGATTTGCTGATCGATGTGGCTGCGCGAACCGGAAATGAAGCGGCGAAGACAGCGGCGACGGTGACGCTGGAGAAAATGGCGCGCGGCGGGGTTTACGACCAACTGGCAGGGGGATTTCACCGGTACTCGGTGGACGAACGCTGGGTGGTGCCGCACTTCGAGAAGATGCTGTACGACAACGCGGGCCTGCTGGGGAATTATGTGCACGCGTTCCAGACATTTGTGGAACTGGAGTTCGCGGAGACGGCGCGGGACATCCTGCGGTGGATGGATGCGTGGCTGAGCGACCGGGAGCGGGGCGGATTTTACGCGTCGCAGGATGCGGATATTTCGCTGGACGACGACGGCGACTACTTTACCTGGACGCGCGAGGAAGCGGCGGTGGTTCTGACGGCGGAGGAAATGGCTGTCGCTGAGGTGTACTACGACATCGGCGAGCTGGGCGACATGCACCACAATCCCAAAAAAAATGTGCTGCATCGGAACTTCACCACGGAGCAGGTAGCGACGCGCGGGAGGCGCGATGCCGGCGATACAGATGCTTTGCTCGAGAGCGCGAAACGCAAGTTGTATGCGGAGCGCCTGAAGCGGACGACGCCGTTCATCGACAAGACGATCTACACGGGCTGGAATGCGATGGCGGTGTCGGCGTATCTGGATGCGGCGCGGGTGCTGGACCTGGCGGCTCCGCGGGGGTTCGCGCTGACGACGCTGGAACGGATTTGGGTGGAGGGATGGACGCGGGAAGCGGGGCTGGCGCATGTGATTGCTTATCCGGGTTCGCCGGGCACGGGGCCGGACTCGCGTGGGCGGGTCGCGGGCGTGCTGGACGACTACGCGCTGCTGGCCCATGCCTGCGTGGACGCATGGGAGTCGACGGGCGAGATTCGGTGGTACGAGCGGGCGATGGAACTGGCCGAGGGGATGGTGTCGCGGTTCTATGACGCGGAGAATGGCGGCTTCTTCGACACGGCTCAGGAGGGTGGCGAGAAGCTGGGTGCGCTGGCGGCGCGGCGGAAGCCGGTGCAGGACTCGCCGACTCCGGCGGGAAATGCCACGGCAGCGGGAGCGCTGCTGCGGCTGGAGGCGCTGAGCGGGCGCAAAGACTTCCGCGAAATGGCGGAGGCGACGTTGCGGATGTTTGCGGGTGTGATTGAGCACTACGGCCTGTACGCGGGCAGCTACGGATTGGCACTGGAACGGCTGCTGCTGCCGCCGATACAGGTGGTCGTGGTGGGCGAGGGCGACGCAGCGCGGAGGCTGACCGCGATGGCGCAGGCGCGGTACGCGGTGACCAAGGCGGTCATTGGGCTCAGGCCGGAACAGGTGACGGAGGAGACGCTGCCGCCGGCGCTCAGGGATACGCTGCCTCAACTACCGGGAGTGGGCACGAGGGCGATGGCGCTGGTGTGCCGTGGCGCGTCGTGCCTGCCGCCGGCGGCGACGGCGGAGGAATTAATCGAGCAGATCAACTCCTCGCTGTAAGGCCTGGCCTTAGAACTGCGGCGCGGTGGCAGGAAGCGACGAGGAGTCGATCCCTTCGCAGGTAGAGTTGTTGATGGCGAGATCGCCCTGCCCGTCAAGGGTGAGGGTCCAAACGGTGTCGAAGTCGTCGCCGGGCCAGGCGGGAGCGACGGGAGCGCCTCCCGACGGAAAATAGCGCGCCAGCAGAGCGTTGACCGTGTTGACAATGTTCACGTGTTCCCAGGCGACGAGAACCTTGTGACCGGAGAGATTGCCGCCGGTGAAGAAGAAGCTGGCGGCGGAAGCGGGTCCGGCAGAGGAAAAAAGCGAGAAGCCCGCAGCGAGGTGGTAGGGCAAATTGTTGGCAATGGCGTAGGGTTCGACTGTGAGGGAAGGCCGAACGTAGGGCCAGTTGGCCTGGCCCGCGGCGTTTTGCGATCCGCCGATGGTCTGGGCGGGATCGATGGAATAGACCTGGTCCGGGCTGATTTTGCCCTGCAGGGCTGTGGGCAGGTCGAGCGCGCGCCATTGCCCCGCGGCGATCAGGTTGCCGTTATCCCAGGCGCCCTGGGGGGCCGACTCCGCGTGGCGGATCATGTAGACGGTTTCGTTGGTGTTGATGCTGGCGGGGAGCTGAGCGCCTTTTTTGCCTCCCGTGACCGTGATGGTGAACGGGGATTGCTCGGAGCAGGAACTCAGAGTGGGCACGGTCGCGGGCAGCGGAGGATACGACGTTGTGGGCTGGGCGTTGGTGTTGTAGCTGACGAGGGTGGCGGTTGCGCTCGAGGGCGGGATGGCGAAGGCGTAAATCTCGTCGGGACCCTGATAGCTCGACGGAAGGGTCAGGTTATAGCTTTCGAGCGTGTTGACTTTTGCCATGAGACTGCTGATGGTCTCCCAGGGCGCCGAGAAAACGTAAAAGCCGGGGGCGTTCGCCTTGATGATGCCGCTGACAAGGCTCTCGTTATCGCCGTTCGTGTCGTTGAAATCGAGGCCCTGGCACGAGGAGCAAAATGCGGGCGGCGCGGCGACGCCGGAGGGAACGGATCCGGAAGAGTAGGAATCGTCGAGCACGAAGCTGTTGGCGGTATACGGATGGGCATACGAGCCCGCGACCGTGGAAAGGGTGAATTGATTGAGCAAAGCAAATTGCTGGACAGTCCAGAGCGCAGCGATGTCCGGAAAGTCGTTCGCGGTCTGAAGGTGGGTCATGGGCTCGAGGGCGTAAATGCCGCTGACGTTGTGGGAGCCGAGGACCTGTTTTTGCAGGAATCCGGCGAGGTGGAGCGAGCGCTGCAGGCCCTGATCGGTGAGGTTGACTGTCGTCGCATTGACGTCACCCGATGCCTGGTACGAGAGGTCTTCGCTGGCGACGAAGATGAGGTTGATATGACTGGCGCTGAGGGGAGTGGTGGAGTTTGAGCCGGCGCCGCCACCGCTGCCACTTCCTGATCCGCCGCCGGAGCCTGAACCCCCGCCGGAGCCTGATCCGCCACCGGAGCCACTGCTTGTGCCGGTACCGGCATTGCCCGATGAACTGCAACCGCTGAGTACGAAGAAGACTAAGCCGACCAGCAGGAAAGTAAAACGGACAACGCGCTTTCTGTCGAGATACATGGTGCGAATTCCTTTAGATGGGGAAGAATGGAGCAGCGATGGCCGGGCCGGGCTGGGTACTTTCGTACTGCGAATTTCGAGCCTCGACGAGATTTTGTTATTCTTGCGACGCGAGGATCAGGAGAGAGACCGCTGCAGGCAAAGACCGCCGGTCAGTTCGGGGCGGCTTTTCAGCTGTTAGGGGGATGACAAGGGAAGACCATGTCTTCCCGTGGACAACCCAAAGTCTCAGCGGACAAAGGGGGAGCAGCGATGGCGAAGAGCGTCAATAAAGTCATTCTGGTGGGGAACGTGGGAAAGGATCCGGAGATCAAGTTCGCGGCCAACGGCAACGCGATCGCGAGTTTTTCGCTGGCCACAACGGACCGGACGAAGGATCAGGGCGGCAACTGGACAGATCGCACGGAATGGCACAACCTGGTGGCGTTCCAGCGCACGGCCGAGATCATTCGCGACTACGTGAAAAAAGGGTCGAAGCTCTACATCGAGGGCCGGATCCAGACGCGCTCGTGGGAAGACAAGGAAACGAAGGAGAAGCGGTACAGGACGGAGATTGTGATCAACGACCTGGTGCTGCTGTCGGGCCGGGGCGATGGAGAATCGGGTGGCGGGTCGCGCGGCGGTTCGCAGTACGACCAGCGGCAGCCGGCCCACGCGGACGACCTCGTGCAGTCGACCGAAATCACCGACGACGATATTCCCTTCTGATTCTGAACGTTGCTTCATGAAGAAAATGTAAGCGCCGGGCTATACCGGCGAGCTATCGCCCTGCGCCAAATCGGCGTCTAATCCCGAAGCTCATAAAAGCCTGCGAACCAGGCACGCGCCGGGATAACGAGTGCATCTTTGTTCGATTGTTTCCGCGATTGATCGACATTCGCCGAGGAGCCGGATCACCCGCATCCGATGGGTGGGCGCGATCTTGGCGCTCTGTTTGGCGGCCGGTCCGGCGTGGGCCGAGGCGCGGCACGGAGCTGCGGATTCTCTGCCGGATGCGCCACAGCCGCAGACGCTGGGGGCCATCCACGGAACCGTAGATGGCCCTTCAGAGGCGCCGCTCAGCGGCATTCGGTTGGTGTTGGATGGCGGCAACCTGAGTACACCGCGCATCAACATCACAAATCGGACGGGGAAGTTTGCGTTCCCGAATCTGGCAGCGGGCGAGTACACCGTGTCGGTGTCCGGACCCGGGTTCGAGCCGGTGAACCCCATGCCGGTTGTGCTGGGGGCCGGAGAGGATTTCCGCCTGCCGATCTCCTTAATCCCCATGCCCAGAGTCGTTTCCACGGTGCATGTGACGGCCTCCACCGCCGCGATTGCCAGAGCGCAGATGAAGCAGGAAGTCCAGCAGCGCGTTCTTGCGGTGATTCCGAACTTTGGAACGAGCTTCGAGTGGAATGCGGCGCCCCTGACGACCGGGCTGAAATTCAGTCTGCAACTGCGAGACGTGATCGATCCGTTCACCATCGGTACAGATTTCGCGCTGGCCGGAGTCGAGCAGTGGCACAACACATTTCCAGGGTACGGCACAGGATGGCCTGGCTATGGGAAGCGGTTTGGGGCGACGCTGGCGGACAGCTTTGACGCGCGCATGCTGGGCGATGCGCTGTTGCCGTCGGTGTTTCACCAGGACCCGCGTTACTTCTACCACGGCGGCCCGAATGTGTGGAGACGATTTGTTTACGCGCTCCAGGAAGTCCCCATGTGCCGCGGCGACGACAAGCGGCAACAGTTCTGCTACTCGCGGATTCTCGGCGATTTCGCGGCAGCAGGCATCGCCAACATCTATCACGACCCGGCCGATCGAGGCTTCGGAATCACGATGCGGGATGGGTTCATTGTTCTGGGTACGGACGCAGCGGTGAACCTGATGCGAGAATTCCTCTCGAAGGGATTGACATCGCACAAGCCGCCGGGCGCGAAGGGAAAGCCGCAGAAGCGGTGAGCGACTTTGCGCGGTGGGCAGCGGCCTTGTGGAGCGAGGAGCGGACTGCGATGATGGGTGCATGCAAAGTCTGTTCGAGGCCGCGGGCGGCATGGACGGGATGCGCCGGCTGGCCGACGCGTGGCACCGCCGGGTTCTGGTGGACGAGGTTGTAGCGCACGCGTTCAGCCATGGCTTTCATGCGGAGCACACGGAGCGGCTGGCGGCTTACTGGGCCGAAGCGCTTGGCGGCCCGCCGGCGTATTCCAGCGCCTACGGCGACGAGACGTTTGTGGTGAGGATGCACAGCGGCAACGGCGAGCACGAGGAAATGGATCGGCGCGCCATTGCCTGCTTCGACCAGGCCTTGATTGATACCGGGCTCGCGGATGACGGCCCGCTGAGGCAGGCATTGCACGATTATTTCGCGTGGGCGACAACGACCACGATGGCCCGCTACCACCGCACCGCCGATGATGTGCCGGAGGGGCTTCGGATTCCGCGCTGGTCGTGGGACGGCCTGCAGGCGTGAGGCGTTTGCCGGCCGTTGGATAACCTCTGCTGAGGCCAGCGACCTCTCAATGAAGAGAGGCGATTATGATCTTCATCGCACTGCTCTTTGTGTTGGTGATTCTGGGGCTGGTCATTCTGTTCGTGTGGACGGGGAGAGCGCGGAGGCCGGAGCCGCAGGAGCGGGTAAAGCACTCCGAAAGCGAGCGGCACGGACCGGGACCGCGGGCTGGCGGTCTGGACTGAGCCCGGCGTCGGCGAGGGCCGGTGTGGGGGCCGAAATGGTGGCGGCGCCGAGCTGTACCTGAAGCGCGGAATGGGCGGCCGCCTGGCTGAGCAGGCTGTTGGCCTGCGCCAGCGTGAGGTTTTCGGGGACCTGGCGGAAATCGGAGCGTGCCTCTCGCTCGTCCTTGCTGATGCCCTTCATCAGCAGAATCCGGCCGCGGACATGGATCTCAATCAGATCGGTCTTCCACTGGGTGGGACTTACGAGGCGGCGATGGATTTCGAAGGTTCCTCCGGGCTTGATGGAACCAAGCAGGCCGTAGCCGATGTCAACGGGCCGCGCGATGGTGCCCTGCATTTCGACGAGGCGTTTGTAGCGCAGGTTGACGGTCAGGGTTCCGGTCAGCGCATGGAGAATGCGGGCGTCGCATCCGGAAGGATCGAAAGCAGGATTGGGGCGGAAGCTGAGACGCGCGACGTCGCCGGATGGTTCGCCCTGCCAGGTGAAGAGGAAGGCGTCGGGGATCATCTGCAGCACAGCGGTGAGGCGGGCCTTATCCTGCTGGTGATCGCGCTGGAGCCGGGCGACAGCGGAACGATCGTGAATGTAGGCGTCGAGGCGCTGCGTTTCCTGCTGCTGCTCGTCCGCGGTGAGTGGCACACCGTTGCGCTCAAGGACGCGGGAGACGGGACCGTCGCTGGTTTCGACATGCTCGCGGAGAAGCGTCTGCCCGGCGGAGGTGCGTGTACTGAGATACTGCCAGTGGATGAGGGGGTTGCGGTCGTGGAGCTCATTCCAGATCACGTCGCGGGCGAGCTGCTGCGCGGATTCCGGTGGAGACTTTGGCTGCTGCGCGGCGAGGGGTACGGCAAGGGCAACGGCCAGGAGCGGGATGGCGAATTTTCCGGGTTCGGGCATCAGGTCTCTCGGCCAAATAATGTGATCCAGCAGCAGCGTGACGGAGTTGTTTGGGAATTGCGTGAAATATGGCTGACGATTGGGTGAAACGGCTGGAAGAGAAACCGGTCAGGCAACCCGCCTTGTTACACTTCCGACAACCTGGAGTTCGGAAAGACGATGAGCCTGAAGCTGTCGGTGGCGCTGATCACGAAGAACGAGGAAGCGAACCTGGGGCGGACGCTCCAGAGTGTGCGCTGGGCGGACGAGATCGTGATCGTCGATTGCGGATCGACGGACCGGACGGAGGAGATTGCGCAGGAGTTTGGAGCGCGATTTTTCCTAGAGGAGTGGAAAGGATTCGGGGCGCAGAAGAACGCGGCCCTGGAGAAGTGTACGGGCGACTGGGTGCTGGCGCTGGATGCGGATGAGGAAGTGAGCGTGGAGCTGGCCAGGGAGATTCAGGCGCTGCTGAGCGGCGCGCCGGAGTGCGACGGATATTTTCTGCCCCGGCGGAATTTTTTTCTGGGACGGTGGATGCGGCATGGAGGGTACTGGCCGGACGAGAAGCTGCGGCTGTTTCGGAGGGGCGCGGCGGCGTTTGAGGAGCGGGCGGTACACGAGACGGCGCACTGCGCGGGGCGGAGGGGAACGCTGCAGGGGTGGCTGATACACCATGCCTATCCCACGCTGGAGGAGTACCTGGAGCATATGAACCGCTACAGCACGCTGGGCGCACAGCAGGCGATGGCGAAGGGCAAGACGAGCCGGAGCTGGGCGGGATTTGTTTGGAACGTGTATCTGACGCCGGTGGCGACGTTCAAATACAACTACTTTTTGCGCCTGGGATTTCTGGATGGGCGCGAGGGGCTGCTGCAGCATCTGTACCACTCGGTATATGTGAGCTGGAAGTATGCGAAGGCGTGGGAGCTGGGACGCGCGTCTCTCAGGGGCTAAAGCCACATTCCTATTGCGACCTGTGCGGCACGACTGAAGTCGTGCCCTGATACAAGGCCTCTGTCTCGGAGGGCTTTTCGCAACCTGTGGGGTGGTGCCCTGATACGAGCCGGGACCGAATTGAGGTCTTGCGCTGAGCCCTGAAGCTTGCGTGCTGCAAGGCGGCGCGCCTATGCTGAAGCGTTCTATGGCCGAAAAGTCGACTCATTTGGGCGAACGCTCCGCTGCTGATGCGGCCGAGGGGCGGCATCCGTCGGAGGAAGAGCTGCGCTGGGAGCGGGACACGCTGGAGCCGGCGCTCAGGAAGAATCCGGAACAGTCGATTGGCGCAGCGACCGGCGTGAATCGGGACGAGGCGGGGAACGCGCGGTTCACGACGATTTCCGGCGTACCGGTGCGGCGGTTGTACACGGAAGCCGATTTGCCGGAGGACTGGGCGGCGCAACAGGCGGCGTATCTGGGGATGCCGGGCGAGCCGCCGTACACGCGGGGGATTCATCCGACGGGGTATCGCGGGCGGCTGTGGACGATGCGGCAGTTTTCGGGATTCGCATCGCCTGAAGAGACGAATCTCCGCTACAAATATCTGCTGGCCGGAGGCGCGGGCGGGCTGTCGGTGGCGTTCGATTTGCCGACACTGATGGGGTGCGACTCCGACGACGCGCAGAGCGAAGGCGAAGTGGGCAAGTGCGGGGTCGCGATCGACTCGATCGACGACATGGAGACGCTGTTTGCGGGCATTCCGCTGGAGAGCACGACCGTCTCAATGACGATCAACTCGCCGGCGGCGGTGCTGTGGGCGATGTATCTGGTGGTGGCGGAGCGGCAGGGAACGGACTGGGCACGGCTGGCGGGGACGCTGCAGAACGACATCCTGAAGGAGTACATCGCGCAGAAGGAGTATCTGTATCCGCCCGCGCCATCGATGCGGCTGGTCGTGGACACGCTGGAGTTCGGAGCGCGGCGGACGCCGAAGTTCAATCCGATTTCGATTTCGGGATACCACATCCGCGAGGCTGGATCGACGGCGCTGCAGGAGCTGGCCTTCACGCTGTACGACGGCGTGGAATATGTGGAGTGGGCGCTGAGGCGCGGGCTGGGGGTGGACGATTTCGCGCCGCGCCTGAGTTTCTTCTTCAACGCGCACAACGATTTTTTCGAGGAGATTGCGAAGTACCGGGCGGCGCGGAAGATCTGGTATCGCGTGATGCGGGAGCGGTTTGGGGCCGAGCAGGCGCGTTCTCAGTGGATGCGCTTCCATACGCAGACGGCAGGAGTTTCGCTGACGGCCCAACAGCCGATGAACAACATTGCGCGCGTGGCGATTCAGGCGCTGGCGGCGGTGATGGGCGGCACGCAGTCGCTGCATACGGATTCGTACGACGAGGCGCTGGCGCTGCCCACGGAAGAGGCGGCGCGGATTGCGCTGCGGACGCAGCAGATCCTGGCGTACGAGTCGGGTGTGGCGCAGGTGACCGATCCGCTGGGCGGTTCGTATTTTGTGGAGAAACTGACGCTCGAAATGGAGCAGGGGGCGTTTGCGTATTTCGAGAAGCTCGACGCGATGGGCGGGATGGTGAGGGCGATCGAGGCGGGATACCCGCAAAAGGAAATTGCCGAGGCGAGCTACGCGTATCAGCGCGCGGTGGAAGCGGGCGAGAAGATCATCGTGGGCGTGAACCAGTATGCGATTGACGAGCGGCCGCCGGAGATTCTGTACATCGACGAGAGCGTGCGCGAGGCGCAGACAAAGAAGCTGAACAAGCTGCGAGCCGAGCGGTCCGGAGACGCGGTGCGGAAGACGCTGGATGCGCTGCGGCGCGCGGCGGCGACGGAGCCGGAGGCGACGCGGGAAGGCGTTTCCGCGGCGAATACGATGCCGTTCCTGCTGGACTGCGTGCGAGCGCGCGCGACGCTGGGCGAGATTTGTGCCGCATTGCGTGACGTGTATGGCGGATGGGAAGAATCCTGAGCGATGGGAATCTGATATCGTGGGGTGTTGCACGAGGCGTCCGGACCAGGGCGTGCGAGGCAGATGACTCAGGGAAAGCAGGAAAGCACAGCCACCCCGCACCGGAGCAAAACCGGAAGCGCCCAATCCGCGAAATCGACGCTGAATCTGCGGCAGCTGGCCGAGCACCTGCGTTTGTCGCAGACGACGGTGTCGCTGGTGCTGAACAACTCGCCGGCCGGGCGGTCGATTCCGCAGCGCACGCGCGATCGGGTCTTCGAGGCGGCGCGTAAATTCCATTACCGCCCGAACTACTTTGCGCGCTCCCTGCGCAACAGCCGCAGCATGTCGGTGGGCGTGATTGTGCCGGACCTGAGCGACGGATATTTTCCCGTGGTGATGAGCGCCATCGAGAAGCGGCTGCTGAAGGCGCACTATTTCTACGTGACCGCCAGCCATTACCGGCGGCCGGAACTGGTGGAAGAGTATTCGCGGCGGCTGATGGAGCGTGCTGTGGATGGGTTGCTGCTGCTGGATACGCCGGCGCAGATTCAGGTGCCGGCGCCGGCGGTCGCGGTGTCGTCGCACAATCCCGCGCCGGGCGTGACGAATGTGGTGCTGGATCACGATCTGGCGGCGCGGCTGGCGCTGACCCACCTGAAAAAGCTCGGGCATGAACGGATCGCATTCATGCAGGGCGCGCAGGGGATTACCGACGCGAAATATCGCTGGAAGAGCATTCTGAGCATGGCGAAAGAGATGGGTATCGCGGTGCGGCCGGAGCTTTCGGTGCAGCTGGAAGAGACGCGGCAGACGCCGGAAGCCGGATACCACGTGATGAAAGAGCTGCTGAAGCGGACGCGGGAGTTTACCGCGGTGTTCTGCTTCAACGACATTTCGGCGCTGGGGGCGATGCGCGCCATTATGGACGCGGGCCTGCGCGTGCCCGACGACATTTCGGTGGTGGGTTTCGACGACATCATCGCGGCGGCCTATTGCAAGCCAAGCCTGACCACGGTGAAGCAGCCGCTGCAGGAGATGGGAGCGCGGGCGGCCCAGGTACTGCTGGACCGGATTGCGAATCCGTCGCAGGAATGGCCGGCAGAGATTGTGATGGAGCCGGAACTGGTGGTGCGCGAGTCGACGGGGCCGGTGCGTCGACATGCGCTGGCGGACCAGAACGGCCACCCGATCGCGGGTGGGGCGAAACGCGGGGCGTAAGCGTCGATTTCCGCGACCTGCCGTGAAACTCGATACAATGCAACAGGCGTGAACACGGTCAAGGCCATCTATCCCGGCAGCTTCGACCCGGTGACCAACGGTCATCTGGACCTGATCGCACGCGCGGCGAAGATCTTCGATCACCTGGTGGTCGCCATTCTGCGCAATGCTTCAAAAAGCGCGCCGCTGTTTACGGTGGAAGAGCGGGTGGCGATGCTGTCAGAGGGGACGGCAGAGTTCGAGAACGTTTCGGTGTCGACGTTCGACGGGCTGCTGGTGGATTTCGCTCATGAGCAGAAGGCGCATGCCATCGTGCGCGGCATTCGCGCCATCAGCGACTACGAATACGAGCTGCAGATGGCGTTGATGAACCGGCGGCTGTCGCCGGATCTGGAAACGATTTTTCTGATGCCGGACGCGCAGTACTCGTTTGTGAGCTCGCGGCTGGTGAAGGATGTGTTTCGGCTGGGCGGGTCGGTGGATGGGCTGGTGCCGAAGTTCGTGATCGAACGGATGAAGGCGCGCGGGCGGTTCTAGGGGAGATCCGTTGGGGAAAGAGCCGCCGAGGAAAGTTTGTGGGAGGGTCGTGCAGCCGACGACTCGGAGATCGCCTTCGGCTGCCAACGAAGCTTCGGGAATGCCCGGGGAACCGCCGGGTCCCAAAGGCCTACCAACACCGCTTTAGCTTGCTCGGCGGCAATCTTCCAACTCCCCGTGCCTCAATCTCCGCAATACATCCGCGATAATCCTCCAGAAATCGCGGAATCTCTATCATCTGGTTGCCTTCGCGCGGGACCAGTGTGACCCCCCCGCTGACTGTTACGTAGCCCTCGATCTCCTGCCACTTGAGCGTCCGGCTCCTCTCTCCGATCTGCCTCGTCACTCCTGAATCATCGATTGTTACCGTCCCGCGCGATTTGCTCGACAAAATAAGCGAACCCAGTGCAGCGAGAGCCAAAATTACGAACAATCCAAATCCGATCCACTGCATTGCGAACAGAAGGAGTTGGTCTCCGACCTCCGCGGGTTTCAATCCCGGCAGATGCCCATGTGCTGCCGCCCATCCCGTCAGGCCCACCGCGGCCGCCGCGAGGCCAAAGTACCCGAAATACTTTCCAGTGCTGTCGAACCCCGCGTAGGAATCATCCTCTGCGACATACGTACTCATACCGGTCATGGTAGAGGGCGCGATATTCCAGGGCAAATCAGGATTTGGATGCGGAGGTTTTGGTTGCTGCGAAAGCGGCGAGAGCGGCGGTGCGCGCGTGTGCGTGATCGACGATGGGACGCGGATAATCCCTGCCCAGGCGAACGCCGGCGGCCGCCAGTTCGGCAGACGGAGCGAGCCAGGGCTGGTGGATCCATTTTGAAGGAAACTTGCGCAGCTCGGGGATCCAGTGGCGGACGTACTCGCCCTCGGGATCGAACTTCTCGCCCTGGGCGATGGGGTTGAAGATGCGGAAGTACGGGGCGGCATCGAAACCGCAGCCGGCGACCCATTGCCAGCCCAGCGTGTTATTCGCGAGATCGGCGTCGACGAGCGTGTCGAGGAACCAGGCTGCGCCGTCCTGCCAGGGAATCAGCAGATCTTTCACGAGGAAAGATGCGACGACCATGCGCGCGCGATTGTGCATCCAGCCAGTCGTCCACAGCTGGCGCATGGCGGCGTCGACGAAGGGGTAACCGGTGCGGCCGTGCTGCCAGGCGGCGAGCCAGCGTCGATTGCGGCGCCACGGGAAATGGCGGAAGCGGGGATTCCAGGATTCGCGCGGGATGTGCGGGTACTCGGCGAGGAGATGGTGGGCAAACTCGCGCCATGCGATCTGGCGGAGAAACGGTTCGGCGCTGGAGTTACCGGCCAGCGCGTGCCAGATCTGGAGGGGGCTGATTTCCCCGAAGTGGAGGTGAGGCGAGAGGCGCGAGACGCCGTCGTGGTCGGGACGGTTGCGTTCGGTAGGGTAATCCGCGAGTCCGTTGCGGGTAAAGGAGCGGAGGCGGGCGAGCGCTGCGGATTCGCCGGGGGTCCATGCCGCGCGGATGCCGGCGGCCCAGTCGATCTTCGGTTCGAGGTTGAATTCGTTGAGCAGGAGCGAGGAGGGCCAGCGGCCCGGCCTGGGCAGCGTGCGCGGGGCGGATAATGGAGGGCCGAGTTCGCCGCGCCGATTCCAGCAGGCCCGCCAGAAAGGCGTAAAGACCTGGAAAACGCCGCCGGTGGTGGTGCGAATCGATCCTGGCGGCCAAAGCAGGCCGGTGTGGGAGAGCTCGAGCGTGATGCCGGCGGCGCGAAGCTGGGCGGCCACGCTGGCATCGAGGTGCTGGGCGGAAGGATCGTAGACGCAGTTGGCGAAGACGGCGCGGGCGTGGGTTTCCTCGGCGAGATGTGCGAGGCACGTGGCAGCGGGCCCGTGGCGAAGGATCAGGCGCGAGCCGTGAGCGCGGAGAGATTCATCGAGGCGGAACAGGGACTGATGCAGCCACCAGCGGGAGGCCGCGCCGGGACCGGGCTGGCCCTCGCCTTCCGGATCCCGGAGGAAGACTGGAACGATGGGCAGGCCCGCCGCCACGGCGTGGCGCAGGGCGGGATTGTCGGCCAGGCGCAGATCGCGCCGGAACCAGAGCAGGACGGATTCCTGGGGTCGCATGGGCGAGGCAGAGCCACTCCGCGGCGGAAGAACCGACTATCTTCTCACGAAGCGCGCGTGACGAGCCGCGGAGCTATGCCGCGGGGCGGAGCGGATCGCCGGGAAGGGGCGCGGCTTCCTGGCCCTCTTTGCCCTGATGCGGACCGCTGAGCAGGCCTTGCTTTTCCGGCTTCTGTCCGCCCTCCTGGGCATTCATGTCGAGCTCGCCGCGGTAGCGCGGGAGACCGCCGGGGTAATTCTTCCGGATGAAATCGATGAGGTGCTCGCGGACGTAGCAGCGGAGATCCCAGGCGTCGCCGGAGTTGCGCGCGTCCATGAGAGCGCGGAGCTGCATGACGTTGGGCATGAAGTCGGAAACCTGGAGGACGCAGACCTTGCCCATCCAGAGTTTGGTGGATTCCAGAATGCGCTTGAGCTCTTGACGGAGCGGCTCGACGGGGACGGAATAGTCGACATAGACGTAGCAGTGTCCGAGGAGCTCGGCGCTGGTGCGGGTCCAGTTCTGGAAGGGGTTCTCGAGGAACCAGGAGAGCGGGACGACCAGGCGGGTGAGATCCCAGATGCGCACCGTGACATACATGGTGCCGATGTCTTCGATCCAACCCCAATTGCCTTCGATGACGACGGCGTCCTCAATGCGGAAAGGCTGGGTGAAGGCGATCTGGATGCCGGCGACGAGGTTCTCGAGAGTGCCCTTCATAGCGAGGCCGACGACGAGGCTGGCGACGCCGGCGGAGGCGAGGATGCTGTCGCCGAAGCGCTGGATGGAGTGAAAGGTCATCAGGCAGATGGCGGTGGCGACGAAGATAACCAGAATGACCGTGATGCGGTGCAGCATCTGAAACTGCGTCTGGATGCGGCGGGCGGTCAGATTATCGGCGACGTCGATGCGGTAGCGGTTCGTGAGGATGTCCGCAATGACTTCAATGCAGAGGATGACGAGCCACGCCATCGCCGCAATGAGGCCGATGCCGGCGATGTGCTCGAGCACGGTCATGGCCGTATGGGGGAGAGGCAGGCCGGGCAGGACGATGAGGCAGGCGAGAAGGGGGAAGATCCACCAGGTGGGTTTCTGCCCGTGGGTGACGAGCGAATGGCCGATGAGTTTGCCGCGGGTGCGCGTGAAACGGCGCAGCACCCAGAACACAATGGCGCGAATGATGAGCGAAATGACGATGGAGCCAACGAGGATGATGGCCGCACCCATCAGGGAGTGCCAATTGCGCTGAAAGTACTGAACCAGGCCGTTAAAAAAGGACATTCCCAACGACTCCTCCTGGTATGGGATGCGGAACAGAGCGAGGGGTTTAGTCGAGTTTGACCTGCCCGTATTCGAGGAGGGTAACGAGGAGGACGCCGCCGCAGATATTGCCCAGCGTGGCAGGGAGAATCCAACGGAGATAGGCGGAGGCGGGAATGGCGTGGCCGAGGACCGCGACGAGGATTTCGCCGCTGGTGGCGATGCAGTGGGCGAAGTGGCCGGCGCCGACGACGAACGTCAACAGCCAGATGAGGGCGACGGAGCCGGTGATCGAGTGGCTGCTGCTGACCAGCCAGGCGACCATGGCGATCATCCAGCCGCCGACCACAGCGCTCCAGAAGATGTGGCGCTGGGTAGGCGCAGCGGCGGTCGTGCCCATGAGGGTGAGCGCGTGAAGAATTGCGGGCTGGAGAGCTCTGGTGCGGGCGGCGAGGATGGCGAAGAGCAGCGCTCCCAGAACGTTGGTGGGAAAGACGATGCCCCAGAGGCGGAGGGTAGTCCAGAAGTGGCGGCGCTCGGCGAGGATGAGGGCGACGGGATAGAGGGTGTTTTCGGTAAAGAGCTGGCCGCGGCCGATGATGACGACCATAAATCCCATGGGATAAAGGAGCAGGGCAACGAACTGGGCCCAGGGAGCGGTTCCGAGGGTTGCGGTGACCACCGAGACGCTAAGGCCGGTGAGGCCCATCGAGAGCCCGCCGGCGAGACCGGAGATGGCCAGAGCGCGCCACGGGCGGCTGAGTTCGCGGCGGGCATTGCGGGAGACCTGCTCGAAGATGTCGGTCGCCGTGGGGCGGTCGAGATTACGCTGCAGCGAGGGCGGCGTCTCTTTCGGGCTGGGGTCGACCTTGACGTTGCGCAGCGGCATGTCCTGCCTTGGAGGGCCAAAGCGCGGAGGTGGTTGGATGGAGTTGGCGGCGCGGGTGGCGTTTTTGCGGGGCAGGCGTGATAGGCTTGGCCTTCCGTTCTTTGCGAGGGCTTCATGGGACACTCGGGGAATCATGCGCATGCGTTCGATCTGAAGGCGGCGGCGCGGCGGTCGATGGTCGAGCACGGCTTCGAGCCGGAATATCCGGCAGCGGTGAAGCAGCAGCTGGAGGAACTGCGGGAGCACCCGCCCACAGAGCCGGCGGCGGCGCGGGACTTGCGCGGGCTGTTGTGGTCGTCGATCGACAACGACACGTCGCGGGATCTGGACCAGATCGAATACGCGGAAGCGGTCGCGGGCGGGCACCGGGTGCTGATCGGGATTGCTGACGTGGATGCGTACGTGCCGAAGGGCTCGGCGATCGACCAGCACGCGCTGCGCGAGACGACCACGGTGTACACCGGCGTTGAGAATTTCGGGATGCTGCCGGATGAGCTCTCGACGGGAGAGACTTCGCTGCTGGAGGGCCAGGAACGTGCGGCTGTCGTATGCGAGTTCACGGTGGACGCGCAGGCGCAGATCACGGCGAGCGACGTGTACCGGGCGCGCGTGGTGAACCGGGGGCAACTGGCGTATAAGTCGGCGGGCGCGTGGCTGGCGGGGGAGGCAGAGGCGCCGGCAAAGGTGGCGGCGTCGGCGGAGCTCGCGCAGCAACTGAAGATGCAGGATGAGATTGCGCAGCGGCTGCGGCTGCAGAGGTCGAATCACGGAGCGCTGAATTTGCTGACCCTGGAAACCCAGGCGATTCTGGTGAGCGATGGGAGTATTGAGCTGGAAGGCGAAGTGAAGAACCAGGCGACGCAGCTGATTGAGGACTTCATGATCGCGGCCAACGGCGTGGTGGCGCGGATGCTGGACGCGAAGGGGTACTCGTCGATCCGGCGCGTGGTGAAGACGCCGAAGCGGTGGGATCGCATTGTGGAGCTGGCCGCGCAGAAGGGAACGAAGCTGCCGGCTGAGCCCGATCCGAAGCCGCTGCATGATTTTTTGTGCGAGCAGCAGGCGAAGGATCCAGAGCATTTTCCGGATTTGTCGCTGGCGGTGATCAAGCTGCTGGGCCCGGGCGAATACGTATTGGAGAAGCCGGGCGAACTGGCGCAGGGACATTTTGGTCTGGCGGTGGAGCACTACACGCATTCGACGGCGCCGAACCGGCGCTATGCGGATCTGGTGATGCAGCGGCTGCTGAAGGCGATGATGGCGGGAGAGAAGTCGCCGTATTCGGATGACGAACTGGCCCAGGTGGCGGCGCAGTGCACGCGGATGGAGGATGCGGAACGGAAGCTGTCGCGCGAGATGCAGAAGCGCATTGCGGCGGTGGCGCTGGCGGGCCGGGTGGGACAAAGTTTCGACGCGATTGTGACCGGGGTGGGCGATCACGGGACGTTTGTGCGCACGCTGCAGCCTCACGTGGACGGCATGCTGGTGCACGACGGCAAGGGCATCGACGTGGGCGATCGGGTGCGGGTGAAGCTGGTGCGGACGGATCCGGAGCGGGGGTATATCGACTTCGCACGGGAGTGACGAATGAGATGAAGGCGGCGCCATTAACCGAAGATTTTCGTGAGTTGGTGATTACCTCCATTCGACAGAGGCGGCCCGCTCGGCGGGGAATGCTGCGTGAGGCGCACTCGCTTCTCTCGGTTGGTGTACTCATTCTCTGTACCGCAGGCGCTGCGGTCGCACAATCCGGGGCCACGAGCAGTCCTTCGCAACCCACTCCGCCCACTCCTCCTCCCGTCATAAGGAGTCGCAAATATTCTCCGACAACACGCGGTCCACAGATCGGCCATCTGGGTGCGATTTCTCTGTTCTTTGATCATTATTCAGCCGTCTATGACGGCGACCAGCGGGATCTCGCGGCGGGACGGCCTCAGGAGGAGCCCGAGTCACACTGGATTGACGACTGGACACGCCTCACGCACCTGAGCCGGGATGAGATATCGCTTGTCTTCGCGATTATTATTGACGCACACCTGAAAACAGAACAGAACGATCGCGAATTTGGGCGGCTCCGCCAGCAATATTGGAATGATCCTAATCCCTCCACGCTGGCTCCATTGCGTCGCAACGAGGCCTCTGGAGCTGCCATTTTCCGACAAGCATTCTCGCAAATCCAGTCCGATCTTGGCGATGCTGATTATGCCATCCTAAGCAAAACCATCGATCAGCAGTATTGCGCACATTGCTACATGCAAATGGTCAATCCACCGCTCAACACCCCTTCGTCGCAGCCGCAGTAACCGGAGATTCTCATGCCGACCTCCGGACGCCTGCCTGCAGCGCGTGGAAGGCATTCGGCTGCGGGTGAGGCCCGCCAAGGCCGCCCGATCCGCGCTTCGAAAACGCGCGTCCTATAACGTAGTACCAGGTTAGGACGGATGCGCGCGAATCTTGCCACGTTTCTCGATGATTTCCGACGGCATGGCGATGCCACGGCGATCGTGGTGTATCGCGGGAACCGGCGGATCGCTTCAACATGGGCGGAGCTGGCCGCGATGGCGGATCGCTTCGCCGCGGAGCTGATGCGTCGCGAGATTCCCATGGGCGAGCGCGTGGTGCTGTGGGGGCAGAATGGCCTCGCGTGGATGGGCGCGTTTTTCGGATGCCTGCAGCGGGGAGTCATTGCGGTGCCGCTCGATCCAGGCGGCGCGGCGGACTTTGCGAACCGGGTGATCGAGAACACGCGGCCGCGGCTGGTGGTGGGCGACGAGGAGCGGCTGCGGGAAATTCCAGGAGATGTGCCGCGGCTGGCGTTCGATGATTTCGCGAGCGCTTTGCCGCAGGTGCCGGGGCGCGATCTGCGCGAGGCGGCGCTGACACTGGACTCGCCGTTTCAGATTCTGTTTACGTCGGGCACGACGGCGGAGCCGAAGGGCATTGTGCATACGCACCGCAATGTGCTGGCCAGCCTGGATCCGATCGAGCGCGAGGTGCCGAAGTATCTGAAGTACGAGCGGATCTTTCATCCGATCCGTTTTCTGCACACGCTGCCGCTGAGCCATGTCTTTGGGCAGTTCATGGGGTTGTGGATTCCGCCGCTGCTGGCGGGCGAAGTGCACTTCGAAAATCGGCTGCAGGCGCAGCGGATTGTAGAGATGATTCACCGCGAGCGGATTTCCGTCGTGTGTTCGGTGCCGCGCGTGCTCGATCTGCTGCGGGCGCATTTGCTGGCGGCGTATCCGGAGTTGGCGGGCGCGATTGCGGCCGCGGCCGGCGAGAAGGCGTGGAAGCGGTGGTGGCGCTTCCGCAAGATTCATCGCCTCTTCGGTTTGAAATTCTGGGCGTTCGTGTGCGGCGGTGCATCGCTCGGATCCGAACTGGAAGGATTTTGGACGACGCTGGGCTTTGCGCTGGTGCAGGGCTACGGGATGACGGAGACCTCGGCGCTGATCACACTGAACCATCCGTTCAAGCCGGGTCAAGGGACAATTGGCAAAGTGCTGCCGGGACGCGACGTGAAGATCACGGATGAAGGCGAGATTCTGGTGCGCGGCGACATGGTTTCGGGCGCGACCTGGCAGCAGGGCGCGCTCCGGAAGAACGAGAGCGAGTGGCTGGAGACCGGCGATCTGGCGCAGAAGGATGAGCAGGGGCAACTGCGCTTTGTGGGGCGCAAGAGCCAGGTGATCGTGACGCCGGCTGGACTGAACGTGCATCCGGAAGACGTGGAAGCAGCGCTGAATGCGCAGGCGGGCGTGCAGGCTTCGGCGGTGGTGCCGCTGCTGACGCCGGCCGGCACGGAGCCGGTGGCGGTGCTTCTGGTTCGCGGCGGGCTCGAAGCGGCGCAGCAGGCAGTCGTGGCGGCAAATCGTCAACTGGCGGAGTACCAGCAGGTGCGGCAATGGCGGCTGTGGCCGGAGCTGGATTTGCCGCGGACGTCGACGGGAAAAATTCGGCGACCGAAAGTGACGGAGTGGGTGAATGCACAGCGCATGGAGGGCGCGGAGGCGACAGCGGACCCGCTTCTGGCGCTGATTCTCTCCATCAGCCACGCGACGCCGGCGAAGACCGGAGACGACGCGCGGCTCTCAGAGGATCTGGGGCTGGACAGTTTGGGGCGCGTGCAGTTGCAGTCGGAGGTGGAACAGAAGCTCGGGCTCGCGGTGGAGGATGAAGCGCTGGAACGCGCGGAGACGCTGCGGGATTTGCGGCGGGCGCTGGGATTGGGCGAGCAGGAATCCGGCATGCACCTGGCCGCCGAGACAGCGCCGGTTGAGGCAGGTCGCACCCTGTCCGGGATGGGACCCCCGACCAAGGTGGGGCACCCACGGCACGAGCATGAGGAAGACACTTATCCGCGCTGGCCGTGGCGCTGGCCGTTCCGGATGGTCCGCAACGGATTTCTGGAACTGGTGTCGCAGCCGCTGACGCGGTTTCTGGCTGCGCCGCGCGTCGAGCGGCCAGGCGATTTCAATCCGAAGGGGCCGGTGCTGCTGATTGCGAATCACGTGACGACGTACGATGTGCCGCTGGTCCTGTACGCGCTGCCGGGAAGGATGCGGCGGCGCGTAGCAGCAGCGATGGCGGGCGATATGCTGCGGGATTTCCGGCACATGCGCAATCTGGGCCCGGCGGGGCTGGATTATCTCGGGCCGGGCGCGTACGTACTGATCACCGGATTGTTCAACGCATTCCCGCTGCCGCGGAGCGCGGGCTTCCGGCGATCGTTTCAGCACGCGGGCGAAGCGCTGGACCGCGGCTACAACGTGCTGGTGTTTCCCGAAGGGCATCGGACGGAGGCGGGACTGGCGGCATTCCGGCCGGGCATCGGGCTGCTGGTGAAGGAATCGGGCGTGCCGGTGGTTCCCGTGGCGCTGGCGGGGCTGAGCGAACTGAAACGTCAGGGGCGGGGATGGTTCCGTTCGGGACGGTTGACGGTGCGGGTCGGCGAGCCGATCCGATTTGGGCCGGAAGAATCGCCGGAAGACATTACGGAGCAACTGCACGATCGGCTCAGGGAGATGCTGGAGCGCCCGTGAGCATCTGATCGTGAAGAGGTGATCGATGGACCACGAGCAGAAGCGAGAGCAGAAGCAGGAATCGAGCCGCAGTCATCCGGAGGTACGAGAGCACCCGGAGCAGCGGCGGCAGGACGAAACCGGACGCGAGGATCCAACCGATCCGCGGGAGATTGGCGAGCCACCCTCGGAGCGAGGGAAGGGAAAAGAGCCGGAACGCGCGGCCTGACGCGCAGACGCAGAGATGCGACGAGGGCCACCGCGGCCCTCGTTGAGTGAGACTGGATCAGGATGGCCTGTTAGCGGCCGCGGCCGCTGCCCTTTTGCGCCTGATAGCAATCACGGCAATAGACGGGGCGATCGCCGCGCGGCTCGAAGGGCACGGTGGTTTGCTGGCCACATCCGGAGCAGATGACGCTGGTTCCGCGCGATTCGCTGCGCTGATAGCCGCCTCCTCCGCCGCCGTCATTTTTGCGGGACTGACGGCAGGGTTTGCAGCGTTTCGGTGCCGAGTAGCCGCGCTCCTGGAAAAACGCCTGGTCGGCGCTGGTAAAGGTGAACTCCCGACCGCAGTCGCTGCAGATAAGTTGTAAATCTCCCGCCATTTCAGTCCTCACTGGGGTACGTACGCCAATCATCCTCTATTTCGCGAAATCCGTAAACCCGGAAGCGCGGGTGACCTTCGATTGGGCCGGGGCGCCGGGGCGGTATCCAGAGGGGCATCCGGACCGGTATGATGGACGGTTTCGGAGAAAACTTAATTATGGCTTTTCCTTTTCAGGGTGTGGACTTTGTCGGTTTTGACAGCCTGCTGAACGATGACGAGCGGCTTTCACGGGACACGGCGCGGCAGTTCATCGAAGATAACCTCATTCCTGTCATCGAGGAATGCAACCGGGAGGGGCGGTTCCCCCGCGAACTGGTGCCGCAGATGGGGCAGCTGGGGTTTTTCGGGGCCAATCTGCAGGGGTATGGCTGCGCCGGGATGTCGAACGAGGAGTATGGCCTGGTGATGCAGGAGTTCGAGCGCGGCGACTCCGGGGTACGCAGCTTTGTGAGCGTGCAGTCGGCGCTGGTGATGTATCCCATTCACGCTTTCGGATCGGAGGAGCAGAAGGACTATTGGCTGCCGAAGATGGCGACGGGCGAGAAGCTGGGCTGCTTTGGGTTGACGGAGCCGGATTTTGGATCGAATCCGGGAGGCATGCGAACGCGAGCGGACAAGTCCGGCGATGAGTACGTGCTGAACGGCGAGAAGATGTGGATCACTTCAGGGACGATCGCCGATGTCTCGGTGGTGTGGGCGCGGGTGTATGGCGATCCCGATACAAAAGAGGGGCAGGTGCGGGGCTTTCTGGTGGAGAACGATCGGCCAGGATTCAGCGCCTACGATGTGCATGGGAAATGGTCGCTGCGGGCATCGGTGACGTCGGGCTTGTCGCTGCAGGATGTGCGAGTTCCGGCGAAGAATCTGCTGCCCAAATCGGATGGGTTGAAGTCGGCGCTGTCGTGCCTGAGCCAGGCGCGGTATGGGATTGCGTGGGGAGCGGTGGGCGCGGCGATGTCGTGCTACGACACGGCGCTGCGCTACTCGCTGCTGCGCAAGCAGTTCCACGACAAGCCGATCGCCAGCCATCAGCTGGTGCAGGATAAGCTGGCCTGGATGATCACGGAGATCAGCAAGGCGCAACTGCTGGTGCTGCAGGTGGGACGGCTGAAGGATCAGAACAAGGCCGAGTTCCAGCACATTTCCATGGCGAAGCGGAACAACGTCTGGATGGCGCTCGAATGCGCGCGACTGGCGCGCGACGTGCTGGGAGCGAACGGCATCACGGACGATTACCCGGTGATGCGGCACATGATGAATCTGGAAAGCGTAAAGACGTACGAAGGAACGCACGATATTCACACGCTCATTATCGGGCAGAGCGTGACGGGAATCCCAGCTTATTGAGGTAGTTGAAGGCAACCTGGGGGATGGCGCAACCCGGATAGCGGCCTGGCGTCTAACCAATATGGTCTGGATACGCAGGCCGCGCCTTCATGCACTTTCCCAAGCTCGAGCGACGGCCCGAACTGGATGCACTCCGGGGAATCTTCCTGGCGTGGATGATCTTCGTGCATCTGCCGACGCGCTTCAGCGATTTTGCCGCGCAGCCCTTCGGATTTGTTTCGGCGGCTGAAGGATTTGTCTTTCTTTCGGCGCTGCTGGTGGCGCGGATTTATTCGCGCGAACACAGCGTAGATGCGGATGGGGTGCGCCGGCATTTGTGGCGGCGCTCGCTGAAAATCTACGGCTACCATCTGGCGCTGATCACGTTCACATTCACCGTGGTCGCGGCGTATGCGGTGCACGTGCACCGGCTGGCCCTGATGAACATGCTGGATTTTTATCTGGTCCATCCGGTCGCCGGCGCAGTGGGTGCGCTGTTTCTGCTGTATTGTCCGCCGCTGCTGGACATTCTGCCGATGTATGTGCTGTTTCTGTTTCTGTCGCCGCTGGTGCTCTCGCTGGCGCGCCGGGTGAAGTGGGGAACGGTGCTGGCGGCCAGCGCCGCGCTGTGGCTCGGCGCACAATTCGGACTGAAGGCGGCGTTCGATCACGCGCTGAACCAGGTGACGCAGCTGCATATTCCAGTGCATGAGACGGGAGCGTTCAACTTGTTCGCCTGGCAGGCAGTTTGGGTGACCGGGTTGTGGATGGGATCGGCGTCGGCGCGCGGCGATGTGCCGCTGAATCGAATCCCGCGCTGGACGATTCCGGTGAGCGGCTTGCTGTGCGTTTTTTTCCTTCTTTGCCGCTACGGATGGCTGGGGCCGCATCTGAACTGGCCGGCCCTGGGACTGCTGGTGGACAAGTGGCAACTGGGGCCCCTGCGCGTCGTGAATCTCATCGCGTTTACCATCTTTTTCTGGTGGCTGCGCAAATGGGTGGTGCTGGCCATCCACCGCGAGCCATTCCTGACCATGGGCAAAGCGTCGCTGCAGGTCTTCTGCGCGCATTTGTTCTTCGTCTTCGCGGGGCTGGCGCTGCTGTACGGCGACATGACACAACTGGGATGGCGCACCGCGATCGTGCTGACGTCCGCCACGTTTGTGGCGCTGTTCTTTGTCGCTCTGCGCGAGGTGACGAAGAAACGAGCAAAGAAGGCGAAGAAGCCTGCGGGATCGGTTCCTGCGCCGGAAGCTGCTGAGAGGATGCTGGAGCCGGCGTGCGTTCCGGTGAAGAGCGAGGCGGCGGATCTGGTTCGTTAGCCGAAGTCAGACGGCGACGGTGAAGCTTTCCTCGTTGCGCGTGACGGCGCGATAGAGGGTATCGCGCTCGACGGGTACGCGGCCGGCCGCTGTGATCAGGCGCATCAGCTCGGCGCGGGTCATGCCCTGCGGCGTGGTGGCGCCGGCGTCGTGGTAAATCTTCTCTTCAATCACCGTCCCGTCAATGTCGTCGGCGCCGAAGCGCAGCGCGATCTGCGCGATCTTCGGGGTCATCATCTGCCAGTAGGCCTTGATGTGCGGAAAATTGTCGAGCAGCAGGCGGCTGACGGCGATCTGGCGAATGTCGGTCAGGCCAGTGGTGCGCGGCAGGTGATCGAGCGGCGTGTTGTCTGGATGGAACGCCAGCGGGATGAAGGTCTGGAAGCCGCCGGTGTCGTCCTGGAGGGCGCGCAGGCGGAGGAGATGATCGACCCGGTCCTCGTCGTTCTCAATGTGGCCGTAGAGCATGGTCGCGTTGGATTTGAGGCCCATCTGGTGCGCCATGCGCGCGGTTTCCAGCCACTCGTCGCCATCGATTTTGTGGTCGCAGATGAGGTGACGGATGCGATCGGCGAAGATTTCCGCGCCGCCGCCCGGCATGGAGTCGACTCCAGCTTCCTTCAGCTGCTTCAACGTCTCGGGGATGGTGAGCTTCGCGCGCTTTGCCAGGAAGGCGATTTCGACCATGGTGAAGGCCTTGATGTGAACCTGCGGGAAGCGCTCGCGGAGGCCGCGGACCAGATCGAGGAAGTACTGGAAGGGGAGGTCGGGATGGAGGCCGCCGACGATGTGGAACTCCGTGACCGCTTCGCTGTAGCCGGACGCAGCCGTTTCCCACGCCTGCTCGAGAGCCATGGTGTAGGAGCCGGCGGAGCCTTTGGTGCGGCCGAAGGCGCAGAGGCGGCAGGCGGCCACGCAGACGTTCGTCGGATTGATGTGGCGATTGACGTTGAAGTACGTGATATCGCCGTGCATGCGCTCGCGGACGGAGTTGGCCAGCCAGCCGACAGCGAGGACGTCGGGAGAGCCATAGAGAGCGAGGCCCTCGTCGTAACCGAGGCGTTCACCTGCGGCGACTTTGTCAGCGATGGGCAGGAGGCGGGGATCGTCCGTCTGAAAGGGATGCGGCGTCACCTTTTTATGATACGGCGGGAGGGCGCGGCGCAGGAAATGGCGTCAGGGCCGGCCGCGGCGGCGCGGGGGGCGGCGGGCGGGCGGCGCCAAAGCCGCCGAGACGCGGAAAGAACCTGCCAGCAGCACAATCCCGGCAATGCCTTCGACCGCGGCCATCCACTTGATGGGGCTAAAGGCGAAGGCGACAGCGGCGAGGAGAAAGAGGAGTCCGCAGAGGCGAAGGAGCTGCCGAATGTTCAAGCCGCTGGTGAAGCTGCGCACAGCATCATGCTAACGGATTCGGCACAGCCGGCCCAGAGGCGCGCAGGGGCGATGATACCATTCGACAAGGTTCTCTGAACAAAACCCCGTATCTGCCCTGGACGGTCGATTGCCGCAATCGAAAACATGGTTTGTTGCTTTGCTGCTGGGTTGCATGGTGGCGCCGGGGGGCGCTGCGCAGGCAGGAGGAACGTTTCCGCCGCTGACAGGCTACGACCTGAACAAGCAGAAGGTGACTCTGCCCGGGGGGATGGCGGGAACCACCGACCTGCTGCTGGTTTCGTTTGAACCGGAACAGCAAAAGGATGTGGACAGCTGGCTGCCGGCGGCCCAGGCGCTGCAGCACATGAACTTCCAGTTCCACTACTACCAGCTTCCGGTCGAGGGGCGGGAGAATTTCGTCTTCCGCTGGTGGGACACTTCGTCGCTGCGCAGCGAGCAGAACGACCCGCAGATGTGGCCGTGGATCGTGCCGCTGTTCGTGGAGCGGGGCAAGCTGATGCATGAGCTTGAGATTCCGGACATGAAGCAGGTGGTGGCGCTGCTGGTGGATCGCCAGGGACGGATCCTGTGGCGAGCGAGCGGAGCGATGACGCCGCAATTACGGGCGGCGCTGATGGCGGCGGCGCAGGAGTAATTGCATGTGCCGGCCGGTGCTGGCGCTGGCAATTATGCGGGGCGCGTGTTCCGGCGCAATATGGCGGCGACGATCAGCAAAACCGCCAACAGCCGAAGAATATAGACCCAGCCGACGATGAGGTTGGGGCTGGGGCTGGAAAGATCCAGGATGCGCGTGCCGCCTTCGACGATAAAGAAGACAGCAAAAGCGAGGAAGAGAAAGTCCCGGGTTTCTTTCCAGTAACGCAGGAAAAAGACGGCAGCCGCGGCACAAAGAGCGGCGATGTAGCCGAGCAGGAAGAGGTCGAGGGTCGGGTGAGCGATGGGAACCAGGCCGTTGGTGTAGAGGTTCATATCCGTTCCCAGATCATTCCAAAGACGAGCAGTGAGACTGACACGGCGACCGAGGCGAGACGCCAGTGGTACAGGTCGAGGGAAGGAAACAGCAGCATGTCGGCCAGAACGAGAAAACTGTCGATGGTGAGGCCAACAAAACAGAGTCCGCTCCAGAGCAGGAGGCCTCGGCGGACCCGGGCCCAGGCGCGCAGCAGCAGGACCGCGCAACACAGGGTGACAAGGATCGTGATGAGGTACAGTGCGACGGCCAGGGTCACTTCTTCTCCTGCTTGAGATTGAAGGCGCGGGCAAATTCCCGCACCGAGGAAGACGCCTTTGAATGTATCATCGACGAAATCCTGACGAGATCCTTGCGCCAGGCGTTTTCGAGGGAAGCGAGCAATTCGTCCTGCGCTTCCGATTGGTGCACATACGAGCATCGGGGCGGGGGACCGGGGTTTTCGGCGATGAGCTGCATGCGCAGGAGATCGCGGAGCACCTGCGCGGTTCGTTCCGCGGGAAGGTAGAGGCGGGAAGCAAGCTCCTCGCAGGTCCAGCCGACGGGGCGGCTGTTCCAGAGCAGGACCAGAGCTTCGAGGTGCGGCACACTATCGATCTTCTCGAGAATGAAGTCGTAGGGATCGACGCCGGGGTTAGGAGCTCTCATCCGGTTCGCCGCCTCTCCGCTCCGAACATCCCCCCACTATAGACAGAAGCATGGCGGCGCAGAGGCGCGCGCCTGGGGTACCCCTAAAAAAATAGTGGCTGGAAATGCCCGCTCGGCGAGAGAGACGGGCCGCCGGGGATTCGTGGCGCAGCATTCCACAAATGGGTACCCCTGAACGGGCGATAAGCCGAAACGCATGGCTGCTGTGCTACTCTTCGGCCAATTGTGGCCAATTTCGAAAGAGCGCCGGCGGAAGTTCAGGAGATTCTTTCGAAGCCCATCCAGCAGCTCGGCCTGAAGCTGGAAGGTTCACCTCTCGAGCGCTTCGTCGAGCAACTCTACAAAGAACTGAGCGCGAAGGGACTGAACAAGTTTCGGCCGCGGTGCTATCTGACGGATGAGTGGGGCTGCCCGAACATGGAGCCGGTGATCGGCATCCCGTTCTACCTGGCCGATCCGAAGCTGCAGCGTCTTGAGGCTGAGATGAACGACGTGGAAGACGCGCGGCAGGTGATGATGTACATGCGCCACGAAGCCGGCCACGCGTTCAATTACGCCTATGCGCTGTACCGGACGGAGGAATGGCGCAGCCTCTTCGGCCCATTTCGGCGCCCTTACCGGGACAACTACAAGCCGGTGCCCTTCTCGCGGCAGTTCGTGCGGCACATGGAGGGCTGGTATGCGCAGAAGCATCCCGACGAGGATTTTGCAGAGACATTTGCGGTGTGGCTGACGCCGCGCTCCAACTGGCGCAGGCGGTACAAAGGCTGGGGCGCGATGAAGAAACTGTTGTACATGGACCGCATCGGCCATCAACTGCGCGATGTCGATCCCGTGGTGGCGCACGGCGACACGGACATCACCGTGGACGAGATGGACGTGACGGTGGGCGAGTTCTATCAGCGGGCGCTCGACCAGCAGCTCACGCCGGACGACCTGCCGCTCGACACCGACCTGCGCGACATCTTCAATGTTTCGAAGCGGCGCAGAAAGAACGTGCGGCCGGCGGTGGAATTGCTGAAGGAAAATCGCAAGGTGCTGATCGACAAGGTGACGTACTGGAGCGGAGTGCAGCGACCGCTGGTGAAGAAGCTGGTGGAAACGATCGTGGACAAAGTGAGCGACCTGGGCCTGCGCGCGGACATAAAATCTGAAAGAGACTATCTGACCGAAGTAAGCGTGTACGCAACAGCCATGGCGATGAACTACATGGCGCGGGGCAAGTTCATTCAGCCCTGAGCGAACGTGGGCCCAAACCGGGAAGGCATAAGGCAGCATGGCAAATCTGAAAATCACGATCCTGCACGACGTTTGGGAAGAGGACAACCTGCCTGAGCCCGAGCCGGAGCCGGTCAAGGCCGCCGCGGGCAAGAAGGGCAAACGGCGCAAAAAGAAAAAGGATCCCCTGCACGATCGCGAGGAGATCTTTGAGGCGCTGACGAAACTGGGCCACGAGCCTTCGTATCACGTGCTCGACGGCAAGAACCAGTCGTTGCTGGCGCTGGCCAGGTGTGGCGCCGACCTGATCTTCAATTTGACCGAATCGTACGCCGGCGACGACACCATGGACAAGAACATCGCCGCGTATCTGGATCTGCTGCATATTCCGTACACCGGCGGCGGCCCGCAGGCTTTGTATCTCGCGCAGGATAAGTCGCTGGCGAAGAAGATATTCGACTTTCACAAGATCAAGACTCCGGATTTCGCAACTTCTTACAAAGGGCGGACAGATCACTCGCATGACATCGAGTTTCCGCTGATCGTCAAGCCGGTGTCGGAAGACGGGTCGATTGGCATCGACAACGGCTCGGTGGTGGACAGCGTGAAAGAGCTGATGGAGCGCATCCACTACATTCATGAAGAATTCGACAGCCCGGCGCTGATTGAGGAATACATCGAGGGGCGCGAAATCTACGCAGCCATTCTGGGCAACGACTCTCCCGAGGTTCTGCCGCTGATCGAATTGGACCTGTCGAAGCTGCCCAAGGGGACGCCGCGGATCGCGGGGCAGGACGTGAAGTTCTTCCGCGATACCGAAGCGTACAAGCTGACAAAATCCGCGCTGGCTGAAGATCTCGGCGAGGAGACGACGAAGAAGCTGCAGGACACCGCGCTGGCCGCCTACCGCGCGCTCAAGCTGCGCGACTACGGCCGCATCGACATGCGCCTGAACAAGAAGGGCGAGGTGTACGTGATCGAAGCGAATCCGAATCCGTGGCTGGCGAGCGGCGCCGAGTTCGCGATGGCTGCGAAGAAGGCGGATTACTCGTACACGCAGATGATCGATAAGATTGTGGAACTGGCGCGGGCGCGCGGGATCTAACTGGATCAGAAGCCGCTGGCTGAAACAATTCAGCGCCACGGAACGTCTAAGGAGCGAGTTATCCGGACGGGTTGGCGCTTTTCTTCCGGCAGAGTGGATGGCATTGGAAAGGGGCCTTATGAAAGCGGTCTGCTTCTCTTCTGCGGTTCTCGGTGTTGCAGCGCTGTTTGTATGCGGTTGCGGGGGTGGTACTTCAACCTCCTCCGTGAAATCATCCCCTGCCTGTGTGCCGACTCCCGATTGGGAAACCTCCTATGTTCTCACCGGCTACCAGGTGAACATGTTCAGCTTGAACTCCTGCACCGGGCAATTCAGCGCGACGACGCCGGCTTCCGTGAGCACGGGATATGCTTCCCCGCAGATGGAGGCGGAAGAGATGGTCGCCGACCCGCTGGGGCGGTTTGCCTACGTGGCGAATCTGGTTTCGAATTCGTCGGACCTGTCGACCATCTCGATGTACACGATCAACGCATCGACCGGGATCCTGACGCCGACCTCGCCCGCGACCGTCGCTACGGGCTGGTTTCCGCAGGAGATTGCGATCGATCCGAAGGGGCGGTTCGTCTACACCGCCAATACGGACGATGCTACGGTGTCGATGTTCACGATCAACCAGAGGACAGGGGTGCTGACGCCGACGGCGCCGGCGTCGGTGTCGACGATGCAGGCGGGGCAGCTTTTGTCGCAGCCCAGTTTCCTGACGGTCGACCCCAGTGGAAAGTTCCTGTATGTGACGGAGCTGCAGAGTTACGGCGCAGCGGTGCTGATGTACGACATCAACCAGACGACGGGGCTCTTGACGCCCATGTCCCCCGCGGCGGTCTCCACCGGGGGGTGGCCATGGCAGGTCGTGGTCACCCCATCGGAGAAGTTTGCGTATGTGGTGAACAACGATGCTGGCGGCTCGATGACGGACGGTGTGTGGGAATATACCGTGAATCCGGAGACGGGCGTGCTGACGCCCAATGCGCAGGTGGCCGTAGCCGCGGGGAACGGGCCGACGGAGATAGCGGTCGATCCAACGAGCACCTATGCCTATGTGGTGAACCGGCAGGATGGCAGCGTGTCGATGTATACGATCGACCCGAACAGCGGGGATTTGAGTCCCAACACAACGGCGACAAACTCGACGGGCGTGGTCGCCGCCGGCTCGGATCCGTTCCGCATCGCTTTCGACCCCAGCGGGAAGTTCGTCTACGTGACGAATGAGGACGGTGCGGTTTCGGTGTTCACCGTGAACAGCGATGGTACGTTGGCGAGCGCAGGGCTGACAGGAAGCCAGGGGCTGGCGACGGCGTTTACAACTTTGAATCCTTAGCTGCCGGTCCCCGACCGTTCCCTCGGTGGCGGGCCCGAGTTGCCGCATGCCGCATCAGCGGGATCGCTGCCTGCGTGCCGGGGATTTCTTTTTTGCGGATTTCCGTTGCGTTGTAGAGCCTTCGATCCGCGAGCGGGTGCGGGCGGGGAGTTTCGCGTAGACAAGATCGCGCGCGTCGCGGAGCAGAGATTTGAGCTCGGCGGCGGGGAGCGCATCCCAGCGCTCGAGGGCAACCCAGTGCGCTCGGGCAAGGTACGGAGCAGGGAAGATTCCTTCGCGCTCGATCAACTCGGCGAAGCGCTCGGGGCCGGCGGCGAAGGAGAGCACGGCGCGGGGCGAGTCGAGCACGAGGACCGCGAACATTTTGCCGCCCTGGGATTTGTTCGCTGTCCAGAATACGAGATTGTCGCCCCACTGCATGGTTTCGGCGACGTGCGGCAGGGTGAGGAGAAAGGCGCGGAGGCTTTCTGCGTCCATCATGATGCGTTACAGGGATCGTATCCCACCCTGTAGCAAAAGGCGCGACAAGGGTGGGGCACCCGGATGTCATACTCAGATGCATGAAGAGAAGATGGGTGTACGGCATGGCGGCGGGGGTGCTGGGGCTGGTCGCGTGCGCCGGGATGCAGGCGCGGGCGCAGGAGGCGAAGCAGGACCGGGGCTATTGGGAGGCAGCGAGCGACACGGCGCGCGACGTCACCGGCGACATCTCGATCTCGGAATTGAAGGTCTCGATTGGTTTTTCGCGGTTCACGATTGCACAGATCCTGGAATTGACTCCGGCGCAGGCGACTGCCATCTTTGGCGCCGACGCGGATGCGCAGGGGGGCGGAAACCTGTATCGGCTGGATGTTCCGGCGGAGAAGCGGTTTGCGCACCACAACACCCTGTGCGGCGAGCAGGAGACGCAGTGGATGGCAACGTGGTCGGACGGGCGCTCGCTGGATGTGGCGTTCTTCTCGGGGGACGCGATCCCGGCGCTGACGACGGACGCGATGGCGAAATCGCAGAATGTCTGCGAGCTGCTGACGTATGTGAGATGAAGCAGGGATCAGTATTCAATGATCAGCAGTAGCGTGGCGTGCCCAGTTGTTCGGCGAAGAAGAGTGCGTTCTTATTGCCCCAGGCGGGCTTTCACCAGTTCCGAGAGGCGGCGGCCATCGGCGCGCAGGCCGGAAGCCTGGACGCGCGCCTGCACCGCTTTCATAGCCGGCCCCATGTCGCGCAGGCTGAGGGTCTGGCCGGCGAGGGCTTCGTCGATGAGCTTCTGCATCTCGTCGTCGCTTGCGGTTTTGGGCAGATAGCTCTCGATGACGACGATTTCGCGGGCTTCCTTCGCGGCCAGTTCGGGCCGGTTGCCCTTCTGAAACTGCTCGATAGATTCGCGGCGCTGCTTGATCATGGTGGTGAAGACCTGCTGCGCTTCGGTGTCGGTAAGGGCCTCGCGCTTTTCAATCTCTCGATTTTTGAGCGCGGCCTTGACCATGCGCAGCGTCGAGGTACGTTCGGTGTCGTGCGCTTTCATGGCGGCGATCATGTCGCGGTCGATCTGATGGACGAGGCTCATGGCGTGGGTTCTCCGTTGGGCGGCGGCGCGCGGGCCGCGAGAAGGCCAAACCTTCCCATTCTATCGGGAAACGGCGGGGAGCAGCGGCGGATAAAATCAACAGAGGGAACAGCGATCAGCGTTCAGAGTGCAGCGTCGAGGCCGGAAACATGAGGCCTGGACCCGTATTCCGTTCAGACTTCCCGCATACGTTTCTTATTGAAGCAGGGCGCAGGGATTTTCTTCATTCAGAGGGGAGACGTCATCATGATTCGGAAAACCAGATTATTTACTCCGGGACCGACGCCGCTGCTGCCGGCTGCGCAGTTTGCCATGGCTGCGGCCGATATCCATCACCGCACCGCGGAGTTTCGCGCGCTGTACGAGCGGGTGCTGGGGCAACTGAAGACCTTTGTGGGGACGAAGAACGATGTGCTGCTGCTCGCCTCGTCGGGAACGGGCGCGATGGAGGCGGCGGTGTCGAATCTGACGTCGCCGGGCGACCGCGTGCTGGTGCTGACAGCGGGGAAGTTCGGGGAACGGTGGGAAGCGCTGGCGAAGGCCTTTGGGTGCGCAGTGGACGTGGTGAGCGCGCCGTATGGCGAGACGTTTGCGGCGGAGCAGATCAAGGCGGCGCTGAAGGCGGAGACGAAGGCCGTGTTTGTGCAGGCGACGGAGTCGTCGACGGCAGTGCGGCATGACGTGGCGGGGATTGCGAAGCTGCTGAAGAGCGCGGGCAGCGAGGCGCTGCTGGTGGTGGATGCGATTACGGGGCTGGGCACAACGAAACTTGACGTGGATGGCTGGGGCGTGGATGTCATTATCGGCGGATCGCAGAAGGCGGTGATGATTCCGCCGGGCCTCGCCTATCTGAGCCTGAGCGACCGCGCGTGGAAGGCGGCGGAGACGAGCAAAAATCCGCGGTACTACTTCGATCTGCGCAAGGAGCGGAAGAACGCGCAGAAGGGCGAGAGCAGCTACACGCCGGCGGTGGCGCTGATTGCGGCGCTGGGTGCGTCGCTGGACTGGATTGCGGCCCAGGGCGGCGGCGATCTGGCTGCGGGTCGCGACGCGCTGGTGGAGAACGCGGAGACGTGCGCAGCGATGACGCGTGCGGCGGTCCAGGCGCTGGGACTGCGGCTCTTTGGGCCCGGTCCGTATGCGGCTGCGGCCACGGCGGTGCTGCCGCCGGAGGGCGTGGATTCGGGCGTCGTGGTGAAGGAGCTGAAGAGCCGGTTTGCGGCGATTGTGACGAACGGCCAGGGCGACATGAAAGGGAAGCTGTTCCGCATCGCGCATATTGGCCTGTTCGACTACATGGACACGATCGGCATTCTCGGTGCGCTGGAGCAGGTGGCCGCGGTGAGGCTGAAGCTGCCGGGATTCGCATGGGGCAAGGCGGTTGCGGCGGCGCAGCAGGTGTACGCGGAGCGCACGGGCGTACAGACGGCCGAGCTGGTGCATGCGTAGTCGGTTGCCAGTGATCAGTTGTCAGTGATCAGAACCCACCCTATCGCCTGCGGCGATAAGGGTGGGGCACCCAAACTGAGTGATCAGTTGTCAGTGATCCGAGCTCACTCTGTTCGCGATGAGATCGCGAACAAGGGTGGGTACACGACGAGCAGACACGGGGGCTCAAGCCTATAGCTTTTTCGCACTTTTCAGCACGACTGAAGTCGTGCCCTGATACAAAGCGGCAGGTTGCGGCGCATTTCAGAAAGGGAAACATGAAGATCGTACTGGCGGAAAAAGTGTCTCCGGCGACGGTAGAGGTGTTTGCAGCTGAGGCGGGATGGCAGGTGCTGACGCACGACCAGGTGAAGGATCTGCCGGCGGCGGTGAAGGACGCCGATGCTCTGGTGGTGCGGTCGGCGGTACAGGTGGATGATGCGCTGATGGCGGCGGCAGAAAAGCTGCGCGTGATTGGGCGCGCGGGCGTGGGCGTGGACAATATCGACGCCGACGCGGCGACACGGCGCGGGATTGTGGTGATGAATACGCCGGGCGCGAACGCCGTGGCTGTGGCGGAGCTGACGCTGGGACTGATGGTCGCGCTGGCGCGGCAGGTCCCGCGAGCGACGGAGACGATGCACGCGGGCAAGTGGGAGAAGAAGTCGCTGCAGGGTGCGGAGCTGCGCGGGAAGAAGCTGGGCATTCTGGGGTTGGGACGGATTGGCCTCGAAGTGGCGCGGCGGGCGCGGAGCTTTGGGATGGAATTGGTGGGGCACGATCCGTTTGTATCGGCGTCGATTGCGAGGGAGAACGCGATTCGGCTGGTGGGTGCCGAGGAGCTGTTTGCGGAGGCGGATTATCTGACACTGCACGTGGGACTCACGCCGCAGACGCAGGGGATCATCAACGCGGCCACGCTCAGGACGATGAAGAAGGGCGTGCGCATTGTGAATTGCGCGCGCGGCGAGCTGGTCGTCGAGAAGGATTTGGCGGAGGCGCTGAAGAGCGGTCAGGTAGCGGGCGCGGCGCTGGATGTGTTTGAGAAAGAGCCGCCAAAGGAGTCGCCGTTCTTCGGGCTGCCGAACGTGATTCTGACCCCGCACATTGCGGGGTCGACGGCGGAGGCGCAGGAAGCGGTGGGCGTGCAGATTGCGCTGCAGGTGAAGGAGTATCTGAAGTCGGGCGTGGTGCAGAATGCGGTCAATCTGCCGTCGCTGACACACGAGGAATTCCAGGAGCTGGCGCCGTACATGACGCTGGCGGAGCGGCTGGGCACGTTCCTCGCGCAGTTCCCCAGAGGGACGATCGACAGCATTGGGATCAAGTACCGCGGGCGCGTAGCGGAGCTGAAGACGGATCTGGTGCGCAACGCGGCGATTGCGGGCGTGCTGGGGCATCTGGAGGCGGTGAACCGGATCAACGCGGCGTCGATTGCAGCGGAGCGGGGGATTCGCCTGCACGAGGAGAAGCGAGAAGCTTCGGCGGGCGGCGCGGGCAGCGTGGTGCAACTCACGCTGCACACGACGGGAGGCACGGGAACCGCGGAGATCGCGGCCAGCGGCGCGGTGCTGCACGGCGAGCAGCCGCGGCTGCTGCGGCTGGACGGCATCGACATTGAAGCGCCGCTGCAGGGCACGCTGCTGGCGATCCGGAACCATGACGTGCCGGGCGTGATTGGGCGCATCGGGACGATTCTGGGCGAGCACAAGATCAACATTGCGAACTTTGCGCTGGGGCGCGCCAATGGCGGCGGCGGCGCGACGGCGCTGGCGGTGCTGCAGATCGACGGGGAAGCGCCGGAAGCGGTGATCCAGAAGCTGCGGGCGGAGCCGGCGATCACGGGCGTGCGGCAGGTGACCTTATAGCTGCCAGCGGTCAGCGGCGGGTCCCACTCTGTTCTCGGTGAGACTGCGAACAGGTGTGGGGCACCCGGCGCGGCTAGAATAGACGCAGAGGGCGGTTCCATTCCCAGCGGCTGCGCGTGGGATGCGGGCCGGAGGGGCCGATCCTCAACAAGCTTGCTTTTTTGAATTGCGAGGGAAAGCGCTGTGCCGCTATATGAATACCGCTGCAGGCAGTGCGGACATCAGTTTGAGAAGATCCAGAGCTTCAGCGCTCCGGAAGAGAAAGAGTGCCCGGTGTGCGGGGGTGAAGTGGAGCGTCTGCTCTCCGCGCCGGCGATCCAGTTCAAGGGATCGGGTTGGTACGTGAACGACTACGCCGCGAAGAAATCGGGGCCGATGAAGGCTTCGGCGGATGGGGCGGCGAAGACGGACGGCGCGAAGCCGAGCGAGGGTGGTTCGTCGGCGGAGAAACCGGCGGCATCGTCGAGTGAGAGTGGGGCGAGTTCATCCAGTTCGTCCGGCACGGCGGCGAAGAAAAGCGAATAGCGGCTGAGCGGTTTGAAATGCAGGTCCTTTGACTGCGTGGATCGCGCTGAGCGCGCGCTCCACTTCGCTCAGGATGACAGGTCTTTTTCTTTCTGCGGGTGGATTGCTCTCGTCAAGACCGCGGTTCGCAAGCGAATTGGGCGACGGTTTCGGCACGCTCGCTCAGGATGTCAGCCTGTTTCTTAACGAAGTTTCCTAGCTGACGACACCTTCCAGCTGCATTGATAATTCCTCCCATTCCGCCGTGAGCGTGGATTGCTGTTCGCGGAGGAAGGTGAGCTCGGCGGTGAGGCGTTGGGTTTCGTCGGCGCTGACGTAGACGCCGAGCGCTTCCTCGGTGACGGCGATCAGTGCTTCCACGCGGGGGATTTCCGCTTCGAGTTGGGCGAGGCGATCCTGCATCTGGCGGAGCTTGATCGGATTGAGGCGCTTCGCATGGGCCTGCGCTGCCAGCGGCGCTTCCTCGGGAGCCGATTGCAAAACAACAGTGACGGATTCTTTCTCCGCGGCCCGTGCCGCAGTTTCCGCGGCCAGATGCGCCGCGCCGCCTTCCTTCCTCCACAAATAATCTTCGTAGTTGCCCGGGTAGACGTGCAGCGTGGACCCGCGCGCAGGGTCGTCGGTCTTTGCGATCTCGAAGACCTTCTGCGCCAGCCCGTCGATGAAGTAGCGGTCGTGCGAGACGAAGATGACCGTCCCGTTGAATTTGCCGATGGCTTCGAGGAGGACGTCTTTGGCGCGGAGATCGAGATGGTTGGTCGGCTCGTCGAGGAGGAGGAAATTGGCGGGGCTGACGAGAATGCGGGCCAGCGCGTAGCGGTTGCGTTCGCCGCCGGAGAGCACGCCGAGGCGCTTGAAAACGTCGTCGCCGGAGAAAAGGAAGCAGCCGAGGAGCGACCGCAGATCGGTTTCCGGCACTTTGGGGGCGGTGCGGCCGATGTCGTCCAGCATGCGAGCGTCGGGATCGAGGACCTTGTACTGATCCTGCGCGAAGTATTCGGCGACAACGTTGTGGCCGAGCTTCAGCGTGCCCGTGGTCGGGGATTCCTGGCCGGAGAGCAGGCGGATGAGCGTAGACTTGCCGGCGCCGTTGACGCCGACGAGCGCAATACGGTCGCCGCGCTCGATGGTGAAGTTCACATCTTCGAGGACGCGCTTTTCGCCGTATTGCATGGAGAGGCCAACCACGTCCACGACATTGCGGCCGGAGGGTGGCGGCTGCGGAAAGGTGAAGTGCGGGACGGGCTCTTCGAGCGGGATTTCGATGCGCTCGATTTTTTCGAGCTCTTTAATGCGGCTCTGGACCTGTTTGGCTTTCGTCGCCTGATAGCGGAAGCGATTGATGAAGACTTCGAGGTGCTCGATGCGCTCGCGCTGGTTACGGTAGGCGGATTCAAGCTGCGCGCGGCGCTCGGCTTTCTGCGTGAGGTATTTCTCGTAGTTGCCGTGGTAGACGTGCAGAGCCTTGTTCCAGATTTCGATGATCTTGTTGACCGTGACGTCGAGGAAGTAGCGGTCGTGCGAGATGAGGATGTATCCGTTGGGCCAGCTGACGAGGTAGTTTTCCAGCCAGTTGCGGGTTTCAAGGTCGAGGTGGTTGGTGGGCTCGTCGAGGAGGAGCAGGTCGGGCTGCTCGAGGAGCAGTTTGCCGAGGGCGATGCGCATTTGCCAGCCGCCGGAGAATTCCTCGGTGCGGCGGGTCCAGTCCTCCTTGGAAAAGCCGAGGCCGGTGAGGACGGCGCCCACCTGCGCGTCGAGGGCGTAGACGTCGTGATGGCGCAGGCGGGCCTCGACGTGCGAGTAGCGGTCGGCGACGGCGGCGTATTCCGCGCTTTCGGGGTCGAGCTCGGACAGCGCATGCGCGAGGCGCTCAAATTCGCCCTCCATGGCGCGCAGCTCATCGAAGACGGAAAGGCACTCGTCGAAAACGGTGCGGCCGGAGAGCGCGAGGCCGTCCTGGGGCAGGTAGCCGATGCTCATGCCCTTCATGCGCTGCACGGAGCCGTAGTCGAGCGAGTCCATGCCGCCGAGGATCTTCATCAGCGTGGATTTTCCCGCACCGTTGGCGCCGACGAGCGCGGTCTTCTCGTTCGGAGTGATCAGCCAGTCTGCGTTTTCAAAAAGGAGGCGCGGACCGAAGCGCTTGCCGGCGCCGGAGAGTTGCAGCATGACTCCATTCTAGCGGTGATGCGGTCAGCGATAAGACGGTCAGCTAAGAAGCGGTCAGCGAAGAACCGGTTGGCGCGCTATGAACCGCGGACGCGGAGCAGCAGGCCGCCGCCGCTGCGGATGAGCAGCGGATGCGAGGGTGAGGCCAGGTCGATGGCTCCGGAGGATCGGCCGGCGTGGATGATGGTCAGTCCGGGAATGCCGTAGACGCCGCAGGCCGCGGAAGAAAAGAGCCACAGCGCCTGGGGCCGGCCGTTGCCGTCCACGGCGGCGCGGCAGGGTCCGTTCGCAGTGAGGCGATCGCGGACGCCATACGCCGTAGGATTGCCCACGAAGCCATTCGCCCCCATCACGTGGCCTCCGCCGCGATAGACCATATCGCCTCCGATTTGCTGCGTGGTCCAGTTCTCAGGAACCAGGCCGCGGGAGGCTTGCTCTTCCGGAAGATGAGCCTCCGACACCTCCATCATGGAAGCCAGAGCGCGGAGATTCGTCGAGACAGGGATGCGGTGCCCGTGACTGATGACGGCGTTGAAGCGGAGCGAGACGGAATTCGGCGTGACCGCGGTGATGCGGCCCACGACCTTTGCGCCGCGGTGAATCGCCGTGCCGGGGATGTTTTGCATCACGCGCGCATGAATGGCCTGACCGGCGCGGAGCTTGCCGGCATGCAGCGTTGTCTCAAGCTGCACCGGCAGGATGGTTCCGGCGGGGATGGCCTGCGCCGACAGCGCCAGCGGGAAGAGCAGAAGGAGGGCGAGACGGAGGAGTTTCATGGGATGGCGACCTCGCGCACCTGTCCCGTTGGACGCGGGCGTGGGACGAAGGGTACCCATGCCCGCTGCTCCCGGTGGGTCGCTGGCAGAGGCGACCGGCTACTTTTGCTGCTCCAGTACGGCGACGCCGAATTTTGGCAAGTCGACAGAGGTAACGGCGCCGGGGTGGTCGATAAGCTCGCGCATGGGCGCCGGCAGGTCGATATGCTCCGGCTGCTGATTGTGGTTGATCAGAATCAGGACCGATTTGCCCTCGCCCGTGCGGCGGCAGACTTCGACGCCATCGGGCACATTGGCGAGGATGGGCCGGACGCCCGCCTGCTGCAGGAGCCAGGAGGTAAGGTGGCTCATGAGCGTGGGGTCGAGCCATGCGCCGACGTAGGTGATGGTTCCATTGCCGATCTGGCGCGTGATGGCGGCGGGCTGTCCATCAAGCCAGCCATTGCTCTCGCCATAGGTCATCAGAACCGTCGTGTTGGGCGATGAGGTGGAGAGTTGCTCAGCCCAGACGTTCGCGGTGCCGTCCCCCCAGGTTCCACTGACCGGGACGTTATAGTCCAGCGCGTAGAACTGGTCGACGCGGCCACCGAGGAAATTGACGAGCGGACCGGGCTGGCGTTCGGGCTGGAGGCCGTTGAACTCATTCTTCATGCCGGTGCGGGGGCCGAGGAGCAGGTGTCCGCCCTGGCGGACGTAGGCCATGAGGCGGTCGGCGATGGGTTGCGAGATGACGTTCAGCGCGGGTAGTTCGACGACCTTATATCCGTTGAGTGGCGTGTCGACGGAGATGACGTCGACGGCCTGGGTCTGCGTACGGAGCGGATCGTAAAAGGCGAGCATTTCGCCGACCGGGTTAAAGCCGGCGCTGTGCTGCTGAAAGGTGATCGCCCAGCGCGAGTCGTAATCGTTGACCAGCGCGACCTGCGAGTGGGGTGTGGTGCCGGCGAGGGCGGAGCCGGCTTCGGCAAATTCTTTACCGACCTTTTGCACCTCGTAGTAAACCGGGACGGGCGTGCCATCGGCGCCGACGAGGACGCCGTGGTATTCTTCCTGGCCATTGGGGGCCGAGCGCCACTGCCAGTACTCGACGGTGTTGGCGCCGTGGCCGATGGCCTGCCAGGCCATGTCGCGCACCTGGCCTTGGAGCAGCGGCGTGTTCGTCGAGCGCCAGTTCACGAAGGCGGGCTCGGTTTCCATCACCCAGAAATCCTTGTTCTTGTAGCCGCGCGTCAGGTCGTGGGTCGCGCCGTTGCCGAGGTAGTCGTAGTGGTCGCTGTCGATGTAGTCGTCCCACGCAGCCATGTCGAGGACGGAGTGGACGGTGTACTCGTTGAATCCGTCAAACCATCCCATGGTGTTGGTGGTGATGAACTGGCGCGGGTCGAGATGGGGGCGCATCGCGGAAATCTGGTTGATGGAGTAGCTCTTCCACACATCGGAGACGAACCGCTTCCAGTCGAGCAGCAGCGCGGGGTTCTCGTCGGTGGGGCGGACGGGAATCTCGTCGAAGTTGTCGTAGGTCTGCGACCAGTATGCCGTGGCCCATTTCTGGTTGAGGTTGGTGATAGTGCCGTACTTCTTCTGGAGCCACTGGTGGAACTGCTGCTGCGCGGTGGGTCCCAGATCGACGCTGCCGTATTCGTTGTCAAGCTGCCAGCCGACAACGTCGGGGTTGTGGCCGTAGTGGATGGCCATTTGCTCCGCGATGTCGCGTGCGAATTTGCGGTAGAGCGGATCGGTGAAGGAGAACTGCTGGCGGTTGCCGTGCTGGGCGCGCTGGCCGTTCTGCTTGATGCGGAGGGTCTGCGGATATTTGGTGGTGAGCCAGTCGGGGGGCGCCGCAGTGGGCGTGCCGAGGACGACGTAGATGTGGTGGCGGGCGGCGTCGGCAATGGCGCGGTCGAGCCAGCCGAAGTCGTACTGGCCCTCGGAAGGCTCCATGGTCGACCAGGCGAACTCGCCGACGCGCACCACGTCGATGTGGGCGGCTTCCATCAGGGCAAGATCTTTGTCCCAGCGGGCTTCGGGCCACTGCTCGGGATACCAGGCGGCGCCAACCAGCAGGGGTGGCGCCCCAGGGAAGTCGGTGGCGGTTGCGGCGTTCCAATTGGAGGCGGAGGGGGCGGTTTGGGCGGGAAGCTGCGACGCGGCGGCGATGAGGAGGGCGATGAAAACGTTTCCAGCAGGAAAGCGCGACAGGCGCATGATGAAATTCTCCGAAATCGGCGATCAGTGATCAGTTGTCAGTGATCAGAACCCACCCTGTCGCCTGCGGCGATCAGGGCGGGGCACCCGGCAGTTGTGAGTATCCGAGAGCTACGGCAAAAAGACTCCAGCGGATCGATAAATTTTACCGCTGATGGTTGTCTCGATGACGGGCAGATCCGGGGTTGCGGTGAGAATTTCGATTGCGCCGTTATTCAGAAGCACGGTGTCTTCGGCTTTCGCGCCCTGGAGCGAAGGGTTCCAGGCGAAGGCCTGTACCGCTTCGACTGTCTGGGTTCCGCTTGGTGTGGCGACCCAGTCGCGCTCCAGATAACCGCAGGCGCCTCCCTGATGGTGCTTGGTGATCTCGTCGGGAACGCCGGCGGCGGCGTAGCCTTTTGCCGCGACAGCGTAGAGAGCGGCGGAGGTGGCGCCGGCGCGCGTGGCGTGGAGCAGCTCGGCGTTGATGCGCGCGGCCTTCTCGAAGTTTGCGGCCAGCGTCGCGGGCAGCTGCCCGAAGTGGATGAAGCGGGTGATGGAAATGACCATGCCGTGTTGCCGCGCGCACAGGTTCAGCATGCCGTAGTGCTTCAGGACTCCGGCGCGCGGGACGGCGTGCTTGTACCGGAAGATGCGCTCCCCGGTGCCCATGAGCAGTACGCTGGGGGTAATGTGGCGGGCCAGCAGGTCGGCAGAAATGCGCGCGGCCATCTCGTCTTCGGTGATGCCGGGGGTGAAGGTTTTCAGCACGCGCGTGGTGGATGCGGCAACGGATGCCGCCACCTGGCGGAGGCGATCGACTTCGGCCGGAAGCAGCGGTGCGCGCAGCGCGGTGAAGTTGTGGGGGTAGAAGCCGGGCATCGCTGTATCGGCGCCGATTTCCGGACCGCCGGCTTTGTGGGCCAGCTCGTCGGTGGTGTTGTCGGTCCAGGGGTAGAGCAGCGGCTCAAAGCCCAGGCCGGCGAACTCTTCTGCGGCGAGGCGCGGGCCTTCATTTTCCGGAGCGATATAGAAGCGCTGACCCCGGCGGGTGAGGAGCAGCGAGCAGACGGCTGTCTCTGTGCCCAGAGCAACGCGGGCTTCCACGCGCCCGGCGGTGATCCAGGCGATGTTCTCGTGGCGGCTGAAGAGGACGGCGGACCAGCCGCGTTCGTCCATCAGCGTGCTGAGGCGGTCCTGTTTCGTTTCAATTTCCTGGGCAGCAACATCGGGTGCGAGAGCAGTGGTGGTCACGGTCGGGATCCTCGGAGCCGGCAGCGGCTCCCATGCAGTTGGTCGCGTTCAGGCGCGATCGTAAAAACGGAAAAAGAGGGACGGTTTCGAGACGACCTGCGCGCGCTGGGCGAGGTCGGTCATCTGCTGCGCGGTGAAGGGCGTGAACTCCGCGGCAATGCGGACGTTTTCCTCCAGCTGCGGGATCGTGTCGCAGCCGATGATGATGGTGGAAACGGGACGGGTGAGCGTGTAGCCCATCGCCTCTTTCATGCTGAGCGTGCCGGGCTGCGTAGCGATCACCATGCCTTCCCACATGTGCTTCTGGACGTCGACGGGCGGCGGATTATAGCTGGTGAGGATGCGGCCCCGGCCGGGGATTTTCATGCCGATGATGCCCATCTGGTTTTCGACGGCGAGGGGCAGCAGCTTGTCTTCAAAGCTGAAGTGCCACGGATCGGCAGCGTTCAGCGCCATCAGGATGGTGTCGAAAGGATGGCGGTGCATGGCCTCCATCAGCGCATCGGGGCGATAGTGCCCGGTGATGCCCAGGTAGCGGACGACGCCCTGCTGCTGCATTTCGAGGAGAGCCTCGATAGCTCCGCCTTTGGCGAAGATCTGATCGACGTCGGTCATGGTGCCGATGTCGTGGAGCTGCCAGAGGTCGACGTGGTCGGTCTGGAGGAGCTTGAGCGACTCATCGATCATGCGCAGCGAGCCTTCGCGGGTGCGCTCCTTGGTTTTGGTGGCGAGGAATGTCTCGTTGCGGCGGTTCTTCAGCGCTTCGCCATAGTAGCGCTCGCTCCAGCGCATGGGGCCGCCGTAGATCGAAGATGTGTCGCAGTAATTGACGCCGAGATCGAGAGCGCGCTGGATGATGGGCACGGCGACCTCGGCATTGTTGGGCTGCTCGAGCGCGGCCTGGCCGCCGAGCGAAAAGATGCCAACCTTGTAGCCGGTTTTGCCGAGGTTGCGAGTGGGCATTGCATCCTGCGTGCGGGGATTGTTGGGTAGCGCGCGCGGGCCGATGGCATGGCTGGTTGCAGCGGCGGCGGACAGGGCAGAGCCGGCAGCGGATCCGGCAAAGACCGCGGCAGCCGCGGCGGTGCTTCCCTTCAGGAAAGCGCGGCGATCCGGACGGGTGGGAGGTTTCATGGCGGGACCTCGTTTGGAGGAGGTAACAAACCGTTTTACCACAGAGGAACAGCGATGGAACGGTCAGCTAAAGGCCGGGCAGCTAAAAGGCGGTCAGCGAAAACCGGTGGGCCATCGGCAGGAGGCAAAGAAAATGAGGGATGGCTGGCGGGCCATCCCTCTCGAGGTTAGACGGTTCGCTTTTAGCGGCGTCCGTGCGGGTGGTCGCCCCCGCTGTTGTGCGGCTTGCTCTGGGCTTTCGGCCGGCTGTTGCCCTGCGGGTGGCTTTGCCGCTGCTGCTGCGGCCGGTTGTAATTCTGCCGATTGTTCTGGGCCGGGCGATTGTAATTCTGCGCAGGCCGGTTGTAGTTTTGCGCGGGCCGATTGTAATTCTGTGCGGGCCGGCTATAGTTCTGGGCCGGGCGATTGTAATTCTGCGCAGGCCGGTTGTAATTCTGCGCAGGCCGGTTGTAGTTCTGGGCCGGGCGATTGTAATTCTGCGCAGGCCGGTTGTAAGTGTTGCGGGCGCCCTGGTTGTAGCCGCGGTTGTAGCCATTGGCCTGGCCGCGGTTGAAGCCCCGGTTGTAGGCGGCGGCCTGGTGTTGCTCAAAGCCGCGGTTGTAGCCCGCCACAACTCCGCGCCGATAGGCTGCGTTGTAGTTCTGCGCGTAGCGGGCGTTGAAGGCGCGCGCTCCCGGCCCACGATCGAAGTATCCGTAGTGGCCGTAGTTGACGACTGTGACGCTGCGCGAGACGTAGGTGAAGTGGTTGTACATCACGTAGGGATGCGGACCCCATGCGAATCCCCAGTGACCCCAGCCCCAGCCCCAGTGACCCCAGGCGCCAATGACCACGCCAAAGCCGAAACCAAGAGCCAGCCCGCCGACAAAGGCGATGCCCGGAGGCGGAGGAGCTACATAGTACGCGTACCAGGGACGGAATCCCCAGACCGTCCAGGGATTGTAGTAGGGCACGTACACCACGGCGGGATTCGCCGGAGCGATGACGATGTTGCCGGGCGCATATTCGACGGATTCCTGCGGCGTACTACGCAGGTCACCCCGGTTGTATGCCTGCTGGCGCATCGCCTGCACGGCGTTCATCACGTCCTGGGGCTGGTTGTAGTAGGCATTGCCGAGCTGCGTGGTCCAGTCGAGGTTGCGGTCCATGTTGGCAAGCACCGTGGGAAACGCAGTCAGCGCTTTGACGCTGGGATCCCACGGCTGGCCGTTCGCCATCTGCGCGATCTGCTCGGGAGGGGCGCCCTGATTGCTCTGGACGAAATGGTCGGCATCGGCCACCTGCTCGGGATAGGTGGACGCGGCGAGAATCTGCGCGACCAGAGAATCGGGATAGAGCGCAATGGGCGCGACCAGCTGATCGAGCTGATCGGCTCCCAGCGGGTTGTATTGCTGGGGCGGAGGACCCTGATCCTCAGGGGGCGGTGGACCCTGTTGCTGATCGGGAGGTGGAGGCGGCGGCGCCTGCTGCTGAGCGGAAGCGGCCATCGGAAGGCTGAGGGGAATCAACAGCCAGATCAGCCCCAGGGCGATGCCCCGGCGGGCCAGGTCGAAAGAAACGGCGGCCAGGCGGCGCATTCCTCTCGTGGTGCCGGGAAATCCGGCTAAGGGCAAACGTTCGAAGTGCGTCTTCATGGGTTTTCCTTTCAGCCCTGCAGGGCCTGCTTCCTGCGGAGTGCCTGCCTGCGGCGCTCTCTGAATTTCTTAAAGATATGAAACACGGCGCCCTGAGCGAAGTTGCGGGGCGAGGCTGGAGGCCGTTATACCACGGAATCGAAGAAGCTGCGGAGGATGTGGGCGACCATTTCGGGCTGCTCGAAGGGAGCGAAGTGTCCGGCGTCCGGAATCTCGTGGTACTCCGCGCCATAGCCGCCGTTGCGAATCTGCTCGGCGAGCAGACGCATGTCGGCCGGGGTGCTGCCTGGGTCTTCGCCGGCGGCGACGATGCAGCAGGGCACCCGGAGGGTGCGAGCGGTGGCGACGGAGTCGGGACGTTCCGCCAGCCCCTGTTGTACGGCGATCAAATGGGGGACGGGAACGGCGAGCATCATCTCGCGCGCCTCAGCAACCTTGTTGGGCCAGCGGCGGTGCGCTGTGGGTCCGATGACAGACTGGAGCGTCGCGTCAATAAAGGGCGCGGCGCCGCTCCTCCTGATATTTTCAATATTCTCCTGGCGTTTGGCGCGGGCCGTTTCGTCGTCAGCCTGAGGCTTGGAGCAGCAGAACGCCAGAGCTTCCACGCGCGACGGAATGGTGCGCCACAGCTCGTAGAGCGTGTAACCCCCGATGGAGCAGCCGGCAAACATGGCGCGGTAGATGCCGAGATGATCGAGGAGACGGACCGCATCGGCGGCGAGTTTTTCGATCGTGATAGGGGCGGGGGGGAAATCATGGTCGGCGTCCGACTGCCCGTGGCCGCGCAGGTCGGGCAGAATGAGCCGGTAACGCGTGGCGAGGATGTCGGCGGCGGCGAGCCAGAAGCGGTGGTCGACGGGCGTGGGATGGAGCAACATCACGGTGGGCCCTTCGCCCATGGTGGTGTAGAAGAGCTTATCGCCCTCGGAGTGGAAGAACACAAGGACAGGGTATAGCAGCCCGCAGGCGGGGGCCAGCCGATCACGGCTGCGTCGGGGGCTGGTAGGGGGTGGGAGGCGGCGGAAAGATCACCGGCTCCTCCGGCATGACGATCCAGAAGATCACGTAGGCCAGCAGACCGGAGCCGCCACCGAAGACGGTCAGCAGTACGGTGACGACGCGTACCCAGACCACGTCCCAGGCGTAGGCGTTGGCGAGGCCCTGGCAGACGCCGGCGAGCATGCGCCCGGCGCGGGGGCGGACCAGACGGGTAACGGATTGAGGGTACGGCGCTGCCGCAGGAGGAACAGTTTGCGATCCGCAGCCCGAGCAGAAGCGTGCATCGTCCGCGAGCGCTTTGCCGCAATTTCTGCAATAAATAGCCATAACCCTGTCCCTCCCGGCACACACAAATCTTCAACAGCATAACCCGGTCAGAACCGCGGCCGGAATGAGCCGGCCCGCCAGACGCGGCGGACAGAAGAGAATACGCGGGAAGGGCGGGGAAGGTTCCCCGAGACAGGTGGCTGGAGACAGGAGTCAGAAGACCGTCGTCGGGGGCAGGAACCACGGCTTTTGCCGGGAAACCGGCGGGCGTTGACCGGTGACCGCACGTGCTTTCAGAGCCAACTGTGAAAATTGCGGTCTCGGCCGAAAGGGCGGGTTGGACGCCCTTTTCGGCATCCAATGGAAGAAACGGGACCCTGAATACAGCAGTGATGAGGAGAAGTCCATGCGACTGGCAGGGAAAGTGGCCATTGTGACCGGGGCGGGATCGGGCATTGGGCAGGGGATCGCGAAACAGCTGGGTTGCGAAGGAGCGAAGGTCGTCATTGATTACATAGGCAGCGAGGCAGGCGCCGAGGAGACGCTGAAGGCGATCCAGGAATGCGCCGGCCAGGGCGGCGGCGACATCGTGCGCGGCGACGTGACCAACATGAATGACGTGCGCAGCCTGGTGGATGAGGCGTGGAAGCGCTTCGGTGGTGCGGACATTCTGGTCAACAACGCGGGGATGGAGATCCGGTCGGACTTCTGGGAGACGACGGAAGAGGAATACGACAAGGTGATGGCGGTGAATCTGCGCGGGCCCTTCTTTTTGGCGCAGGCGTTTGTGCAGCGGCTGCGCGCGGCAAAGAAGCCGGGGCGGATCATCAACATCAGCTCGGTGCACGAGGACATGGCGTTCCCGGGGTTCACCACCTATTGCTGCAGCAAGGGCGGGATGCGGATGATGATGCGCAATCTGACCGTGGAGCTGGGGCCGCTGGGCATCACCATCAACAACATTGCGCCGGGCGCGATTTCAACGCCCATCAACAAAGCGTTGCTGGCGGACAAGCCGAAGCTGGACGCATTGCTGCGCAATATCCCGCTGGGGCGGCTGGGCACGGTCGAAGACGTGGCGCAAATGGTGGCCTTTCTGGCCTCGGACGAAGCATCCTATGTAACCGGCGCGACCTTCCTGGTGGATGGCGGGCTGATGCGGAATTATCACGAACAGTAAAAGCAGACAGGGGTGGGGCGGCCAGGGACGGAACGGTGAGCTCACCCACATCTTCCAAACTCGGGCAGATGTGGAGCGCCCCCGGGGCGATGAGGGCTATGGCATCGAGGATTGAGGATTACGCACTGATCGGCGACTGCGAGACGGCCGCTCTGGTGGACCGGCACGGATCGATTGACTGGCTGTGCTGGCCGGATTTCTCTTCGCCGGCGTGCTTCGCGGCCATGCTGGGCACCGAGGAGAACGGGCTGTGGCGGATTTGCCCGGAAGGGCAGGCGTGGCGGGCCAGCCGTCAATACCGCGAACACACCCTGATTCTGGAGACGACGTTCGAGTGCGACGACGGGGCGGTCAGGCTGATCGACTTTATGCCGGTGCGCGATAAGAACTCCGACGTGGTGCGGATTGTGGAAGGCATCCGGGGCAGCGTGAACCTGTGCATGGATCTGTCGCTGCGCTTCGATTACGGGCGGACGGTGCCCTGGGTGACGGCCATCGAGGACGGGATCCGCGCGGTGGCGGGGCCTGGTGTGGCGGTGCTGCATGCGTCGGTGCCGGTGCATGGCGAGGGGCTGAAGACGGCTGCGGAATTTACAGTCAGGAAGGGCCAGCAGGTATGGTTCACGCTGACCTACGGCGATTCGTTCAAGCCCGATCCGGAGCCGATTGACGCGAAGCAGGCGCTGGAAGACACGGAGGAGTTCTGGACAAAGTGGGTCGGGAAGATGAATTACGACGGCGGGTACCGCGAGGCGGTGGAGCGGTCGCTGATTACGCTGAAGGCGATGACGTTTCGTCCCTCAGGCGGCGTGGTCGCCGCGCCCACGACATCGCTGCCGGAGCAGCTGGGCGGTTCGCGCAACTGGGATTACCGCTACTGCTGGCTGCGGGACACGACGTTCACGCTGCTGGCGATGACGACGGCGGGGTATTTCGACGAGGCGTGCCAGTGGCAGGACTGGCTGCTGCGCGCGATCGCCGGCAGTCCTGATCAGGTGCAGATCATGTACGGACTGAAGGGTGAGCGGTCGCTTACGGAGTGGGAGGCGGACTGGCTGGAGGGGTATGAGAAATCGAAGCCCGTGCGGATCGGGAACGCGGCCTCCACACAGGTGCAGCTGGATATCTACGGAGAGATGCTGGACACGTTTTTCCATGCGCTGAAAGGGATGGGCAAGCACACGGTGGAGGATTTCAGGGCGCTGACGCTGCTGCTGGATCACCTGGAGACCATCTGGAAGGATCCCGACGAGGGCATCTGGGAGACGCGCGGAGGGAAGAAGCAGTTCACGTATTCGAAAGTGATGGCGTGGGTGGCGTTCGACCGCGCGGTGCTGATCGCGGAGCGGCTGGGAATCGATGCGCCGGTGGAGAAGTGGAAAGAGGTGCGGGACGCGATTCATGAGCAGATATGCCGGGCTGGTTTCGACAAGCAGAAGAACAGCTTCGTGCAGGACTACGGGGCGGACGCGCTGGACGCTTCGCTGCTGCTGATGCCGCTGGTGGGCTTTCTGCCGGCGACGGATGAGCGGATCAAAGGGACGATCGAGGCGGTGGAGCGGGAGCTGATGTGTGGCGGCTTTGTCATGCGCTACGAGACGCAGCGCATTGAAGATGGATTGCCGCCGGGCGAGGGAGCGTTCGTGGCGTGCAGCTTCTGGCTGGTGAGCTGTCTGAAGGCGATTGGCCGGGAAGATGACGCGCGCATGCTGTTTGAGCGGCTTTTGGAGCTGCGCAACGATCTGGGCCTGCTGAGCGAGGAATACGACGTGGAGCAGAAGCGGCAGGTGGGAAATTTCCCGCAGGCGTTCTCGCATATTGCGCTGGTGAACGCGGCGTTCGATCTGGAAGGCAAGGACGGGGCGCGGCAGAGAGCGAACCCGAAGGCGGCGGGCCGTTCGGGCGGAGATTCCGCGCATGGGGACTAGCCGTCCGGGCGGGACTGGCCGTCCAGGCAAATGCGCTTCGCGCGCTCCCGTGGCGGATGGCTGGAAACACAGAGCGAATTCGATCCGTCATTGTTACAAATGAGGCAGGAAGGAAGGGTGTATGCATCGGTTTCGCGTATGGGCGCCGAAAGCGAAGCGTGTGCGCCTGGAGGCGGCGGGACAGCGGCATGCGATGACGCAGGCCGGCGGCGGCTGGTGGCAGGCCGATGTCGCTGAGGCCGGACCCGGCACGGATTACGCGTATTTTCTGGACGACGAGGAACTCGCGTTGCCGGATCCGCGCTCGCTCTGGCAGCCGGAGGGCGTGCACGGGCCCTCGCGCGTGGTCGCCCCGGCCGAGTTTGCGTGGAGCGATGCCGAATGGCAGGCGCCTCCGCTGAAGAGCGGGATTGTCTACGAGCTGCATATCGGGACGTTCACGCCGGAGGGAACGTTCGACGCGGCGCGCGAGAAGCTGGACGGGCTCCGGGATCTGGGCATCACGCACGTGGAGCTGATGCCGGTGAATTCGTTCCCGGGACGGCAGGGATGGGGCTACGATGGGGTGGATCTGTTTGCGCCGCATGAGCCGTACGGGGGTCCGCAAGGATTCCAGCGTTTCGTCGACGCATGCCACGGGAAGGGTCTGGCGGTGCTGCTGGACGTGGTTTACAACCACTTCGGGCCGGCAGGGAATTACGCCGGCAAGTTTGGGCCTTACTTCACAAGCTCCCACCACACGCCCTGGGGCGACGCGGTGAATCTGGAAGACGCAGGCAGCCATGAGGTGCGGCGATTCTTCTGCGACAACGCGAAGATGTGGCTGCGGGATTACCACATCGACGGGCTGCGGCTGGACGCGGTGCATGCGTATATGGACCGCTCTGCAATCAATTTTATGGAACAGCTCGCCGCCGAGGCGCATGAACTGGAGGCCGAGACAGGCCGGCACTATGTGGTGATTGCCGAGAGCGACCTGAACGATCCGCGGCTGGTGACAGCGCCGGAGGCAGGCGGGTACGGCATGGACGCGCAGTGGAGCGACGACTTTCATCACGCGCTGTTCACTGTTCTGACGGGGGAGGGCGGCGGCTATTATCGGGATTTCGGCACGCTCGGTGATCTGGCGAAGTCGCTGCGCGAGGTATTCGTGTACGACGGGCGGTACTCACCGTATCGCGACCGCGTGCACGGTCGACCGGTGCGGGGGCTGCCGGGCTGGCGATTTTTCGGCTACTCACAGAACCACGATCAGGTGGGCAATCGGGCGAAGGGCGAGCGGCTCGTGCACCTGGCCGGATTGCGACGCGCGAAGATCGCCGCGGCGCTGGAGCTGACGGCGCCCTTTGTGCCGATGATCTTCCAGGGTGAGGAGTGGGCTGCATCGGCGCCGTTTCAGTACTTCACGGACCACGATGCGGAACTGGGAAAACTCGTCTCCGAAGGGCGCAGGCAGGAATTCGCGGCATTCGGCTGGAACCCCGGGGACGTGCCCGATCCGCAGGCGCGGGCGACCTGGGAGGGCTCGAAGCTGAACTGGGCCGAGCGCACCGAGGGCGAGCACGCCGAGATGCTGGCGTGGTACCGCCAGCTGATCGCGCTGCGCAAGGCGACGCCGGCGCTGATGGATGGCAATTTGCGCAGGGTGAACGTGCGGTTCAACGAAGCCGAACGATGGCTGCTGCTGGAGCGCGGTAACGTGACGGTCGCGTTTTCGCTGGCGCAGAAGCCGGTTACTTTCGAAGCGCCGGCCGGATCGGCGCTGACACTGGCGTCAGCCGCGGATGTTAGCCTGCGAGAGGGGAAGCTGACGTTGCCGCCGGATGCCGTTGCGGTGGTAACGCGCGCTATTTCCGATCAGGACGACTCTGCGTACAAATGAACGATCTCTGGTTCGTGGTAATTGTGGGGCTCAGCTCCATCGGGGCGGGACTGCTGGGGGCACTGAGCGGGCTGGGCGGCGGCGTGGTGATTGTGCCGCTGCTCACCATCGCTTTTCACGTGGACATCAAATATGCGATTGGTGCCTCGCTGGTGTCGGTCATTGCGACGTCTTCGGGAGCAGCGGCAGCCTACGTGCGCGAGGGCTTCTCGAACATCCGCATCGGCATGTTCCTTGAGATTGCGACCACGCTGGGCGCTCTGTTCGGCGCATGGCTGACCACGAAGGCTCCCACGGAGGTGATCGGCCTGGTCTTCGGGCTGGTGCTTTTGTATTCGGCGTATGTCTCGCTCAAGCAGAAGCACGAGGAGATCACGGAGCATCCCGATCAGCTGGCTCTTTGGCTGAAGCTGAAGGGCGATTTGCCCCTGCCGGATGGTGGAGAACAGCCTTACGTTGCGCAGAGGGTGCCCATCGGCTTTGGGTTGATGTGGCTGGCCGGCGTGCTGTCGGGGTTGCTCGGCATCGGGTCGGGCGCGGTGAAGGTGATCGCGATGGATCAGGCGATGAAGCTGCCCTTCAAGGTGTCGACGACGACGAGCAATTTCATGATCGGGGTGACGGCGGCGGCGAGCGCCGGGCTGTATCTGCGCAGCGGTTACCTGGCGCCCGGGCTGGTCATGCCGGTGATGCTGGGAGTGCTGGTGGGTTCGCTGATCGGATCGAAGCTGCTGGTGCGGGTGCATGTGCGGACGCTGAAGATTGTGTTTTCGCTGCTGATCATCGCGATGGGAATCCAGATGATCGTGAACAGCGCGATGAGGTTCCGATGAGCTGGAACGACCAACGAGTCGAGACGTGGGTGGGCATGCTGCTGCGCATCGGCGTGCTGCTGGCGGCAGCCGTGGTGCTGGTGGGCGGGGTTCTGTACGTGATGCAGAACAAGGGGCCGCGGCCCGACTACAGCACGTTCCATGGCGAGCCGGCCACGTTCGCCACGCTGCGCGGAGCGGCGGAAGGCATCGCCACGCTGGAGCCGCGCAGCATCATCATGTTCGGCCTGCTGCTGCTGATTCTCACCCCGATTGCGCGGGTGGGCATGTGCGTGGTGGGGTTCGCCTTCGAGCGCGACAAGATGTATGTGGTGGTCAGCAGCCTGGTGCTGGTGATCCTGCTGTACAGCGTGTTCTTTCACCGATGAGGGACGCGGTCTATACCGGTGCAAGCAGCCGGATGAGCAGAAAGATTCCGACCCCCAGCAGGAAGACCAGGGCCATGCGGATGCCGGGCTCGCGGTTGACTTCGGGCAGCAGATCGGTGGCGGCGACGTACATTGTGACCCCGGCGGAGACGGGCAATCCGACGCGGACCCAACTGGGAATGAGGCTGATGGCCAGTACGCCGACAAGGGTGGAAGCCGCCAAAACCGAGGCCGAGAGGACCGCGGCGGTCCGGGAGCGGCCGGATGCCAGTGTGACCGAGGCGACGGTGAAGCCGACGGGAATCTTGTGCAGGAAGATGGCAATGAAGATGAGCCAGCCGAGCCAGGTGGACACGACAAATCCCGAAGCGATGGCGACGCCGTCGAAGATGGCGTGGACGGAGAGGCCGAGCAGGACGGAGTAGCCCGTGTGACGGTGCAGGAATTCTTCGGCGTGGGTTTCTTCGCCGACGTGGAAGTGCGGCGTGATGGTGTGCTCGATGAGGTGGGTGATGCAGTAGCCGGCCAGGAGCAGAGCGGGGGCCCAGTGGGGCGAGTAGTTCAGGCTCTCCGGCAGCATGTCGAGGAGAGCGACGGCCATCATGAATCCCGCGCCGAGAGAGATGAAGTAGCGCAGATAATGATGCGGCCAGTTGCGGCGCACCGCAACCATGCCGCCAAAGATGTTGGCGAAGCCGGCGATGGCACCGAGAAGCAGGGCGAGAAGCATAGGCGATCAGGGTACAGCGTACAGGGTATAGGGGATCTTCAGCCGCTGTGGCGGATGTGGAGGACGTCGCCGTCCTGGACGAGGTAGTCCTTGCCCTCGAGGCGCAGCGTGCCCTGCGAGCGGGCAACGGCCTCCGAACCGGCGGCCAGCAGCGTGTCCCAGTGGATGGTCTCCGCGCGGATGAAATGCTTTTCGAGGTCCGTGTGGATGGCCCCGGCGGCTTCCTGCGCGCGCGAGTTGGCGGGCACGGTCCAGGCGCGGCACTCATCTTCGCCGACGGTGAAGAAGCTGATGAGTCCGAGCAGCTCATAGCTGCGGCGGATGAGACGGACCAGCCCGGACTCCTTCAACCCATACGAGGCCAGGAATTCCTGCGCCTCCTCATCGTCCATTTCGGCGAGCTCGGCTTCCACCTTGCCGCAGAAAGCCGTGAGTCCGGCATTGGGACGCGCGGCAATGGCCGTGAGGCCGTGCTTCTCGCCGGTTTTCTCGAGATCGTCGCCCAGCGTGGCGCTTTCCGACAGATTCACCGCGTACAGGACCGGCTTCTGGGAGAGGAACATGAAGCCTCGAATGAGCTTTTTCTCCTCGGCCGACATTTCCAGCTCGCGCAGGGGCATTTCTGCTTCGAGCGCGGCCTTCGAGCGCAGCAGCAGCGCGTTCTCTTTTTCCAGATCGGCGGTGCGCATCTTCTTCAGATCTTTTTCGAGGCGCTCGAGGCGCTTTTCCACCTGCGTGAGGTCGGAGAGCATGAGGTCGAACTCGACGGACTTGGCGTCGCGCAGCGGATCGATGGCGCCGACGTGGGGGATGGAGTCGTCTTCGAAGGCGCGCAGCACGTGGATGAGCGCGTCGACGTTGCGCAGGGAGGTGAGGAAAGCGGTCTCCTTGAGCGCTTCCTGGCCGATGGCGGCGACGTCGGCGTATTCCACGGTGGCGTGGATCAGCTTTTTCGGGTTGTAGACCGCGGCCAGGCGGTCGAGGCGATCGTCGGGAACTTTGGCGACACCGAGATGTGCTTCGCGCGGATTGGAGTAGCCGCGATCTTCCAGTTTGGCGCGGGTGAGGATGCGAAAGAGCGAGGTCTTGCCTACCTGCGGCAGGCCGATAATGCCGGTTTTCATTGTCCTTAGGGTATCGGGTTTATGGGAGAGGGTGTAGGACGGAAACAGCTTTATTGAGACGCGCAATGAAGAATTGCGGTCCAATAGTGGAAATTGAGGAGGCGAGGCTATGAGCAGGTTTTCCCTCAGCTGGTATGCCCGCTGGCGGCAGCTGTGCTGCTGATGGCTGGATGCGGCACCGGCAATCGCGAGCTGGAGTCGCTGAGCATCAGCCCGGCCACGGCTACAGCAAACGGCTCGTCGGTGCAGTTTACGGCAACGGGCCACTGGAGCGCATCACCGGCCACAGAAGTGCCGATGCCGGCGAACTGGGTCGCATGCACGGCGGGAGCAACCGTGGGCTTGACCACCGACGTGACGGTTTCCTCGAAGGGGCTGGCGACCTGCGCCAAAGCAGCCACGGGGACCTACAACGTCTTCGCGTGGGATCCGCAATACGGCAGCTCGGGGCCCATTTGCAATGTCATCGACGTCTGTGGCCCGGGATGTGGTCGCGTCTCTGTCAGCGCCCAGCTCACCTGCCCGTAGCCGAGTGGCCGGCTGCGCGGATCACCTCTGTGCCCTGAATGAACGCTCCCTGTTTTTCAAGGGCCTGCGCGTCGGCGGCGCTCAATCCCCACTGCTGCTGAGCCTTCGCTGCGGCGGGAGCTTTCCGGATCCGGCCTGCGGCATTGAGCCACTCGCCGGGGGCCAGCGCGGACGTGTTGCTGCCGGAGGGCAGGATCAGCAGCATCGGTGTGGAGTTCTGGGCATTGCCGATCCACACAGCCTGCGCGCCGGCGACGCGCTCTACGGGCACGTTACGGATCGTGAATGCCTGCCCGATGTAGATATGCTTACTGGTTGTTGCGGCGTTGAGGATGGGCAGGCCGGGACCGCTGAGAACCGCATCATTGGCGGGCTCCGTCGCAACCGCGCGGCCGTGGCCCCACACATATCCGCCGGAATTGCCCCATCCGAAGGCGACCCACCAGATCGCAACAAAGACAAGAATCCAGATCCACCAGAAGCCGAAACGCCAGCCAGGACCGACCTCGCGCTGCACGTCACGGTGCCGCATATCTTCCAGTTGGCGGAGGTTCTCAGGGTCGGGACGACGTTGCGGGGAAGCCATGGTTGCGCACCTCGAGGGGACTGCGAATGCCGGTCTATCCATTTGGATGGAGGCGCGGCGAACGGGCGATGTCCCGCCAGGCCAAATGCCGAGGTGAACTACGCAAGTCGGCAGAATCAGGGCGAAGGTGGGAGAATTTGATGACTCGAAGCGAGGACCAGCCATGGACACGAAAACGATGCATGAGGTGACGGAGCAGACCGATGCGGGGCACATGACCTTCCCCCAGGGAGTGCAGCAGCTGATGGCGGTGGGCGTGGAGTCGTATCTGGTGGACTTTGCCGCGGGACGCAAAACCCACTACCTCGCCAACGGCGAAACCCACACGGAAACCATGACGCTGCAGCCTCATCCCGTCGCCGCGGAGTTCTCGGCGGAGAAGATCGTGGACGCGATTCGCGCCGCGCAGGGCGACACGATCCGCTATCCCGAGTTTGTGAAGCGGGCGACGGCGGCCGGCGTTATCGGATACTGGGCGTTTCTCACTGGGCGCCAGGTGGTCTATCTGGGGCGCAGGGGCGAGCAGCACGTAGAGAAGTTTCCGGCTGCGAATTAACGCTGGCTGGCCAACCTGGGCGAATTCGGGCATTCTGCTTGCGTGGCTCGAGAGGAAGGTGCGCCGTGACACCTGAAGCTGGAAACGGAGTGGTGAGCCGCCGGAGTCAATATCCGGTGGACGAGACAGTCGATCGGCTGAAGAAGCTGCTGGATGCCGGAAACGTGAAGCTGTTCGCCCTGATCGATCACAGCGGCGAAGCGGAAAAGGCAGGCATTCACATCATGCCGCCGACGAAGCTGCTGATCTTCGGCAATCCGGCGGCCGGCACTTCGCTGATGCTGGCCGCGCCCGGGCTCGCGATCGACCTGCCTCTGAAAATCCTGGTGTGGCAGGACCGCGAGGGCGCGACCTGGCTCTCGTGGAACAGCCCTGAGTATCTGCAGCAGAGATACGGGCTGCCGGAAGAGATGAAGGGAGTGCTGGGCGCGGCCGAGAAGCTGGCGGCGAAAGCCGGCGGATAGCATCCCGCCAGACAAGATGCGGGACCGTCCGCGCCGACTCAGGGCCATTCAGGGTAGGATGTTGCGGTTCACTGATTTCGGTCAGGCCAGGAGCTCGGAATGGGACGGGTGTGTTTTCGTCTGTTGGGCATCGTGATGGCGGCTCTGTTGCTGCCGGCGGCGTGGGGGCAGTCGCAGATCTCTCTCACCGTGGACACAACGCAGTCGCCGCTGAAGATTCTTCATGTCAGCGAGACGATTCCGGTCGAGCCGGGTCCGCTGACGCTCAATTACCCCAAGTGGATTCCCGGCAATCATTCACCCTCCGGACCGATCTCCAGCCTCACCGGTCTGAAGTTCGAAGCGAACGGCAAGATGGTGCCGTGGCGGCGCGATCTGCTCGATGTTTTCACCTTCCACCTGGACGTGCCCGCGGGCGCATCGGAACTGCATGCGCAGTTCGATTTTTTGGAACCGGATGGATACTCCGCGACGGACAAGCTGCTGGTGCTGGAGTGGAACGAGGTCGCGCTCTATCTCGACCCGACGAAGGTCCCGGCGCAGCAACAGATTTTTGCGGCGAAGCTGATTCTGCCGGAAGGCTGGAAATTCGGCACCGCGCTGCCCGTGAAAAGCCAGTCCGGCAACGAGGTTACCTTCACGCCCGTCGCGCTCAACCGGCTCGTGGATTCGCCGGTGGACGAGGGCGAGTATTACCGAGCGATCGACATTACACCGCCAGGAGAGCCCATCCATCATGAGATCGACCTGGTGGCGGACAGCGCCGCGGCGCTGAACATGAGTCCCGCGGTGCAGCAGGAATTGACGAATCTGGTGAAGCAGGCGGGGCTGCTGTTTGGCACACGGCACTACCGCGACTATCACTTCCTGTTGGCGCTCAGCGATCACGTGGCGCACTTTGGCCTGGAGCACCACGAATCGAACGACAGCCGCCTGCCGGAGCGCACGCTGCTGGAGCCGAGCGCCGGTTTTGTCGTCGGCAGCCTGCTTCCGCATGAGTACGTTCATTCGTGGAACGGGAAATTCCGGCGCCCGGCGGATCTGACGACGCCCTACTACGAGCAGGCCGAGGAGACGGATCTGCTGTGGGGCTACGAAGGGCTGACCGAATATCTGGGTCCGATGCTGGCGGCGCGCAGCGGCTTGTGGACGCCCGAAGAATATCGCGAGTTTCTGGCCAGCATCGCCGAGGAACTGGGCCTGGGACGGCCCGGGCGCACGTGGCGTCCGCTGCTGGATACGGCCGTGGCCGAACCGGGCCTCGGCTTCGGGCGCGGCGGATGGATCAACTGGCGCCGCGGCACGGACTATTACGACGAAGGAGATCTGATGTGGCTGGAAGTGGCCACCATCATCCACGACACCACGCACGGGCAGAAATCGATTGACGATTTCTGCCATCTCTTCCACGGCGGCCCGAACCTTGGGCCTCAGGTGAAGACCTACACCTTCCAGCAGCTGGTCGACACGCTGAACCAGGTGGCCCCCTACGACTGGGCGGCGTTCTTCCACCAGCATCTGGATTCCACGTCGCCCCAGCCGCCCGTGGCGGGAATCGAAAACGCCGGTTGGAAGCCCGTGCTGAACAGCGAGCCGGTGCGGCTGCCGGGCCGGCGAGGCGGATTCGGCGACGCGTATTCGCTGGGGTTGCAGGTGGGTCCCGATGGGACGATCTTCGACTCCATTATGGGCAGCCCTGCGTACCAGGCGGGCGTGACCTCGGGGATGAAACTGGTCGGCGTGAACGGGCGCGTGTATACCCCGGATGATCTGGAAGATGCGATCGACGAGGCCCAGCACAGCTCCGCGCCGATCCAGTTGCTCGTTGTGGACGACGACTACTACCGAACGGCGAATGTGGACTATCACGGCGGGCAGCGCTATCCCCACCTGGTCCGCGAGGAAGGGAAGCCGGATTATCTGGATGAGCTGATTGCGGCGAAGCAGTAGTCAGTATTCAGTGATCAGCAGTCAGCGATGGGACTGCCCCGGGCGCCGGCACTTGCGGATTACTGACCCCTGACTACTGACTACGGTCTTCCGTCTTTCACGCTTCTTCTGCATCGAGAGAGCGGGGCGTATCTGCAGGATCAGCATCCAGCGTGGGCAGCTGCGCGGCCAGCTTCCGATATCGCAGGAACAGGCTGCCGCGCCAGACCACGATCATGCCGAAAGCGAGGATGAAGAAGGTTCCCGCGGTTTGCGGGACGGTGAGGAATCTCGAGAAGAATCCATCGGCGAAAAAGCGGATGGCGAGCAAAGCGAAGATGACCACGAGAAAGGCCGGAGAGCGCTTCATCATGATGACGGCGCCCTGGCGGCGGAGTTTAGTGGTGGCCACCAGCGGCCAGGCGAAAAGGGTGGCTCCGGTAGCAAAGGCGATCAGTGCCCACAGCCAGGGAATGCGAAAGTCCGAAACGGCGAACATGGAGAATCCGGTGGACATGCCGGCCGGGGGGATGAGGATTTTCTTCAGCGTGACGGCGGTACGGGTCTCGCGGATGCGCCAGACGATGACGGCGGCGCCGCCGACGAGGATGGAACAACCGTATTCAAAGGGCGTGATGTGCGGCATCAACAACGGATTTGAGTCCTTTGCGGCTCGTCTGTCGGCCACATCCGCCAAACTCACGCCGATGTGGGGCGCCCGAAGAGATTCCCGATCGGGCATGCAAAACGCCGCGGGCGATTGAAGTCGGGCGGGCTGCCGGGCAGCCTGACTCTAGGATAGCGCGGGCGGAGCGATCCATCGCGGTTGAGAGATGAAGAATAGTGAGACTCGTGGGCCGGAAACACGTCTAAGATGGGCGAAAGCCTGGGGAGGGGCGCGAGTATGTCCTCCTGGAAGCGAGCGGCCGCGTCCGGCTGCGCAGCGCTGATTTCCTTTTCTGTAACCCTGATTGCCGGCGGTCTTGCCGGCTGTGCCGGCAGCGGCAACATGACTGGCAGTCCTCCGCCACCGTCCACGATGATCCCGGGCAACTGGGAGTTCACGGCGACCAATAGCAACGGATGGGCAGTGCCCTTCGGCGTCTACCTGACGGAAACGGGGAGCACGGTTTCCGGCATGGCGTGGATCCAGATCGCATTTCCTCTGGATTGCACGCCCGAGTGCTGCAGCGGGCCGTTTGCGGACTTCAACGATTCGCTGACGGGAGCGATGGGCTCCAGCGGAAGCCTCACGCTGGGATCCGCAGTGCCCAACGGCGGACCTGTCTTCAGCATGACGGGCACCCTGAGCGGTGGGACAGTGACCAACGGGACGTTTTCGCTGACCGGGGGCTGTCCGGATTCGGGGACGCTGACGGGGTATGAGTTGCCGGAGCTGGACGGGACGTATGTGGGCGCCATGACTTCTGTAGACACGGGACAGAGCTACGTGTTCTCGGCCAGCCTGCAGCAGAGCAGCCCGGTAAACGCACGAGGATTCCTCAATGTCGACGGAACGGCTATGGTAAGCGGGTATCCATGCCTGACGTCGGCGACGGGGGGCGGGTCCGAACAGAACTCCGGGTTCCTGGGCAATCAGTTCGGGGTGACGATGAACGCCTCGTCGGGCGGAGCGACGCTGAGCCTGGGCGGCACGCTCTCCCAGGATGGGAAGACAATTACTGCGAATTACGCAGTGAGCGGCGGCGGGTGCACGCTGGATGTCGGAACGGGGACTCTGGCTCTGCAATAGCCCAGTCTCGACGAGCGAAGAGATCGGCTTGACGAGCGAAGCGCCCGGGCGTAGCTTATCCGCATGGGCGAAGAAAAAGCGAATATACTGTTTCCGGCTCTGTTTCCGATCCTGAATCAGGGGCCGGTGGGCGTCGCCCGGCTGGCCGCGCAGTCTGTCGAGGCGGACGCTGGGCGGGACGGCCATGGCGTCGAGTTTCGCACCCTGGCGACGCGATCCGTCCTGAACCGCATCGTCTCGAAGCGGATGCCGTTCTTCGCCTGGGGGATCAATCCGTATCGCGGGTGCGAATTTGGCTGCCGCTACTGCTATGCGCGATACACGCACGAGTTCATGGACAGGAACGACCCGGAGCTGTTCGAGCGGGAGATCTACATCAAGGATCACGCGGCGTGGCTGCTGCGGCAGGAGCTGAAGCAGGTGCGGGCGGGCGAGGAGATCGCGCTGGGGACGGCCACCGATCCGTACCAGCCGATTGAGCGGCGCGCACAGGTGACGCGCAGCCTGCTGGAGGTTTTTGCCGAGCACGAGGGGCTGCGGCTGGGGATTGTGACGAAGTCGACGCTGATTGAGCGCGACGCGGAGCTGCTGCGGCGGATTGCCGAGCACAATGTGCTGCGGATTTGCCTGACCATCACGACGCCGGACGCGAAGCTGGCGCGGGTGCTGGAGCCGCGGGCGCCCAGGCCCGATCTGCGCTTCAGGACCGTCGAGCGGTTGCGGGCGGCGGGATTGCGGACGGGGATTCTATGCTCGCCGCTGCTGCCGGGGATTACGGACACGCGCGCGGCGCTGGAGGGGATGGCGCGGCGGGCGCAGCGGGTGGGGGCGAGCTTCTTCGGCGCGCAGCCGCTGTTCCTCAAGCCGTGCTCGCGGCCGGTGTTCATGCGGTTCATCCACGAACAGTTTCCCGCGCTTGAATCGCAGTACGAGGCGCGGTATCGGGATCGCGCGTTTGTGCCGCGGGCGTATCAGGAGCGGGTGAAAGCCCTGGTGCAGGCGGTGGTGCGGAAATACGGGCTGGGGCAGCGGTTCAGCGAAGGGGCGCGCAAAGAGCCGCAGCCGGTATGGCCCTTGCAGGGAGAGCTGTGGGAAAAAGCGAACATGGAGGAGCCAGGAGTCAGGGATCGAGGACGGAACGCGGCGGTTATTTCGATCCGCCGGCGCCAGTGACGACGCATCTGCGCGCATCGCTCTGTTATGATGGCCCTACCGAACCCCAATGAAAGCCTGCCATGCAAAACGGGCCGGGTCGAGCGGCCACCTGATCGAGAAGCCCTTTTTCTGTTGCTGCGGCTGTCGCTAGTCCTTCCCGATCCACTCCGAAGTCCTGCCTTTTTGTTCCTACTTCACATTCCCCGGATGGTCATGAATGAGCGGGTACCTCGCCTCTCTTGAAGCGGAATCCATTGAAATTCTTCGCGAAGCCGTCGCGCTGGCCGAAAAGCCCGTGATGATGTACTCGATCGGCAAGGATTCCTCCGTGATGCTCCACCTGGCGCGCAAGGCCTTCTGGCCCGCGCCGCCTCCGTTTCCGCTGTTGCATGTCGACACCACCTGGAAATTCCGGGAGATGATCGAATTCCGCAACCGTATCGCCCGGGAATGCGGGATGAAGCTGCTGGTGCATACGAATCACAAGCGCAAGGCAGAAGGGGTGAACCCCTTCACCTACGATTCGGATACGTACACCGGCCTGATGAAAACCGAGGCCCTCAAGCAGGCGCTGGATGAGGGCCAGTTCGACCTGATCATCGGCGGTGCGCGGCGCGACGAGGAGAAATCGCGCGCCAAGGAGCGGATTTTCTCCTTCCGCTCGCCCGGCCATCGCTGGGATCCCAAACTGCAGCGGCCCGAGCTGTGGAACATCTACAACGCGCGCATTCATCCCGGCGAATCGATCCGCGTCTTTCCGCTGTCGAACTGGACGGAAGCCGACATCTGGCAGTACATCGCGGACGAGAACATCGAGATTGTGAAGCTGTATTTCGCGGCGATGCGGCCGGTGGTGCGGCGATCCAACCAGTGGATTATGGTGGACGACGAGCGGATGCCGCTCGATCCCGGCGAAGTGCCGGAGATGCGCATGGTGCGCTTCCGGACGCTGGGCTGCTACCCGCTGACGGCGGCCATCGAAAGCACGGCGACCACCATCGCCGAAATTGTGGAAGAAACACAGACGGCGCGGACCTCCGAGCGCCAGGGCCGGCTGATCGATCACGATCAGGCGGGGTCCATGGAGAAGAAAAAAGTGGAGGGCTACTTCTGATGCAGGATGTGTTGCGGTTTATCACCTGCGGCAGCGTGGATGACGGGAAGTCGACGCTGATCGGGCGGCTGTTGTGGGAATCGAAGCAGGTTTTCGAGGATCATCTCTCTGCGCTGGAACGCGACTCCACGCGCTACGGCACCCAGGGCGATGCCATCGATTTTGCCCTGCTGGTCGACGGGCTGCAGTCGGAGCGCGAGCAGAGCATCACCATCGACGTGGCCTACCGGTTTTTCGCGACCCCCCGGCGGCGGTTCATCGTCGCCGACACGCCCGGCCACGAGCAGTACACGCGCAACATGGCCACGGGCGCCTCGACGTCGGAGCTGGCCGTGCTGGTGGTGAACGCCGGCAAAGGTCTGATGGTTCAGACGCACCGCCACGCGCGCATCGTGTCGCTGCTGGGCATTCGCCACCTGGTCATGGCCATCAACAAAATGGACCTGGTGGAGTGGGACGAAGAAGTGTTCGAGAAGATCGTCGAGGAGTTTCGGCCGGTCGCCCATCAGCTGGGATTCCAGTCGTTCCAGCCGATTCCGGTCTCGGCGCTGAACGGCGACAACATCACGGAGCGGAGTGAGGCAGCGCCCTGGTACAAAGGGCCGGCGCTGCTGCGGTACCTGGAAGAGGTGGACGCGACCACGGACGTGCCGGATCTGAAGTTCCGCATGGCCGTGCAGCTGGTGAATCGGCCCACGCACGACTTCCGCGGCTACTGCGGCCGCATCGCCAGCGGCGCAGCGAAGCCCGGCGACAGGGTGCGCGTGGTTCCCGGTGGCCAGGAGACGAAGATCCGCTCGATTGTCGGCTGGCAGAAGGAACTGCCGTCGGCGGCCGCGGGCGAGTCCATCACCCTGTGCCTGGCCGATGAAGTGGATGTCTCACGCGGCAGCGTTCTGGTGTCGGCGGCCGACCCAGTGGACCTGAGCGATCAGTTCGAGGCGCGCGTCATCTGCCTTTCCGGGCATCATCTGGTTGCGGGGCGCTCCTACCTGATGAATCTCCACACTTCGCAGGCCGTGGCCACCATCACCGCCATCAAGCACCGGGTGGACGTGCGCACGGGAAGCCACGAGGCGGCACGGGCTCTGGAGATGAACGACATCGGCGTGGTCAATCTCTCCACCGATCGCCCTGTGCCCTTCGAGCCGTACGAGCGCTGCCGGCGGCTGGGAAGCTTCATTCTGGTGGATCGCATCACGAATGAGACGGTCGGCGCGGGGATGATCGACTTCTCGCTGCGGCGGGCTGCGAACATCCACTGGCAGCACGTGGACATCGATAAGCAGGCGCGCGCCCGGCAAAAGCTGCAACAGCCGGTCTGCCTGTGGTTCACGGGGCTGTCAGCCTCGGGCAAATCGACGATCGCGAACCTGCTGGAGAAGCGATTGTTCGCGGCGGGCAAGCACACTTACATGCTCGATGGCGACAACGTGCGGCACGGACTGAATCGCGATCTGGGATTCACCGAAGCGGATCGCGCTGAGAACATCCGGCGCGTCACCGAGGTCGCGAAGCTGCTGGTGGACGCAGGTCTGGTGACGATTGTCTCGTTCATCAGCCCCTATCGCGCGGAACGGGAACTGGCGCGGTCGCGCTTTGAGGCGGGCGAGTTCATCGAGGTGTTCGTGGACACCCCGCTGGCCATCTGCGAGCAGCGCGATCCCAAAGGCCTTTACGCCAAGGCGCGGCGCGGAGAGCTCAGGAACTTCACCGGCATCGACAGCGGCTATGAGCCGCCGGTCGCGCCTGAGATTCACCTGCACACCGACAGCGAGTCGGTGGAGCAGTGCGTGGACCGGATCCTGCACTTTCTCGAGCAGGGAATTCGGGAAAAAGGGAAGGAGCAGTGAGCTCGGTGAGCGACGCGCACGAGGACAACGAATTCCGCGAGCTTCTGCCCCAGGTGGTCGAGATCGCCCGCCAGGCGGGGGAGGCGATCATGCGCCTCTACGCCGAGGTGAATCCGTCGGTGCAATATAAGGAGAACAATTCGCCGCTCACCCAGGCGGATTTGGCCTCGCACCACGTGATCGATGAAGGGCTGCAGCGCATCGCGCCCCAGTGGCCCGTTCTTTCCGAAGAGTCGAAGGAAATTCCGTTCGAGCGGCGCAGCGGCTGGCAGCGGTTCTGGCTGGTCGATCCGCTGGACGGGACGAAGGAATTCCTGAAGCGCAACGGCGAATTCACGGTCAACATTGCGCTGATGGAGGAGGGTCATCCGATTCTGGGCGTCGTCTACGCCCCCGCCATCGACAAGATGTACTACGCAGCCCGGGGAGCCGGTGCGTGGAAGGCGCAGGGCGGATCGGTCGCCGCCATTCGCATTGGGCGCGCGGCGCACGGACGCACGCGCGTCGTGACGAGCCGCTCGCATGCGTCGATGGAGGATAACCTGGGCCGCTTCACGGGGGGCGATAAGGACTGCGAATTTGTCACCATGGGCAGCTCCCTCAAGTTCTGCCTGGTCGCGGAGGGAGCCGCCGACATCTATCCGCGCACCGGCCCCACGATGGAGTGGGACACAGCGGCCGCGCAATGCGTGGTGGAGCAGGCGGGCGGATCGGTGACCGATATCGACGGCAATCCCATGGTCTACAACAAGCCGGTGCTCCTCAACCCCGGATTTGTGGCCCGCGGCGCGGCTATTTGAAGACGATGGCTCCATAGAGCAGCTTCTGGAGAAGCAGCCCCCCGACTAATGCAAGAGATATGCTCAGCAGCGTTCCGACGAGGAAGTATTCGGCAAAGCTCGCTTTTTTGAATTCAGGAAAGCGGGCGATGGATTTTCCGGTCAGGATCAGCCCCACCAGAGTGGCGGATTGCGCGACGATTGCAGTGACAATAAGAAAGCGCTCGAGATAGCCGATATAGAGGCCCGCGTTTTTTAGTCCGTTCTCAGCGTTCGCGCCGCGCTCGGACCCTTCGCCGGTGGACCTTCGAAAGTCCTTTGTAAGATAGCGGATCAGGTATCCGCCGGGAATGACCACAGCCAGATACACAATGGCGATTTCGAGCGCATGCGCCCTTGCCGAAAGGGGGAGCAGCAAATCGTGCCGAAGCGCTCCGGGACGGGTCCTGGTGAGTAAAAGGCTGGCGATGCCCACCATCAGGAGGTGCGCTGCCTGATCGGCCGAGAAGACGGCGGCGTTGTCGCTCCATGCTTTTGCGGTCAGCCGGCATTTCGAGCGATCGATCAGCAAATGCGCGGCGGTATACGCGGCGACCACGGCTTGCGCGCGCCACGACAGAGGATGCGTCCCGGCGAAAACGAGGAGGCACGCCCACGCGCAAATCCAATGGATGAGTCCGTGGCAACCCAGCGCCAGAAGCCTGTCGCCCTTTTTGCGAACGATCCATTCCGGCTGCAAAGGGAAGTCCGCGAGCAGATGGGCCAGCAGCAGAGCCATGAATGTGAGCGTGAGGGGTTGCATGAAAACGTCCATTTCTCAGGAGTTGTACGAAAATGTGCAACTCACAGATCTGCATTCAGGATGGACTCCATCGCCCGGGCGGCTTCAACCAGCTGCCAGTAGTGGCCCCGCCGGAGATTGCGTGAAACCGTGGAGGCACGAAGCCTGAGCTTCTTCGCGGTCAGGTCCTGGCTGCCGGTTTCCAGTTGCACCCCGATCGCAGCCCATTGTTTTGCGGTTGTTCTCTCCAACAGCGAATCCTGAAGCCCGTAGATGGTGTTCGCGACGAGATTGAGGGTCGCGCTGCCGGTTTCAAACCGGGTGAGAACGCGGAACTTGGAGCTCCCGAATTTCAGCCAGTCCGCGGCCTGGCGAGCCCGCTCGAAAGCCTCTCCTCCCGCGTGGATGTTGATGGGATTCCGTCTGACCCCGCTGGCGGCCCCGAGCCCGACCGCAATCCGGAGTTCGAGAGGGAAGAATATGCGGCGGAGGTCCAGAATCAGGCGGGGGACATGCCCAGGCCTGGTCAGCACGGTTTGAAACTCGTCCCACGCCGTGATCGTGTACGGGGAGACGATCAGTTTCTGCCGGGTGTGCAGCGCGGTGGCCGCTTTCAATTTCCGATCTCTGACAGCAGGGAACGCGGCCGTCCGGCGAGAGTCGACCACATCGGCGGTCACGACCGCGTGGGGCAAAGACGCTGCGCTGGATGGCGTTTTCATCCGTGCACAGTTTAGTGCAAATTTCGAAATATGTACAGTTTCGTGCAACAGAGGCCTTGTACGTCGTGCGCAGATCGCCCCGGCAGGCCGGCATTCGGGGGCGCCTCCGCGCTCAGAAGACCAGACGCCCCGTAAAGATCAGTTCATGGTTGTAGCTGTGGAACGAGCTGGTCGCGATCTGCTCGCCGGCGCCGACGCACAAGCCTAAACGGCTGCGGTCGCGGGAGGGGCGGAGTTTGCGAGCCGCCAACAGGCCCGGCGTCATGAAGGCCTGCGTCCTGCCGTCGTTCGGCCCTCCATGAAAGTAGGTGGCGTTGAACTCCGCTTCGGGCCAGAAGTATTTGGCCAGGTGGAACTCGGCAGCGGTATTCCACGTGACCGGGCGGCCGAGCTTCGTCGTATCGCCCGTGGGCAGAGCGGCGCTGAGCGTGCTCTGCAGGTTGAAATTGCCGAAGCCCTTGCCGAATCCCATCCCCGGCGAGACGGTCGCATCCGTGCTTCCGTTTTTATAGCTCCCGGTGGGAACGGTGGCAGCGGTAAACGCGCTGATGGCGTAGTTCCCGTGATGCGCATTGCCCGTGAGGATTCGGTACTTGCCCAGAAAAGACAGGTCGCCGGCGCCGTCCACCGTGGCAGGGCTGCTGTGCGTCAGCAGGGGCGGAAGATCGATGTCGAATTCGGTCTTCGCCCAGGGAATCAGGTTGAGTCCCTTGCTGCCGTCGTAATTCCACGTGATGGCGTGGGTGGGGCCGATCTGGCGCACGAAGTCTCCGCGGTAGACCTGAATCAGGGGCACGAAGGTGGTGACCAGAGGCGGCGTCCACGCGGGCTGCTTTGACTGGGTCGCCGTGGCGCGCGCTTCCCACCTCCCGAAGAAGTTGTTTTGAGCCTGCGCGGAGAGCGCAGCCGCGATAAGAAAAATGCCCGCACAGGCTTTGAGCATAAGTTTCGCCATCATGCCTGTGGCAGGGGCGCGCACACAACCAACTTTCGATGGATTTTGTTACAAAGTGCGGTTGCGGCCCGAGGCGCGGTTGCGTATAGTGCGAGCAAAGCGCAGCAGCGGGAATAAAGGAGCCGACATGCCGGGAGAGGCAGCAGCCGTGATTGGGAAATCAGTGCAGATTCGAGGCGAAGTGAAGGGCAACGAAGACCTGCTGGTGGAGGGTCTGGTGGAGGGTACGATCACGCTGAACGACAACCGGCTCACTGTCGGGTCGAATGCGCGCGTGCAGGCCAACGTCTCCGCGCGCGACGTGGTGGTGCAGGGAACGCTGCAGGGCGATGCCCATGCCACAGGACGGGTCGAACTCCGCGCCGGCAGCCACATGACCGGCGATATCCACGCTTCGCGGCTTTCGATCGAGGAGAACGCGATCTTCTCCGGCAAGGTGGAACTGAACACTCCGGCCGCCGGAGAGAAGCCCGCGGCGGCAACCCAGGCCACCCCGAGCGCGACGCCCTCGGGCGCTCTGTTTGCGGGATGATGCAGGACTGGGTAGTCGTTAGTCAGTGACCTGTAATCAGTACAAGGCTCCGGGTGCGAACGCGATGCGGAGCCTTTGGTATTTCTGCTGTTCCTATCTGCCAAATTCAGGCGGATGCGGGGCACCCGGGGGACGACTGGCTACTGACCACCGACTACTGAATTTGCATCGTGGCGTGCAGCGGAGTCTCCGATGAGGACGAGCCGGCGACGATGGTGTAATCGCCGGGCGCCATCTGGAAGGCGTTTTTCCGCACGTCGAAGACGGACAGCGTGAGCGGATTCATCGGCACGGTAACGGTCTTCGATTCCCCGGGACCGAGCGTCACGCGATCCCATCCCACCAGGCGCTTATAGGTGTTCTCACCCGTGGAAGCGGGGAGGATAGCGTAGACCTGCGCGACCTCCGTGCCCGCGACCGAGCCGGTGTTGGTGACGGTGAGCGTGGCCGCGTGCTGAGCGGAATCCACCGACAGGTTTGAGAAGGAATACGTCGTGTAGGAGAGGCCGAAGCCGAAGGGAAAGAGCGGCGTTTCGTGCTCGGACTCAAACCACTTGTAGCCGACGCGCGAGCCCTCGACGTTGTAGTCGACGTTAAAGGGCACCGGCTTGTGATGGTAGGCGTTCTCGGGCAGGCCGCCGGGCTCGGTTTCCGCCGTCAGGCCCGGAACCTGCGGGTGCGGTAACTGCGCATCGTCTTTCGCGAAAGTAATGGGCAGACGGCCGGAGGGATCGACGTCCCCGAAGAGGATATTCGCCAGCGACTGCGCGCCGCCAATGCCCGGGAACCACGCTTCGAGGACGCCCTGCACCTGATCGATCCATGGCATGGCGACCGGACCGCCGCTCTCGATCACGACGATGGTATGGGGATTGGCCTTCGCCACGGCCTCGACGAGGGCGTTTTGATCGACGGGCGGGGTGAGGATGGGGCGACGAGCCTGGGCGTTCCAGCCGACGACTTCCTGCGCGTCGGGCAGCGAGAGCGTAGGCCGATCCATGCCTTCGCTCATCCACTGCTGCACGAAGACGATGGCGATCTGCGATTTCGCAGCCAGCGCGGCTGCAGCCTGGATATCGGTGCCTTCGTTGAACTGAATGTCAGCGCCGGGATCGTGCAGGCGGATGTTGCGCTCGGGCGAGGAGGGGAACCAGACATGCTCCATCCAGATTGCGGAGCCGGGATGCGGATGGACCGCTCCGCCGCCGGGCGCATCCACCTGCGCGGAGCCGCCGCCGGAGAGGACCGCGACGTCGGCATGGGCGCCGATCAGCGCGATGGAATGGACGCTGCTCGCCGACAACGGCAGGATGTGGTTCTCATTCCGCAGCAGGACGATGCTCTCATCGGCGATGCGCTCGGCCTGGCGGCGGCCCAGGAAGGGGTTCACCTCTTCCATCTGCGGTGGGTTGTCAATCACGCCGTTCGCGAACATGCTGCGCAGCACGCGGTGGACGGCGTCATTCAGCCGCGACATGGGTACCTGGCCATCCTGAATGGCTTTTTTCAGCGGATCGCCGAGGAACTGCGATCCCGGCTCCTCGTTGTCGAGGCCGGACATAAACGCGTGAACACTGGAGTGCGTCCCGCCCCAGTCGGAGAGCACGAATCCCTGGAAGCCCCAGTCTTTTTTCAGGACCTGGTTCAGCAGGTAATCGTTCTGGCAGGACCAGTCGGGAGCGGTATTCGGCGGAGTCACAGTTTCCTTGTTGTAGGAGCACATCACGCCGGCGGGATGGGCCATCTGGATGGCGATCTGGAAGGCGAGCAGGTCGCTTTCGCGGGCAGCGCGCTGGGTGATCTCGGCGTTGTAGATCGTCCGTCCGGTCTCCTGGTCGTTGAAGGCGTAATGCTTGATGTCGCCCATGACCTGGTTGGACTGCACGCCTTTGGCGAGATTGCCGACCATGGTGCCGGCCAGGAGCGGATCTTCGCCGGCGTACTCGAAATTGCGGCCATTGCGCGGATCGCGGGCGAGGTCAACGCCGCCGCCAATCGACATGTTGTAGCCGGTCTCGCGCAGTTCGCGGCCGATCACCTCGCCAAAGAGGAAGAGCGCCTGCGGATCCCAGCTCGAAGCCGCGCCGAGGACGGAGGGCAGCAGGGTGGCGTAGTGGCTGCCCGAACCGGAGAGGCGGACGCCGACGGCGGAATCCGCCATATTGATGCCAGGAATGCCGAGCCGGGGGACGCCCTGCACGTATCCGGCGCCGCCCAGCGAGCCCTGGGGAACCGCGGCCCCCGGCCGAAGGCCGTTCCAGCCGGTACCATGCACGAAGTTCAGCTTCTCGTCGAGGGTCATCTGCTGGATCACAAGATCGGCGCGCTGGTCGGCCGAGAGCGACTTGTTCATCCAGGGCCGGTTGTGCGCTGAAGGGGGCTGCGGCGCGGGCGATTGCGCGGAGGCACTCAGCGCCAGCCAAAAGCAAACCATCCCCGCACACACGAGGAGCCTTTTTACGGAAGAAGACATGGGACAACTCCTGATCGGATTTCGTCATGCTACTGGCGCAGAAGAACCAGCGTCAAGCTGAATCGATTAAGCAGAGTCCTTTGGCTGGTATCAGGAAAGAGAACCCCGGGCGAGGTCTGGCAGCGAATGCGGGGCCGGCAGCGGTGCCGATCGCCCTGGGCAGAGGCGCCAGGCGTTGGGGGCGCCCCCCTTCCCGGACGGGGAAGCGCCGCCGCCCCGGGGGCCTGGGACGGGGGCAACGGCGGCTGAATCCGTAACCGATCGCCGATTTGGCCTCTTTTGCGTCCGGGCTGTGAATTTCGCTCATGAAAAGCGAGACAATTCCTGGGGTTTTGCTGTCTAATCCAGCTACACGATGCCTGAATTGTCTTCAGACGAGGATTTCCAATGAACCCGTCCGCCTGCGGGTATGGGGCGGGGTGCAGGAGCCTGTTCAGGCAATTTGGCGCATGGCTGGGCACGACGTCGGCCGAGGCAAGGTCCGGAGATCGAGAACAATAGGGCGGAGCGGCTCCTCCGGAGGCCGATTCCCTCTATCCAAAGGAACCATTACGAGGTATCCCCCTGTGAATTGCACGTGGATTGCACGTCGTTTGGCCGTGACAGCCTGCCTCATCGGAAGCTGGAGTCTCGTCTCCGCACAGGCGGTCAGGAGCCGGATTCTCGAAGACATCAACCCCAATAACTCCGTGGTGCTGCCTGGGAGCGTGAACCCGCGCATTGCCCGGCAGATGCAGACCGGACGCATGGCGGCCTCTACGCCGATTGAGGGGATCACACTCACCTTTGCCCTGACGCCGGAGCAGGAGGCCGAGCTGAAGGCGCTCATCCAGGCGCAGCTCACGCCCGGCAATCCGGAGTACCACCAGTGGCTGACGCCGGCCGCCTTCGCCGCCCGCTTCGGGTTAAGCCCCGCGGACGTGCAGAAGGTGGAACAGTGGCTGCAGTCACAGGGATTCAGCATCGTCCGCGTGGCCAACAGCCGCACCAGCATTACTTTCTCCGGCACGGTGGAGCAGGTGGAGAACGCCTTCCAGACGCAGATGAACCGCTATACCGTCGACGGCAAGGCCCACTGGTCCAACGGGACGAGCCTCTCGATTCCGGCGGCGCTCCAGGGCGTCGTGCTGAACATCGGGAACCTGAACGATTTCCGCCCCCACCCGATGATGCGCCGCGCTCCCGCCAACGTCACGCGGCCGGCGTATACCTCATCCCAGAGCGGCGACAATTACATGACCCCCGGGGACGTGGCCACCATCTATGACATCAACGCCGCCTACAATTCCAGCGGGACCGGCGCGGGCGTGACCATCGCCATCATGGGGCAGTCGGAGATCGAGGCCTCGGATATCCAGAACTTCGATAATGCCGCAGGCGTTCCCGTCAACACGCCGAACATGATCGTGGTGCCCGGATCGGGCGCGTCGGTCGTTTCCCCGGGGGATGAGGCCGAGTCGGACCTGGATACGGAATACTCCGGGGCCATCGCGAAGGGCGCGACCATCGACTTCGTCTATACCGGCAGCAACTCGAACGACGACGTCTTCGATTCGCTGCAGTATGCGGTGGATAACGACATCGGCTCGGTCATCAGCATCAGCTACGGGGCCTGCGAGCAGGGCAGCGGATTCACCACCACCGAGTTCAGTGCGCTGGAGCAGATTACCGCGCAGGGCGCTTCGCAGGGCCAGACCATTGTTGCCTCAGCGGGCGACAGCGGCTCGACCGCGTGCTACGGGTATTCGGGCCTCACCCTGGCGCAGGAGGATGTGCTGGCGGTCAACTATCCGGCCAGCAGCGATTACGTAACCGGCGTGGGCGGAACGGAGTTTGCCTCAGCGGACCTGAATGGCCCGAACGGGAATGGAGCCAACGCTTCCCAGTACTGGTCCCAGTCCAACGCCACCAACAACAGCTCCGCGCTCTCCTATATCCCGGAGACGGCGTGGAACGACGACGTGACCTGCGGCGCATACGCCACCAAAAACAGCGCCCCAGGCGACGCGATCTGTTCCGGCGGCGGAGGCGTCAGTGCCTTCGCCTCGAAACCCACCTGGCAAACCGGCGTGACCGGCCTCTCGTCGGGGGGCAACCGCGAAGTGCCGGACATTTCGCTGGATTCTTCCAACGTGAACGCTCCATATCTGTTCTGCACCGGCGATCAGTCGGCGTGGCAGAGCGGGCAGTCGAACAGCTGCAACGCCGGCTTCCGCGATTCGTCCTCTCAGGACCTGACGGCGGCGGGGGGGACCAGCTTCGCGGCGCCCATCTTTGCCGGCATGATGGCGATCATCGATCAGAAGACCGGCTCGAACCAGGGCATTGCGGCGGCGGAGCTGTATTCGCTCGCCTCCACTTCCTCCACGTACGGCTCAGCCTTCCACGACACGCCAACGGGCAGCGGGAACAACTGCACGGCGGGCTCCAGCTACTGCACCGGGGATGCGGTCAACGACTATACGACGACCACCGGGTATGACGAAGCAACGGGACTGGGCTCGGTCGACCTCAACAACCTGTTGAACAAGTGGCCCGTCGGGACATCGAATCTGCTGACCACGACCACGGTCGTGCCGGCCAGCTCGAGCGTCGCGGAAGGAGCAAGCGACCTGCTCACCATTACCGTCGCGTCCGCGTCCGGAACCCCCACGGGTACCGTAACCCTCTACGACGGCACGACGGAGCAAACCGAATTCCAGCTGACGACTCTGACGCTGAACGCGGGCGGCGTGGCAACCTACCCTTACGCACCCACAACCTCAACCTTCAACGGTACGCACGTCCTCGAAGTGGTCTACTCCGGCGGAGGAAACTTCAGCGGATCGAGCGCCACGGTGAACCTGACGGTGTCGGGCGGAACGGTTCCACCTGCCTTCACGATGACGCCATCGCCGTCGACGGTCACGGTTTCGGCGGGCGCCACAGGAACCTCTTCGATCGCGTTCGGCTCGCAGGGCTCGTATGCGGGAACGGTGCTGTTGTCCTATGAGGTAACCAGCAGCAACGCCAACAGCTTCTACACCGACGGCTGCCTGGGCCTGAGCGGCGCGAACACCGACGCTTCAACCGGCGAAGTGACGGTGCCGACGGGCGGGACGACGGCCACGCTGACGTTCTATACCTCGTCGGGGAATTGTTCTTCCTCCAGTGGCAGCATGCAGCCTGGATTCTTCCGCATCAAGCCGATGACGGCCCACGGCGGCCAGGCCAGGAGCCACGCGCCCTTTGGCGGCGCGGTGCCCCTTGGCGCATCCGCGCTCGCCGGGCTGCTGCTCTTCGGCTTCCGGCGGAAGCGCTCGAAACTGCTGGCCACGCTCGGGTGCCTGATGCTGGCCCTCGCCCTGGGCGGCTTTGCCACCGGGTGCGGCGGGGGTGGGGGCGGCACGACAGGTTGCACCGGGAAAAGCTGCCTCACCGGAGGAGGTGGAACCGACGTGGCTGCCGGCACCTATACGTTCGTGCTGTATGGGGCGGATACGGTGAACGGAGCCATTACCGCGCAAACCAGCCTGACCCTGACGATCAATTGAGGATCAGGAAACGGGAGACGGCAGCCCGTAGACCGCAGACAGGAGTCAGTAGACAGGAAAGGCTGAGCCGCGTTGAGCGTCTCAGCCTTTTTCCTTCGCGATTCCCCGATTACGGATTACGGTCTGCGGTTTCCCGTCATCCCCGCGCCGTCGCCGCTGCCTGCTGGTATTCCTCGTACGGACCCTTGAAGTCTTCGATCGCGCCCTGGTCGAAGTGCCAGATGCGCGTGGCCACTTCGTCGATGAGGTCGTGATCGTGCGTGACCAGCAAGACGGTGCCTTCGTACCTTTGCAGTGCGATGTTGAGGGCGTTGATGGCTTCAAGGTCCAGGTGGTTGGTCGGCTCGTCGAGGATGAGCAGGTTCGGCTTGAGCAGCATCAGCTTGCAGAAAATCAGCCGGGCGGCTTCGCCGCCGGAGAGCGCGGCCGTCGGCTTCAGTCCCTCCTCGCCGCGAAAGAGCATCTGGCCGAGGATGCCGCGGATGTCCTCGGTGGTGGCTTTCGGGTCGAACTGGCGCAGCCAGTCGAGGACGGTGGTCCCGGGCTCGATCACGCCAGTCGTGTCCTGCGGGAAGTAGCCGATCTGGACTTCGTGCCCCCACTTCACATTGCCGGCGTCGAGGACGAAGCCCTTCTCCGCGAGATTCGGCTGATTGGCCAGCAGCGATTTGAGCATCGTGGTCTTGCCCTGGGCGTTGCGGCCGATCAGGCAGATCTTTTCGCCGCGCATGATGCCCCCCGAGAATCCCCCAATGACGGTGAGGTCGCCGTACGCCTTGCGCAGGCCGTCGATCTCCGCGACGTACTTGCCGGAGGGCCGGTTCTGGTCGAAGCGGATGTAAGGGCGCGCGATGTTGGAGCGAGCCAGCTCGGTGGTTTGCAGCCGTTCCACTTCCTTTTTGCGGCTGGTGACCTGCGAGGAGCGTGTTCCGGCGGAGAAGCGCGCGATGAATTCGTTCAGCTGGGCGATTTTCTTCTCGCGCTGCGCGTTTTCGGATTCGAGGCGCGAGCGAATCTGTGTCTTCGCCAGCACCATGTCGTCGTAGCCGCCGGTGTAGGTGATGATGGTCTGGTAGTCGATGTCGGCGATGTGCGTGCAGACCGAATTGAGGAAGTGCCGGTCGTGCGAAATGGTGATGAGTGTGCCCTCAAAGCGGGTGAGGAAATCCTGGAGCCAGTGGATGGAGTCGAGATCGAGGTAGTTGGTCGGCTCGTCCAGCAGCAGCGCCTGCGGCTTGCCGAAGAGCGCCTGCGCCAGCAGCACGCGCACCTTCTGGCCGCCCTGCAGCTCGCTCATCTTGCGCTCGTGCAGCTCATCGGGGATATCAAGCCCCTGCAGCAGAACGGCGGCGTCCGACTCGGCGGTGTACCCGTCCTCGTCGCCGACGATCCCTTCCAATTCCGCCAGGCGCATGCCGTCGTCGTCCGTCAGTTCGGACTTTTCGTAGATCCTGTCGCGCTCGGCGAGGGCGGCCCACAGGCCTTTGTTGCCCATGATGACGGTGTCGATCACGCGAAAGGCGTCGAAGGCGTACTGGTCCTGGCTGAGGACGGAGAGTTTTCTGGGGCGGACGACATTGCCTTTCTGCGGGTCGAGGTCGCCGGAAAGGATCTTCATGAACGTCGACTTGCCGGCGCCGTTGGGGCCGGTGAGGCCGTAGCGGCGGCCGGGCGTGAAGGTGGTGGAAACCTCTTCAAAGAGGATTTTGGCGCCGTAGCGCATGGTGACGTCGGAAACAGAAATCATGAATCTCTCAAAAAATGGGGATACTTCAAGAATATAAGATGCGGCGCCCTGCCGCTGGCTGGCCGGTTTTCCCGCATCGTCCCCGGTTCGCTATACTTGCCAGTCGATGAAAATCCTGGTTTGCATCAAGCAGGTTCCGCAAAAGGACGCGCCGCTGCGGCTCAACGAGCAGGGCACATGGATCCGCGACGACGTGTCGTGGGAGACGAACGAGCCGGACGCCTACGCGCTGGAAGAGGCGCTGCGCCAGAAGGAGAAGCACGGCGGCGAGGTGACGGCGCTGACCGCGGGTCCCGCGCGCGCGGCGCAGGTGCTGCGCGAGGCGCTGGCCAAGGGCGCGGATCGGGCCATCCACCTGGAGGACGACCGCTTTGCGCAGCTGGACGCGGGCAACACGGCGCGAGCGATGGCCGCGGCGATTGCGGGCGAGAACTTCGACCTCATCGTCACCGGTCTCCAGTCCGACGACTTCGGCGCGGCGCAAACCGGCGTGCTGCTGGCGGAGATCCTCGGCATTCCCCACGCCACCATCATCATTGGCATCGAAAAGGCGGAGAACGGCCTGAAACTCAAGCGCGAGCTGGAAGCCGGTCACTATCAGTACATCGAGATGCCCATGCCTGCGGTGCTGACCATCCAGAGCGGCATCAACAAGCTGCGCTACGCCACGCTGATCGGCATCAAGCAGGCGAAGACGAAGCCAATGCGCAAGGTCGCATGGGCAGAAATCGAGGGCAAGCTGAGCCCGCACATGCAGAAGATCGAGAAGCTCTACGTGCCCGGAAGTCAGAAGCAGACGAAAAAGATCGAAGGCCCGGCAGCGCAGGCGGCCAAGGAACTGGTCGAGTACCTGAAGAACGAGGCGCGCGCGCTGTGACGCGGAAAGTACGTGGCGGCGATTCCCGCCTGACAATCGTGCGGCAATTTGCTTAATATGGTGGACACGGAATTTCGAGGAGCCAAAGCGACGATGGCGAATTTGAGTATCCCGGCGGACGAACGGAGCATGACCCCGGCGCAGGTGGAAGCGCTGGACAACCGGCGGCGGCGCGGGCTGCTGTTTCAGGTGATGTCCGGCCAGTTCGCGTTCTTTGCCATCCTGCTGCTGGCGTGGACGGGGCAGGACCTGACCTACGGCCCGGGCTGGGTACATCCCATGTTCTATTACGACGTAATCTGCGGGATCGTGGCCGTCTCCTTCGGCCTGTACGGCACCTGGCTGCGGCGCGGGCGGATTCACGAGTATTGATTGTTGAAATGCAGCTCCTTCAACTGCGAAGCGCGAGCCTGGCTCGCGCTTCTTCGCTCAGGATGACTTTTTTATGGCAGACACAATTCTTGTCGTAGCGGAGCAGCGGGAAGGCAAGCTGAATCGCGTTTCCTTTGAGACGATCGCAGCGGCGCAGGCCATCGCGCGCGACACGGGCTGGGCCGTCGAAGTGGCGCTGCCGGGTGCGGGGATCGGCGCGCAGGCGCAGGAACTGGCCGGAAAAGCCGCGACCCACGTTTACGCGCTCGAGGGCGAGGCGCTCCAGGCGTACACGTCGGACGCCTACGTCGCCGCGCTGAAGGCCTTCATCCAGCAAAAACAGCCAAGGCTGGTGCTCTTCCCGCACACCTACCAGGTGCGCGACTTTGCCCCCCGGCTGGCGCTGGCGCTGGACCGGACGCTCATCTCCGACGCGACCGGATACAAGTACGAAGGCGGCAAGCTGCTCTTCACGCGGCAAATGTTCCAGGGCAAGTTCGCGGCGGACGTCTCCTTCGGCGGCGATGCGCCGTGGATGGCCACCATCCAGATCGGCGCCTTCCGCGGCGATCAGGCTGCGCCGGGCCAGACGCCGGTCGAAACCGTGGCTGCTGCCGGTGGTGACGGAGCGCCGCGCGTCACCCCGCACGAGGTCTTCCAGGAAGCGAAGCAGATGGTGGACCTGTCGCAGGCGGAAACGATTGTCGCCGTCGGACGCGGCATCCGCGAGCAGAAAAATATGCCGCTGGTCGAGAATCTGGCTACTGCGCTGGGCGGCGAAATCGGCGCCTCGCGGCCCATCTGCGACAACGGCTGGCTGCCGCTGGAGCGCCAGATCGGCTCGTCCGGTCAGACCGTCGCGCCCAGGCTCTACATCGGCCTCGGCGTCAGCGGAGCGATTCAGCACATCGTCGGCATGAAGGGCGCGCGCACCATCGTCGCCATCAACAAGGACCCCGAAGCGCCCATCTTCGAAATCGCCGACGTGGCCGTGGTCGGCGACCTCTTCCAGGTGGTCCCCGCGCTGACCGAAGAAATCAAAAAAGCGAAGTCGAGCTAAGAGGCGGTCAGCTTAGGTCCGGTCGGCGAAGGAGGGATCAGCAAAAATCCCTCCAAATCTGGCGGACAGTCGTTCACCCGCGGGGCTATACTCGCCCATCCCCCGGCATCGTTTATGCCCACAACCAGGTTTGCGCGGAAACCCGACCGGTCCGGGCTTGCGGTGGTCCCGCCGCGGAGCGAGCGGGCGATTGGCCGCTCGGCGCTGCGTAAGGCCAGCTTGCGGCTGCTGCCCCTGATCGGCCTCGGCTACGGCATTGCCTTCATGGATCGCGTGAACATCAGCTTTGCCGCGCTCCAGATGAACCGCGATCTGCATTTTTCCGCGACGGTCTTCGGCCTCGGCGCAGGCCTCTTCTTCCTCAGCTATGCCGCGCTGGAAATCCCTTCCAACCTGCTGCTCGTCCGATTCGGCGCGCGCCGCTGGCTGGCGCGGATCATGCTCACGTGGGGCCTGATTTCGATGGCCATGATGCTGGTGCGAACGCCTGCGGAGTTCTACGCCGGCCGGCTGGCGCTGGGCGCGGCCGAGGCCGGATTCTTTCCCGGTGTCATCTTCTACCTGATGCAGTGGTTTCCCGCGGGCGAGCGCTCCAGGGCGGTCAGCCGCTTCTACATTTCCTTCCCACTCTCCACGGTCGTGATGGGCGCCATCGCCGGGTGGCTGCTCCATCTGAATGGAACGCTGCACCTGGCGGGCTGGCAATGGTTGCTGCTGGCGGAGGGATTGCCGGCGGTGGCCATGAGCGCGGTCTTTCTGCTGGGGTCGCCGGACGGGCCGGCCCGAGCGGAATGGCTGACGGAGCCGGAGCGGGAGTGGATCGCGGGTCGTCTGGCGAACGAACCGCGGCGCGGCGCGCACAGCGAACACGAGCTGGGGCGGGCCTTCCGCGATCCGCGCGTCTGGCTGCTGGGAGGCTTCAACTTCTTCCTGCTCATCGCGGCCTACGGCTACACCTTCAGCGCGCCGCAACTGGTGAGGCAGGTCACGCGGCTGGGCGCGACCGGTACGGGGATGGTCATCGCCGGCATCGGAATCCTCGGTACGCTGTCGATGCTCCTCAACGGCTGGCACTCCGATAAAACCGGCGACCGCCGCTGGCATCTCGTGCTGCCGATCCTGCTGATCGCCGCAGGGTATCTCGCAGCCGGTTCGTCCACGCGCCCGGAGATGGTCCTGCCGGCCCTCGCCGTCATCTTCTGCGGGCTCACCGCGGTCCTGGCACCCTTCTGGACGTACCCCCCGGAGTTCCTGCGCGGACGCTCGGCCGCCGCCGGCATCGCGGCCATCAACACCATCGGCATCCTCGGCGGATTTGTCGGCCCGTACGTGATGGGCGTGCTCACCGACTGGACCGGCGGCTTCCAGCGCGGCTTGCTCGTGCTCGCAGCGCCCGTCCTGCTCTGCGCCCTGTTGATGGAGATCATGCATCGATACTCCCAGCGGCGGCTGATCGCGTAAAGCGTCGCGCAAGGGCTGGTGGTCGTGCGCCGCGGTTGCGCGAACTGCCCACGGTCCGCTAGAACAATGAGTCCGGCATTCGCCAGCCCCGGCCAATGCATCTGACTCTGGTTCAGGATGATTACATTTAGAAAACCAATCGAAGGCGTGGAGCGTCCGCAGATGGAAGCGGACGTCGTGATCCTTGGCGGCGGACCCGCGGGCATGGCCTGCGCGCTCCGGCTGGCGCAGCTCATCGATGCGCACAATGTGGTGCATCCCGATAAGCCGCTGACCAAAGAGAACATCTGCATGCTGGAGAAGTCCCGCGAGGTGGGCCAGCACTGCCTCTCCGGCGCGCTCCTCGATCCGCGCGCCATGCGCGAGCTGCTGCCCGGCTTCGAGAAGGAAGCGCCGCTCGATGCCGAAGTCACGAAGGAGTCGGTGTATTTCCTTATGGCGAAGGGGCAGCGCAAATTCCCCATTGTGCCCCCGCCGCTGCGCGATCACGGCAATTACGTCATCTCGCTCAACAAATTCGTGAAGTGGATGGGCCAGAAGGTGGAAGAGGCCGGCATCACCATCTTCACCGGCTTTGCCGGCTCGGAGCTGCTGTGGGCCAACGACAGCACGGACTGGGACGCGGCGCGCGTGGCCGGCGTCCGCACCGACGACAAAGGCGTGGACAAGGAAGGTCATCCGAAGGCGAATTTCGAACCCGGCTACGATCTGCGCGCGAAAGTCACCATCCTCGCCGAAGGCACCCGCGGCAACTGCGCGAAGGCGCTCATCGACCGGCTCGGCCTCGAAGATCCCGAACACGCACAGACGTACGGCCAGGGCATTAAAGAGCTGTGGGAAATCCCCATGGGCCGTGTTGCCAAAGGCGAGGTGATCTACACGCTCGGCTATCCGCTCACCAGCCGCGAATACGGCGGCGCGTGGATCTACGGCGTGTCCGACACGCTCATCAGCGTCGGCTACGTCACCGGTCTCGACTACCAGGATCCGCGCACCGACCCGCACCACGTCTTCCAGAGCTTCAAGGAGCATCCGTTTGCCCGGCGGATCCTCGAGGGCGGCAAGATGATCCGCTACGGCGCGAAGAGCCTGCCCTACGGCGGCTGGCTGACCATGCCGCGCATCTACGGCAACGGCTGGATGCTGCTCGGCGACTCGGCCAGCTTCCTGAACTCGCAGCGCCTGAAAGGCATCCACCTGGCCATGAAGAGCGGCATGCTCGCCGCCGAAGCAGCCTTCAAAGCGATGCTCACCGGCGACAGCTCCGCGGGGACCCTCGGCGACTACAAAACCGCCGTGAACGAGAGCTGGATTCACGATGAGCTGTGGCCGGTGCGCAATTTCCACCAGGGCTTCGAGCACGGTCGCATCGAAGGCATGGTCAGCGCAGCAATCCAGCAGATCATGCGCGGCGGCGTCTTCGGTCCGGACAAGACGAACCCTCCCGGTTACACCTGCATGCGCCGGATCGACGATCTGGGCCCGTCGGACTGGGAACGCGCACCCATCGTCTGCAACGCAAAGGGCGACGGCAAGCTCACCTTTGACCGCCTGACGGACGTCTTCCACTCCGGCACGCGCCACGACGAAGACCAGCCTGTGCACCTGGTCGTGGAGGATCTCAACCTCTGCCGCGAGCGCTGCACCCGCGAGTACGGCAATCCCTGCCAGTACTTCTGTCCTGCGGCCGTGTATGAGATGGCCGAGAGTGAAAACGGCGGACGCGAACTGAAGATCAACTTCACCAACTGCGTCCACTGCAAGACCTGCGACATCATGGACCCGTACCAGATCATCACCTGGGTCCCGCCGGAAGGCGGCGGCGGACCGAACTACGACGGTATGTGAAGCCTTTGAGAATCGGCGCAGAATGGCGCGTTGCGGCGCCCTGCCCGCTGTGAGATAGTGAAGGCGTCTTCGCTCCCTGATCGCCCTTCGACAGCTGAGACCGGCTGGGCAAAAAGGGCCTCCCCTGTATTCGCCGCTGTTTTTCGCAGAGTCCCCGGGATCAGGCCGGTTTCCCCCACCGGTCGCCCGGATGAAACGCGGGTGTCTTCGATGACGACCTGGTATATCAAGTGTCCGGCGTGTCATGAGGCGGAGGTTATCCATCGCTCCCACCTGCGCCTGCGGGACATTCCGTTCCTGCTGATTGGCATGCGGCCGTACCGCTGCCTGTTGTGCTACCGGCGTTTTCACACCTGGAAGCGCGCGGGGCGGCGGGTGCACGTAGGAAAAATGGCCCAAAACGGCGGCGCCTGAGGCGGGGACGAGGATCCTTCTGCCAGACAAAGCGTCTGGCGTGGGGCGGACCGCATCGAATAAAGTATTCATTCATGCTGACCGTTCCAGTCCTGCGCGAAAATCCCGACGATGCTGCCCGGCCGTGGCAGCGTCTGACGGACCGCCACGGTCGCCGGATCACCGATCTGCGCATCTCCATCACCGACCGCTGCAACTATAAGTGCGTCTATTGCCGCACCGGCAACGACGGCGCGGTCTACGCTGAGCTTCCCATCGCCGACTACCTCCGCATGGCGCGGGTGTTCGTGAGCCTCGGCATCGAGAAGATTCGCCTGACCGGGGGGGAGCCGCTGCTGCGGCGCGAGCTGCCGAAACTGCTGCGCGAGCTGAGCGCTCTGCGCACTCTCGACGGCGAGCCGCTGGACCTGGCGCTGACCACCAACGGGCATCTCCTGGAAGAGATGGCGGAGCCGTTGCGGGCCGCCGGTCTGAGCCGCATCACGGTCAGCATGGACGCTGTCGATGCCGACAAATTCGCCCGCATCACCCGCGTGCCCGGCAGCTATCACCGCGTCCTGGCCGGCATTCGCGCCGCCAAACGCGCCGGTCTCGATCCCGTCAAGGTCAATTGCGTCCTCCTGCGCGGATTCAACGAAGATCAAATCGTCCCCTTCGCCCGCTTCTCCCGCGAAGAAGGCGTCATCGTGCGCTTCATCGAGTTCATGCCGCTCGAAGAAGACCGGCTTTGGACACCCGAGTCCGTGGTGGGACTGCGGGAAATCGTCGCCGCGCTGGAGACGTTCCGGCCTGTGCGAAAGCTCGCGCCCAACGCCGCCAGCGAGACCGCTGTCCGCTACAGCTTCGACGACGGCCTGGGCGAGATCGGCATCATCGCGCCGGTCACCCAGGCTTTCTGCGGACATTGCAGCCGCGTCCGCCTTACCTCCGACGGCAAGATTCGCACCTGCCTCTTCTCGCAGTCCGACCACGACCTCTACGGCGTGCTTCAGCGCGGCGGCAGCAACGACGATCTGGCGGCATTCATCCGCCGCACCGTCGATCAGAAGGAAGCGCGCCACCACATCGGCGAGCCGGGCTTCCTGAAGCCCTCGCGCAGCATGGTCCACATCGGGGGGTAAGCACTGGCCGCCCGCGAGGAGGCCCGTTCGCCGCGCAACCCGCGGATTTGGGGGATTTGTATCAGGGCACGATTCATGGGCGCGTTGAAAATACCTAACTTGCTGATTCCAAAATTAGCTAGATTTGCAGGATTAGCAGGATTAGCAGGTTGGAAAGGCAAATAAAGGCAAATCCTCGCTGTCGGCTCATCGCAACCAGCCGAACCCCTCAGAAGCTGTAATCCTGACGTTGATCTGCGGCTGCTTTTCTGCTGCGAGCCCTCTCTAGGCTCCCGCAATTCCGGTCATACGCCCATCTGTCGGCTACCCAGCGGCTGCGGCAGTGGACGAGCAGCATCGAAGCCTCCGCTGGTGATTGAGAAGGAATCGAAGCCGAAACTCTCAAGAAGCTGTCGAACTTCGGGAGTTAAGGTGCTTCCAACCACGCGGATGACCGTGTACGGTGGGTCCGCAGAGTATATGCCGTGATGCTCATCGATTGTTCCCATCTCATGGATCAGCATTTGCTCTGCAGAGCGATCCTCTGCCGACCTAAACACGGTGATGCCATCCAGATGGTCCCGGTCCGGAAGTTCGGCCCATAGCTGTTGGGCACATTCTCTGTTTGTTGGTGAATCTATTGCCCACACAGGGCCGCCTTTCAATAGTTCTCGAAGGCGCGACCCATAGTTGCGATCCAAAACGATGGAAACAGAGTACGGAGCACTGCCCATGCTCGCCAGCATAACGCCTTTGCTCATGATTCCGGTGTGGTCGCTTTTCGGAGTTGCGTTGATCCCTGGTTTGAGGCGCCGTTCAAATGTGGTAAGGCAAAATAAAGGCAGATTTTGGGTTGCCAAAGACAATCCCTTGAAAGTAAAGCGCTTGCGATAGCTCCTTGCAATCAGGGCACGACTTCAGTCGTGCCGATAAGCCGCCCGTTTGAGTTGGGCTTCAGCCCCTGAGGAATTGGCTGGCCTCGTATCGGCTTTCTCTCTGCAGGTCGTTCTGCCCTGCCGGTCCGCTCCCTATAATGGACGGCGAATGCCTTCCGGAAAAACTCCCCGCAGTCTCACCCCCTTGCTCCTTGCCCCCCTTGCGGCTGCCGCCCTCGCCTCCGCCTTCCAAACGCCGAGCGCCAGGAAAAACCCCGCCGAGGCCGCGCGCCTGAACTCGATCGGAATCGCGCTGATGAACCAGCAACTCACTGAGAAGGCTGCGGCGGAGTTCGCCCTGGCCCAGGCCGCCGATCCCACGGCCGCGATTCCGGTACTCAATCGCGGCATCGCCCTGCTCTACGAGGAGCATCTGTCCGAGGCCGAGCAGCAGCTGGACCGCGCGGCGCAGATGTCCCCGAACGATCCTCGCGTCTGGTACAACCTCGGCCTGGTACAAATGGATTCGGCCGAGCAGAAGCAGGCTCTGGCGGACATGCAGCATGTCCTCACGCTCGATCCGAAGGACGCAGACTCGCACTACTTTGCCGGCCAGCTGGAGATGAGCCTCGGCAACGCGCCGCAGGCGATTGCGGAATTCCGCGCGGCGCTCGCCATCAACCCCAACCACGCCTCGGCGGAGTTCGGGCTGGCGCGCGCGCTGCAGCGCTCTGGCCAGCCGCAGGCCGCCCACGCGGAAGTGGAGAAGTTCCAGCATCTGGTGAACGCGAAGATCTCGTCGCCCCTGGCGCTGGGCTATGGCGACCGTGGGCATTTTTCGACGATGGAGGAAATGCCGCTGGCCGCGGAGGCGGCGGGGCCGATGATTCAGGTCAAATTCCAAGCCGAGCCGCTCTTGGGGCCGCCGGGGGCCGGCGGAGGCGCCTGCGTGATGGACATCTTCGCTGCGGGCTCTCAGGACCTGGTGGCGATGTCGGACGGCGACCGTGCCATTGCGGTCTATAAGAACCTGCACAATGGGTCGTTCGGGTTGGTTCCGGCGAGCGACACCGGTCTCGACGCCAGCGGCGACGGCATGGCCTGCGCGGTCGGCGATTACGACAACGACGGTAAGCCGGATTTGGCGGTGGTGGTACGCGGAGCGGATGGCCGCGGGCGCGTCATCCTCTATCACAACCTCGGTGGCGGACATTTTGAGGATGTGACGGCGAAGGTCGGGATCACGCAGACGAATGACGCGGCCGGGCTGACGTTTGTGGACTTCGATCACGACGGCGATCTGGATTTGTTTGTGACCGGCAGGGCGATCGGCAGCTCCGGCCCCAACGTGATGTGGCGGAACAACGGCAACTCGACGTTCACGGACGTGACCGCACAAAAAGGTCTGACCGGGCAGGGAAGCACGGTCCAGGCGGAGCTGTCGGACATCAACAACGATCGCGCGGTGGACCTGGTCGTCACGGGCGCGAGCGGCGCGCCGACGATCTACTTCAATCAGCGCGAAAATCCCTTTCGGCCCATGCCTCTTTCCAGCGAGCATCTGCCGCCGACGCGGGGCGTCGCTGTCTTCGATTTCAACAAAGATGGTTGGATGGATGTGGCCGTGACCCACGACGGCGCGCCCGGCCTGACGCTGTGGCGCAACGTTGAAGGCACGCACTTCGAGCGCGTGCCTCTGCCCCTGCCGAAGGGCGTCATCGGCGGATGGGGCGTCACGCCCATTGATTTCGACAACGACGGATGGGTCGATCTCGCGGCCGTTCTGCAAACGAAGCACGGTACGGAGCTGCACGTCTTCCGCAACCTGGGGCCGAAGGGCTGGGTGGACGTGAGCCGGCAGCTGGGCCTCGACAAGCTGGGTCTGCACGACGCGCGCGATGTGACCACGGCGGACGTGGATGGCGACGGCGCGGCCGATCTGATCGTGACGCAACTGGGGCGTCCGCCCGTTGTCCTGCACAATGTCGGAGGCAACAGGAACCACTCGCTGCGTCTGACGCTGATTGGCCTGGCGGACAACAAATCCGGCATCGGCACGAAGGTCTCCGTGCTCGCCGGCGGACAGTGGCAGAAATTCGAAGTGGCTGGCGGTTCCGGCTATCTCGGCCAGAATTCAATGCAGGTGATCGCCGGCGTTGGCCAGGCGAGCCGCGTCGATGTGGTGCGGCTGCTGTGGCCCACCGGCGTGCCACAGGACGAGATCGACGTGGACCCGAGCAAGCCGCTGGTGCTGCACGAGCTCGATCGCCGGGGCAGCTCCTGCCCCGTGCTCTTTACGTGGGACGGCAAGCAATACAAGTTCATTTCCGACGTCATCGGCGCGGCGGTTGTCGGACACTGGGTTGCGCCGGGAGCGACCAACCGGAACGATCCCGGCGAGTGGATCAAAGTGCCGGGCGGCGATCTGCAGCCGCTGCACGGGATGCTGAGCGTGCGCTTCGGCGAGCCGATGGAGGAAGTGAACTACATTGACCAGCTGCGCCTCGTCGCCATCGATCATCCGGCTGGCATCTCCGTCTATCCCGACGAAAAATTCCTCAGCGAGCCGCCCTTCGCCACCGGCAAAGCCATTGCGGTCTCAGCGCCGCATCCGCCGGCGGCCGCGTGGGACAACGAGGGTCGCGACGTCCTGCCGCTGCTCGACGGCCGCCAGCACGGGTACCTGTCCGACTTCCATGCGCTCAGTTACGACGGCTTCGCCAATCTGCACGCGCTCACGCTGGACCTGGGCTCGTGGACGCCGTCGCATCCGCTGCGCCTGCTGCTGCACGGTTACGTCGACTACTTCAGCGCCAGCTCCATGTACGCGGCGTGGCAGGCGGGGCTCAAGCCGATCCCGCCGTACGTGGACGCGCAACTCCCCGACGGCCGCTGGAAGCGGATCATCCCGGACATGGGCTTTCCTGCGGGGCTGCCGCGCACCATCGTCGTCGACCTGACCGGCAAATTGCCGCCTGGCGTGCGCAGGATTCGCATCACGACCAACCTGCAGATCTACTGGGATCGCGCGCTCGTCGACAACGGCCCGAACGAAATCGCTGAAGTCCGCCAAACCGAGGTTCCGCTGGCCATGGCGCATCTCGCCTTCCGCGGCTACCCGCAACAGATCGAGCTGAAATCGCCCGGCGAACTGACGTACAACTACAACCGCATCAGCCAGACCGGGCCGTTCCTGTGGGCGCGCGGCCTCTACACGCGCTATGGCGATGTGACGCCGCTGTTGCGCAAAGTCGACAACCAGTACGTGATCTTCGGCACCGGCGAGGAGATCGACGCGGAGTTTCGCGCAACGGCCCTGCCGCCGCTGCCGCCCGGCTGGACGCGCGACTACTTCTTCTACGCCAACGGATTCGTGAAGGACATGGATTTCTGGGAGGCCGAGCCGTACACCGTCGGCCAGCTGCCCTTCCATGGCATGAGCACGTATCCCTACCCAGCCGGCGAGCATTTCCCGGACACGCCCGCGATGCAGAACTACCTGCTTAACTGGGACACGCGCTATGAGTCCGGGAAGAAATTCCAGCGATGGGATTTCGATTATCAGCCAGTCGAGGAGAAGCCGATTCAGTAGGCAGGGCGCAGAACATGAAACGAGTGACGAGGATCGGGATCATCGGGGATTTCAATGCGGAGAATCCCACGCACGTGGCGACGAATGCGGGGATCGACCATGCCGCGGAGGCGCTCGGCGGGGGGTTCGAAGCGGTGTGGCTGCCGACGGACGAGACGCACGATTTCGGGGCGTTCCAGGGATTGTTCTGCAGTCCAGGGAGCCCTTATAAGAGCCTCGATGGAGCGCTGGAGGGGATTCGGTATGCGCGGGAGAACGGCGTGCCGTTCCTGGGAACGTGCGCAGGTTTACAGCACCTGGTGCTGGAATATGCGCGCAATGTGATGGGGATTCGGGAGGCGGACCATGCGGAGTCGAATCCGTATGCGTTGTGCCTGTTCATTACGCCGCTGAGCTGCTCGCTGAAGGGCAGGACGATGGAGGTGCGGCTGAAGCCAGGAAGCCGGGCGGCGGCTGTGTACGGCGCAGAGCGCGTGGTGGAGCAGTATTACTGCAACTTCGGGCTGAATCCTGCGTATCAGGAGGGTCTGGAAGAGGCGGGAGTGGCGATCAGTGGAGCCGATGCGGATGGCGAAGCGCGGATCGCGGAGCTGCCTGTGCACCCGTTCTGCATCGGGACATTGTTTGTGCCGCAGGCGCGGTCGGAGCGCGGGCAGCCGCATCCGCTGGTGCTGGAGTTTTGCCGCAGAGCGATGCAGCGGGACTGAGAGCGCCGTCCCGCGTCACATCTCCCGATAGCTGCGCTGGTAGGTCTGTGTAATCCGGTCGTGCCAGCTCAGTCCATCCTCGTCGAAGAAGATCCACAGAAAGCCCAGCCCCAGCGGCAGCGCCGACAGCAACAGCCCAATGATGCGCACGCGCATCGCGTGGTGCGTAGGATTCTCGTCCTCGAAGGTGCACAGCGCGATCTTCGCGTAGCGCATGCCCGGCGTGGCGCCGGAGAGCGAGAAGAACAGGTACTGGTAAAGAACCCACATGGCCAGCAGGCTGGCAGCGGCGCCGGCGACCGCCGTTCGTCCGGCGGGCGGATGCGTGGTGCACGCCACAAACACCACGGCGAAGAGCAGGAACGCCGCCAGCGTGAGCGCCACATCGACGATTCCGGCCATCATGCGATCGGCAAGCGACGCGACGTGCAGGGGCAGATCGTCGACGAGCCGGGAGGGTGCGGGCGGCATCGCCGGCCCCGCAGGCTTTTCCGGATCGAGACGGATGGAGAGCCATTCGGAGCGGAACCTGCTTTCCGGCTCAGCCTCGAAGATACGCAGCTCCGCAGGGTCGTCGGGAGACGGTGAGGGTACAGTTTCAGCAGGACGCGCTGCGGCGGGCTCAGCGGCTGTTTCCGCGCCGATCGGCGCCTCTGCCAGACGGGGCCGGGCCTTGATCGGGGCCACCAGCTCGCGCGGAAATTCGATCACGCGGGCGGGCAGCGGGCGGTCCGGCTCGACGATGGCCTGTTCCATCGGATCGACCATCGTATCAACCAGATCGCGTGCGGCCGAGCGCGAGCGAGCTCTCGACTCGGGGTGAGCCTGGGCGGGCGCGGAACGCGGCGCCGGCAGAGAATCCTCGCTCACGAAGTAGCGGAGCAGGTCCGGCTGATACGGCTCCGGTTCCGGTTCGGGCTCGGCGATGAGCGGCACGGCCTCCATTTCCTCCGCCACCGTCGCCATTTGTGCCTGGACGGCGGCGGCTGCGGCGTGGGCAGCTTCCGCTGCCGCGGCGGCCGCCTCCGCTGCTTTGGCAGCGGCTGCTGCCTGCGCGGCGAGCATGTCCTTGTAGGAGGGAACCCGGGCGTAGCGCTCCGCTACACGCGCCGCAATGGACGACGCGGAGACGGCGCTCTCCATTCCGGGCAGTGCCGGCTGGTTCTCCGGCGCATGTCCGCGGCGCGTGCGATGGGCGCGGATGCGCGCGCTCACCTCGTTCTTCCACGCGGGAGAGGGCGCGTCCGGTGGCGGCTGCGTGGCGTCGAGCACAGATGGGTGGAGTGACGACAGACTCACAACGATCCTCGCTGAAGTTCCTGCTGAAGCTCGGCCGGCGGCCCGGGCGTGACGCAACTCCGGCCGCGAATCGGCGTCTGATGAAGACGTGCGCTCAATGAAATGCGAGACAAAAAAGAAGGCCGCGAAGAACGGCGCGACGGCGCGCCGGATGCCAGGCGAGCGGCGTCAGTCCATGAGCAGGCGATCACTGGCAAGGCTCCAATGAGAGTGAGATCGCGGAGATTTCAAGCCAGAGCGACGCGGATTGAGATCGACGGAAGCTGCCCATGCTGCTTTGCTATGCTGGAATTGCCCCGCGCGATGAAAAGCCGCTTGTTTTGGTGTATCACGCTGTGCCTGCTGTGTCATCCGCAGGTTTGGGGACAGAAGGTAACCACCGCGGTTCCTCCGTCTCCCCAAGCGTTGCCCAGCGATCCCAGCCAGGAGAGCACGCTGCCGGTCGCGCATGTGGTGTCGCAGCCCGCGCCCGGTGTGCCGGTTGAGATCATCGCAGACAACCAGACCCGGCAATCCCTGAAGGTGGGCAGCCTCTACACGCTCGACGGCAACGCCGTCATCCATTACCGCAGCTACATCGTTCACGCGGATCACATCACGTACAACAGCGGAACCGGCGACATCGTCGGCCGCGGCCACATGATGATCGATGGCGGCCCCGACGATGAGCACTTCACCGCCACCCACGGCACGCTGAATGTGAAGAAGGATACCGGCGATTTCTTCGACGTCGTGGGCACGATTGGCGTGGAGCGAACGCCGCGCGGCCGCATGGTCTTTATGGCGCCGAACCCCTTCGCCATCACCGGGAAGGAAGTCCGCCAGCTGGGTAAGCGGCAATACCAGGTGATTCACGGAACCATGACTTCATGCCGGCTGCCGAAGCCGGACTGGCGCATCCTGGCCGAAAACATCCGCATGGAACAGGGCGTAGCCAGCACCCGCGACGCGTGGTTCGAACTTTTCCACGTGCCCCTGGTCTACTTGCCCTACGTCACGCACGCGGTGGACGCGCAGCGCTCGTCGGGCATCCTGTTGCCGTATTTCGGCGACGACACCACGCGGGGATTCATCGTCGGCGAGGGCTTTTATCTCACCCTGGGCCGCAGCGCCGATCTCACCATGGCCACGCAGTACTGGTCGAAGCGGGGCTTCGCGCCGAATGGGATGTTCCGTTACCGCGGCCTGGGCCGCAACTTCGCAAACGTGCGCTTCCAGAGCCTCCTGGACCACGGCATGCTGGAGTTTCCAAAAGGGCAGCCCCCCATTCGAGTGAACCAGGGCGGTGTGGACGTCGCCGCGGACGGTCGCTACGACTTCACGCCCCACACCCGCGGCGTTGTCGACGCTGAATATCTCAGCTCCTACGTCTACCGCCTGGTCTTCCAGGAGAATTTCGCCGTCGCCATCGATTCCGAGGTGAAATCGCAGATCTTCGCCACCCACCAGGACCACGATATGTGGGCAAGCCTGCGGATGGGCCGGTACCAGGACTTCCAAAGCTCGACGATTCCGGGCGACGAAGTCAGAATTCTGCACCTGCCCCAGATCGACTTCGAAGCGGCCGATCATTCGCTCGGAGATTCGCGCCTGACGTGGAACTTCACCGGCTCGGCGGGGGCGCTGTCCCGTTATGACTATCCGAGCTTTCGCACCACGGCCGAGGTGCCCCGCGTGGACTTCTACCCGCGCCTGTCGATGCCCCTGCATTTCGGGGGATGGACCTTCAGGCCGCACGCCGCCCTGCGCGAAACCTGGTACGGCAAGAGCCAGTATCCGACCACGCTCGAGCAGATTCCCGTGGTGCGAACGGCGGGAATTGCGCGAACAGATGTGGAAACCGGATTCGACCTGCGTCCTCCCGCCCTGGAGCGGGATTTTTCCGCGCCCTGGCTGCGCCGCCTGACCGGCGGCGATCTGCGCCATGTCATTGAGCCGGCCATCGAGTACCGCTACGTCACAGGCATTAACAACTTTCGGGAGATTCTGCGCTTCGACCAGACCGACGTGGCCAGCAATACCAATCAGATTGAGTATGGCCTGACCCAGCGCTTCTTCATCCGCAACCGCAAACCTCACCCCTGCAGGGAGGGGGAAGCCCCCGGCTCCGTCGGTTCGGAGGCCGGCGGCCAGGAGGACACCACAAACCAAAATGGCCAGTCCTCGGGGTTGGCTGCCGTCATGGGATGGGGCATCGGCGCCGCCGCTCCGCCCGGCCGCGCCGCCGGTGTGCAGCCGATGTGTGGAGAATCTGTGCGCGACTGGGTGAAGTGGCGCGTCGCCCAGCAGTTCTATTTCGAGCCCGATTTCGATCATGCCATCACGCGCGGGACCCCCAACCCTCTGGAGACCACGCTGGACTTTACAGGTGTTGACTTCCTCACCGGGCCCCGGAGTGCCAGCCCCGTGATCTCGCGCCTGCGCGTGCAAACTACCCAGGCAACCGACGTCGAGTGGGATTTGGATTACGACGTGAAGAAGGGCAAAATCGACTCCAGCAATCTCTATGCATCCTTCCGGCGCGGGCTGTACCGGCTCCAGATGGGCGATGCCTACATGAACGTGCCCCTGGGCCTCACCCCGCTGAGCACGACGCGGGTGCGCACCGAGGACCTGCCCGACCAGTTCAACCAGATTCACCTGACCGCGGTCCGCGGTGCGGCGAACAAACTGGGGCTGAGCGAAGGGGTCAGCGCCGTCTACGATCTCGTCCACCAGCAGCTGCAGTTCGGCGCGGCACAGGCCCAGTACAACCTGAACTGCTGCGGCATTGACTTCCAGTACCGCCGGTTCTCCCTGGGATCCATTCGCGACGACACCGAATATATGGGCAGCGTGAACTTTGCCGGGCTGACGAACGTCGGGGATCTCAAGCGCTGGATCAGCCTGTTCTGAGCTGTGGACGCCCTGCGCCCGGCATCCTCTCCCGGTCCTTCCCCCCGGGAGCCGGCACAAAATCGAGGCTCCGCCGCGCCTCCCCGGAACTGCGATAATAGGAAGAAGCAATTCAGGACAGCGTTTCCCATGCGGATTGCGAAACGCCGGCCGCTCCAGGCACGTGTGGGGCGCGGGTTTTCCACTGTTTCGCTTCAGGAGAGCTGTCCATCACGGCTTCAACGGCCAAAAGGCGGATTTGTTTGCCGAAAAAAATACTTGTCCTTGTCTTCGCCCTTTCCATGGCGGCGGGTCTTTGCGCTGCCCAGCAGGCGGCCTCTCCGCCTCCGGCGTCCAACGCGGCATCGCAAACGCTGCCCGCTGCCCTGAGCCGCAAAATCGAGATCATGATCCGCTCCGAGCTGGGCGTGCCGCCGCAATACAACATCTCCATCGGCCCGCGCCAGAAGAGCAATGTATCCGGCTTCGACACCATCTCGGTCACCTTCTCTCTTCCCGGAGAATCGAGTCGGGCGCAGAGCCTCGACTTCCTTCTCTCGACCGATGGAAACACCCTCGCCCGTCTGTCCAAATGGGACATCGCCGGCGATCCTATGGCCGACGTGCCCACGGCGGGCCGCCCAGTGCGCGGCAATCCCCAGGCGAAGGTCACCATCATCAACTTCGACGATCTGGAGTGCCCCTACTGCGCGCGCCTGCACGCGGAATTCTTCCCGGATACGCTGAATCACTACAAAGGCCTCGTGAAGTTTATCTACATCGACTTCCCGCTGACGTCGATTCATCCCTGGGCCATGCACGCGGCCGTGAACGCGAACTGCCTGGCAGCGCAGAACGGCACAGCCTACTGGAATTACGTCGATTATCTGCACGACCATGGCGCCGAGGTCAGCGGATCGGACAACGATCCGGCCAAAGCGGCAACGCGGCTGGATGAACTGGCCGTTCAGGAAGCCAAACGCGATCATCTGGACACCGCCAAACTGCTCGCCTGCACCACCAAACAGGACGACAGCCAGATCCGCGCGGAGATGAAGGCGGGCGACAAAATCGGCGTCGACGCCACCCCCACGTTCTTCGTGAACGGCGAGCGCTGGTCCGGCATCCTGGACGAGCCGCAATTGTGGACGATGATTGATCGCGCTCTCCGGGAGAAGGGCATTACGCCGCCGCCCGCGGAAGCCCCCGCGCCTGCTCCCGCCGCGGGAGCAGAACATGGAGATACAGACGGCGCGGGCCGGAAATAGTTCTATGCCAGCGCACTCCGCCCGCTTTATTCTGAAACGTGCGCGCTGCCGGCCAGATGGGCGGCGCAGCAGCAGGGAGAAGAGTTTGTCATTCAGTAAGGTTTCGTCCCGCGCCTCCAGCGCTCGTTTTTCCCACCGCACAATCGGGATGATCTGCGCCATTGCGCTGCTGGCGCTGGCAGGCGGCTGCGGCCGGTCGCATGACGCCAACGTGATGGCGACCGTCAACGGCAAACCCATCCTGCGCTCGGAAATGGAACAGGTGTACCAGGCCAATCTGGGCGACTCCCATCAGCACCCCTCCGTCGAGCAGGCGGAAATCATGCGCCTCAACATCCTGCGCGAGCTCATCGATACCGAGATTGTGATGCAGCGCGCGGCGAAGCTGAATCTGACCGCCACAGACGACGAAGTGCAGGAGCAGCTGAACCAGCTCAAGGCGCCCTTTACGCCGGATGAGTTCCAGAAGCGGCTGGACGCCCAGCACATGACCCTCGATGACCTCAAGCGCGAGATCCGCCGCAACCGCACCGAGGAAAAGCTCTTCAACAAAGAGATCACTTCGCGCATCAATGTGACCGACGCCGATATCAGCGCCTACTACAACTCGCACAAAGCCGATTTCGATCTCCCCGAGCCGCAATATCATCTGGCGCAGATCGTGGTCACATCCATTCCCGAGCCTCCGCAGCAGGTCGGCAATCTGCAGAACAGCAAAGCCATGAACGACGCCGAGGCGAAGCGCAAAATCGAGATGCTGCACAATCGCCTCGAAGCCGGCGACGATTTCAGCTCGCTGGCCATGAACTTTTCCGAGAGTCCCAACACGTCCGGCAACGGCGGCGATATGGGCACCGTCTCGGAGTCGCAGCTTCGGCAGGATCCGCAGGTCTACGCCGCCGTGACGAAGCTCAAGCCCGGACAGATCACGGATGTGCTTCCGGTCTACGCGCCGGGAGATCCGAAGAAGCCCGTTGCCTACGCCATCTATAAGCTCATCGACCGCGAATCCGCCGGCCAGCGCCAACTGAACGATCCCCGTGTCCAGCAGTTCATCCGCCAGCAATTGCGCGACAGCCGCGAGCAGTTGCTCAAGAACGCCTACCTCGAGATGTTGCGCGATCAGGCCCGGGTGGTGAACTACTACGCCGAAGAGATCTTCAGGAACGGCGCGCAGTAAGCTGTGCGCGCCCCTGGCTCGCCTGGATACCGGCCCATCCTGCCGGTTTTATGCCAGGTTATTAATACCGTTCTGGTAAATACATTAATCATCGAGTAACAGACTGGATTTCATCTACTTGCTCTCCTCTGCCGCAGGTGAGCCGCCCGGTTCACCGCGCGACAGAAGTTACTCATGCGATAACAGACCCAAAGGGCGCCGCGCCGAGGGCTCCGATTTTTCATTGACAAGGCGGATCGGCTGAGCGTAAAACGGTTGAGCGCTCACAGGTAAACCGAATTAGCCAGACTCAGGCTGCTGACCTGGCGAGCGGTTCTGAGGTCGCGGTGCTTCACCGGCAGACGTAGCTGCGGACGTCTCGTTTGGGAATGCGCCTGTTGAACAGAACAGAAAGATCCGCGGCGTCGATAGAGACCTTGCAGCTTTTGGGAGGCACAGGAATGCAGTCATTCAGGCTGGAACAGCCTGCGCGCACGCATCCGGGCGTTCGTTCTTCGCTGCGGGATGGAGGTTCAGCCGGCAGGGCTGGCTTTGGGCGCGGCCCTTTTCCGGGCACAGGACGGCAAGCCGCTCGACGGCTCCGCATCCTGACTTCCCCGATCAATCTCTCTCAGTCCGGCTTGTTTTTTGCAGCCAGCGCGGCTGATCGATCCGATCTGTCCGGCGACCTTCTAAAACGTTTTTGCAGGGATGATCCGGCAGAGGACGGGCAAATTTTCTTTCTTGACTGTGGAGAATTCAGCCGTATATAGTTGGCGGCGCACATAACTAGAAGTACTTGCGGAACCGATTTTGCAGAGTGTATTTGTCGGTTCCCGATTGGCACGAGCACTTATTTCAGGAGGAATTGTGACTAAGAAGCTAAGGCTAGCTCAGCCGGTGATCAGCCTCACCGGCGTTCTGCGCGGGAGAAGCCGCCTGCTGTTGGGCATCCTGCCGGCCGTATTCATGCTGCTGTGCCTGGGGACCCCCACCCGGATGCAGGCCCAGACCACGGCGACGGTCTCCGGCACGGTAGAAGATACAACGGCGGCTGTCATCCCTGGCGCGACCGTCACCCTGATCAACGACGCGACGCATACCCAGATCGATACGGTCAGCACCAGCTCCGGTCTGTATACATTCCCGTCTCTGATCCCCGGCACCTACACGATCCGCGCCATCGCCAAGGGATTCGCCCCTAAGGAACTGACCGGGGTGGTCCTGAACGCCGGCGACACCAAAGAAATGCCGCCCCTGGAGCTCGCGGTCGGCAGCGCCAGCCAGACCGTGACCGTGCAGGCCATCACGCAAATGATTCCCATGAGCACCGGCTCGCGTTCCGACGTGCTCGACTACAGCGATATTCAGAACATCGACCTCCAGGGCCGCGACGTCACCGAACTGCTCAAGGTGCTCCCAGGCGTGGTCGAAACCCCGAACGGCACCAGCAACGGTCCTTCGTTCAGCGCCATTACCGTGACGGCGCAGACCAGCGCGGTCGGCAACGGACTGAATATCAGCGGCGCTGAGTACCGCGGTCCGCAAAGCCTCCTCTCCGACGGCGTCGACGTCATCGACCCAGGCGACATGGGCGGCTCCATCGGCACCGTGACCCCGGAAATGACCCAGGAAGTCAGCGTCCTGACCTCCGACTTCGGCGCGGATCAGGAATTCGGCCCGGTGGTGGTCTCCACCATCAGCCGTTCCGGCGGCGACCAGTACCACGGCGAAGGATATTTCGACGCCCGTAACGACGTGCTGAACGCCAACGACTGGCTGGACAACAACGGCGGCCATCCGAAGGCGGGAGCGGCCTATTACTATCCCGGCGGCAACGTCGGCGGACCGGTGCCCAAGACCCACAAGAAGCTCTTCTTCTGGGGCGGCTACGAGCGCTGGCTGCAGAACCAGGGCAACGCCAACATCCTCGAATCCTACATTCCGACTCCGGCCATGATGGCGGGTGACTTCACCTCCGACAACGCGGCCAATCAATCCGTCTGCTTCTACAACACCCCTGCGGGATCTTTCCAGTCGTCCGACACCGGGCACTGGTGCAACGATCTGACAGGCACGGTCACGCCGGATCAGGCTGCTCTCATCCCGGCCGCGGCTGGCCAGACCGGTAATAAGATTCCAGCCTCTGATATCAGCCCGGCTTCCGGACCGCTGTCCAGCTTCTGGCCGAAGGTCTACAACTCGGACGGAACGCCCAATCCGGCGGCTGGATGGTCCAACCCCGTCACGACTCCTGGCCACTACAACTACTACGAGCCCATCATCAATCACGTCAACGGATGGGTATGGCGCGCTCGCGTCGACTGGCACTGGACCGACAGGACCCAGGCCTACATTTCGTACCAGCAGGAATACAGCTCTTCCCTCGATCAGGGCAATGGCGCCCACATCTACTGGACGCCGGGCGACTCCATCCCCTATCCGGGCGGCGGACTGTATCAGTACTCCTACACGAAGACGGCGGCGGGTCACCTGATTCACGAGTTCGGCCCCACCCTGACCAACGAGCTGATCGCCAGCTGGGGCGAAGGCAACCTGCCCAACGAGCCGGCCAACACCCAGGGCGCCTGGCGCAGTACGCTCGGCTATCCCACCGGCGCCGGCTACGGCGAGGTGTTCAAGCCGGGATCGAAATTGGCTCCCGCGTATAACAACTCCTACACCCAGTACATTGCACCGGACTTCTCCCAGGGCGATGATTACGAGCCTTCGGGCATCTATCAGGTCCGCAAGGAAGTTCCGGCCTTCGCCGACAACCTCACCAAGGTCATCGGCCCGCACACCCTCAAGGTGGGCTTCTTCACGCAGAACACCCTGAACTACCAGGGCGGCGGCCAGCAGATGAACGGCATCTTCAACACGTTCAGCGCAGGCGGCACCATTCACACCGATCCATTCCTGGGCTACGCTATCGGTTCGCCCAACAACCCGACGGCGAACTTTGTCATGGGCGTGGTCCCCAGCTACAGCGAGGCGAATAAGTCGCCCAACAGCGACATGGCCTACCAGACCATCGCAAGCTACCTGAACGACAACTGGAAGGTCGGTCGCCGCGTGACGGTGGAAATCGGCGCGCGCTTCGAGCATGTCGGCCACTGGTACGACCGCACCGGCAACGGCATGGCCGTCTTCTACGCGAACCGTGTTGCCTCCGACTACTATGCGGGGAAAGCCGAACCGGGCTACTACTGGCACGGTATCGACTCGGGCGTTCCGCTCAGCGGATTCCCGAACCGTCTCTTCTTCCTCTCGCCGCGCTTCGGCATCTCCTATGACGTCTTCGGCACTGGCAGGACGATGGTGCGCGGCGGCTGGGGCGCCTATCGCTGGGCCGACCAGTATAACGATCTTGCCGCCAGTCTTCAGACGGCGACGAATATCCAGTCGTACAATCTGCCGAGCCAGAAGTTCATCACCGAAGGCGAGGTCGGCTTCATCAACACGCCGCTCGGGCAGTCGCTGGGCCTCGCTCCTGCGGGCGTGGCAGGAACCGCCACGTTCTGCAACCCTGTCAGCTCGAAGACTGAGACTGGGGCGACTTGCACGCCGGGCATCAGCGGCGGTGAGGAGGGCCTTAATCCTACCGACTACGGCATCCCGCTCACCTATAGCTGGAACCTGACCATCGACCAGCAGTTGCCGTGGAACTCGCTCTTCGACATCGCTTACGTCGGCAGCAGCAGCAGCCAGATGGACGACAATGGCGAGTCGAGCAACGGCTCCAGCTTCGCCGGAATTGCCAACCAGAACAAGGTTCCCATCGGGGCCTTCTTCCAACCCGACCCGGTGACTGGCGTCATCTCGCAGAACCCGGAAAACCTCGGAACCCAGCTAAATGGGCTTCCATCGGGGAACAATGAAGCCGACTATCATCCGTACAACGTCGAGTATGGCGCCAATTCGGTCACCATGGACTCGATGATCTCCTACTCCAACTACAACGCCCTCCAGGCGTCGTGGACGAAACGCTCCGGCCACTTCGTCTTCGACTTCAACTACACCTGGCAGAAGCAGTTGGGCACGGCGGCCTTCCAGGTCGACCCGTTCAACCTTCGGAACGACTACGGTGTGCTGAACGTCGATCGGCCGTGGCTCTTCAACTCCGACTACATCTACACCTTCGGCAATATGCTCCACTCCAACAGGATCGTCGACGGTGCGGTGAACGGCTGGACCATCTCCGGCATCACCTCGCTGCAGGGCGGCGGCAGCCTCCAGCAGGAGACTGGTGCTCCCGGCAACTTCGGCATGGGCCTGGAGTACGTCAATGTGCCCGCGGCGCTGGCGGCCAACGGCGTCGGCACCAGTCTGGGCTCCAACACCTACTACGGCACGGATGCCGGTCTCGACATCCTGCCCGCGCTCACCTGCAACCCGAAGTCCGGCCTGAAGAGCGCAAACCACATGGAGCAGATCCTCAATATGAACTGCTTCACGGCTCCGCAGATCGGCCAGCAGGGCGGCCAGAACTTCCCGTTCATGGGCAACGCCAAGTATGTGGAGAACGATCTGGCGCTCTACAAGACCTTCAACGTCCACGAGCAGCAGAACGTCCAGTTCCGCATCTCGGCCTTCAACTGGATGAACCACCCGCTCCCGCAGATGAGCAGCGGTAACCAGATCTCGCCGTTCTATAACGTCGACTATGTTACCCACGCCATTACGCCGGACTATAGCCACAACTCTTCGAGCCCGGGTTATCTGGACGAGAAGAGCGGCACCCCGACGCAGAGAATCCTCGAGCTGAACATCAAGTACAACTTCTAACCAGGCTCGATCCCAACCCGGAAGGTGGCCGTTCGCGGCCACCTTCTTTTTTTGCCGCGCTCCGCTGCCACGCCATGCGCTCACCCGCTTTGGTGAGGCGATTCCTCGTGACAGCCGCGAACCGTAAGGTCGATACTGGATACGCTGATGTCCATGCAGGGCCGATTCGCCGCAACTTTTCTTCTTCTCGGGGCTGCTCTTTCCGCCGTCACGGCGCAGACGCCAGGCGCCGGCCATCCCGACGTCGGCGCCATCCTTCAGCGCCACTACGACGCAGCCCAGAATTTCCAGTCCCAGGGCAAGCTCGATCAGGCCGCTGCCGAATATCGCCTCTTCCTTGGCGACGCCCTCACCGAACTGGCGCTCGGCGAGACGCAGCTGGGCGATTTCGCCAAAGCCGCTCCGTATTTCGATACGGCGCTCGCTCTGGAGCCCAATTCGCCCCAGCTGCGGCTCGATTACGCCCGCACCGCCATGGATTTCGGCGACCTCGATCACGCGCGTACTCTTGCGCAGCAGCTTCTCCAGGAAGAAGCCGGCAATCCCGCGGGCCTGGCCGCCGCGCACGAGGTCCTGGGCCGCACCCTGCTCCGGATGAACCAGGATCAGCAAGCCAGGACCGAGCTGGAAGCGGCCATGGCCCTCAAGCCGGACTTTTCCGACGCGTATAACCTGGCCGTCGCCTGCCTCGACATGGACGACGACAAGTGTGCGGAACGCCTGTTCACCTCGCTCGAAACCACTTACGGCGATACGCCGCAGATCCACATGGAATTCGGGCGCGCCTGGGGCGAGTCGGATTTCCAGCCGCGTGCCGAAGTCGAATTCAAAAAGGTCCTCGCCGAAGATCCCAACTTTCCCGAAGCGCACTACTGCCTGGCCGCGACGTACCTCGAAGAAAACGTACCCTCCAAAGTTCCCCTGGCCGAGCAACAGCTGAAGGACGAGTTGGCCGTCACGCCCGACGATTTCCTCACCTATGCCGCGCTGGGCAAGCTGGCGGTCGTCCAGCAGAACTACCCCGCTGCGGCAAAATACCTCAGCCGCGCGATCGCCCTCAACCCGAAAAGCCCCGACGCCTGGCTCTACCAGGGCCAGATGCAGTACAACCAGCAGCAGTGGGCCGCGGCGGAACATTCCCTGCGCCAGGCCATCCAGCTCACCACGGACCCGTCTCGCAACCACTATCAGATCCAGAAGGCCTATTACCTGCTCGGCCGCATCCTCATGCGCGAGGGTAACCAGAAGGACGCCGCCGCGCAGATGCAGATGGCCCGGATGTTCATGCAGAGCGATCTCTCCCGCGACAAGAACCGCCTGACCGGCATGCAGGGTCAGGGGGGAATGGGCGGCTCTCCAACCACCCTCACGCTCAGGGACACCACGGTCAGCGCCGATCCCGCGGCCGTGCGGCGCCTGGCGGCATTTCAGCAGCAGATGGCTCCGGCCATTGCGGACAGCTACAACAATCTGGGCGTGATCGCGGCATCCGCTAAAAGCTTCTCCGCCGCCACCTCCTGGTTTCAGAGCGCCGCGGAATGGAATCCCTCGATGCCCGGGCTGAATTACAACTGGGGGCGCGCCGCTTTTGCCGCTGCGCGTTTCGGCGATGCTGTCATGCCTCTTGGCATGTATCTGACCTCCCATCCCCAGGACAAAGACATGCGGGTAGCGCTGGGTATCAGCGAATATATGGTGCAACATTATCGCGCCTGCGTGGCTACGCTTCAGCCGCTCGCTGCGCAGATGGATTCCACCCCGCAGGTTGCCTTCTTCTATGCCGATTCCCTCGTGAAGGCCGGCCAGATTGCAGCCGGCATCGAGCGTCTGACTGCGCTCGAGAAAGCCCACCCGGACATCGGTTCCGTGCATTTGGAACTGGGCGAGGCATTCCTCACCGCTGGCAGGCCCGCTCAGGCGGTTCCTGAGCTTGAATCCGCCGTCCGTCTTGAGTCCCGCAACCCCGCCTGTCATCGCGAGCTGGCCCGCGCTTACCAGGCGGTCGGCCGCAGCGCGGATGCGGAGCGAGAAGAACAGACCTCGCAGTCGCTTCAGGCGCAGGCCCGGCAATCGCGCCCGCCAGCCGTCTCTCCCGGCCCCAACTAATCTGCCAGGCGCCTTCCGATCGTCCGGCATCGCGCTATTCTGAGTACACGCCATGGATTTCGAGCAACTGCGGACCTTTCTGGAGGTCAGCCGGCTGAAGAGCTTCTCGCGCGCCGCGCAGAAGCTGCTGCGCACGCAGCCCGCCATTTCCGCCCAGATTCGCTCCCTCGAAGAGGAAATCGGCGTCCGGCTTTTCGACCGCGATGGCGGCAAAGTCACCTATACGGCGGCCGGCCGGCTCTTCGAGCCCTTCGCTGAGTCCTGCATGGAGCGCCAGCGCCACATTCTGCTGGCCATTGCGGAGCAGGAGCGCTCCCCGCGCGGTGAGCTCAGCATCAGCGCCAACGAGGCCACGCATTTGTATGTTCTGCCCCAGGTCTTCGCGCAGTTCCGCAGGCAGTATCCGCGGGTCATGCTCAACGTGGTGCGCGCCGAGCGGCTCAAAACGCTCGAAAACGTCCTCAATCGCGAGGCGGACTTCGGCGTCGTCTCGCTGCCGGTGCGTGACGGGCGGCTCACGGTGGAAACCATCCATCGCGACGAGCTTGCCGTGGTCGCCCCGAAAGGGCATCCGCTGGCAGGCCGGGACACGGTGAAAATTCAGGAGGCGGCGAAGTTTCCCCTGCTGCTGCCCGCGCACGGCCGCCGCCGCGAGCAGCTCGACGAGTTATTCCGCGTGAACGAAATCCGTCCCCGCGTGGCCATGGAAGTCGAATCCAGCGAAATGCTCAAGCGGTATGTCAGCGTCGGCCTCGGCCTCGGCTTTTTGCCCCGCACCAACGTCGCCGAGGAGGAGCGCGCCGGCTCGCTCAGCGTTCTCTCTCTGGATGGCGTCCGCCTGGCGCGGGACCTGGCCCTCGTCTTCCGCAAGGATCGCCAGCTTTCCCGCGCCGCCCAGGAATTCCTGGACATTGCCACCCAGCCGTACCGCCGCCGCGGCGCAGAAACCGCAACGCACCGCGGCAGCCTGCCGTATGATTGAAAACAGCGTAAATTTCGCACCTTCAGAGCCCCCGCAACCCCTCAGCCTGTGATACTTTTCATCGGGGTGGAGTTCTGCCTGGGCGCAATGCCGTTCGCGATCCTTAGGACTGCGCTGTTCGAGCCGATACCGGAAGGGAGCACAAACATTGGGAAAAAGCATGGTCCCGCGCCGCCTGTTCTTTACCAAGGGCGTTGGGAAACACAAAGAGAGACTGACCTCATTTGAGCTGGCGCTGCGCGATGCCGGCATTGCCGCCCAGAACCTGGTGCGGGTTTCCTCCATCTTTCCGCCGCAGGCAAAGCTGATCGGCCGCAAAGAAGGGCTGAAGTATCTGAGCCCCGGCGAAGTCGTCTTTGCCGTCGTCGCGGAAAATTCCACGCGCGAGCCCCACCGCCTCGTCGCCTCCAGCATCGGCGTGGCCATTCCCGCCGACCGCAATACCTACGGCTACCTGAGCGAGCACCACAGCTTCGGCGAAACCGAAGAGCAGGCCGGTGAGTACGCCGAAGAACTCGCCGCCGAGATGCTGGCCACCACCCTCGACGTCGAGTTCGACCCCGACAAGAGCTGGGACGAGAAAAAAGAGATCTACCGCATCTCGAACAAGATCGTGCGCACCGCTAACGTCACGCAGTCCGCCGTCGGCGACAAGCACGGCCGCTGGACCACGACGATCGCGGCAGCGATTCTGATTTTCGAGTAGCGTTCGCCGGAACCAGCACGGCGTGGGCCTGGCGGCCTGCGCCGTTCGCGCATGGTACGGAACGAGGAACAATTGGCAGCACCCTATGCCGTCTGAAAAAACATTTCGCGTGGGCCTCATCCAGATGAGTTGCGGGCCCGATCCCGACGCCAACCTGGAGAAGGCCGCCGACCGCGTCCGCGAAGCCGCGCGCCAGGGCGCGGACATCATCTGCCTGCCCGAGCTCTTCCGCGCCCAGTATTTCTGCCAGCGGGAGGATATCGCTCTCTTCGATCTCGCCGAGCCCATCCCCGGTCCCGGCACGGAGAAACTCGGCGCCATCGCCCGCGAGGCCGGCGTGGTCGTCATTGCCTCGCTCTTCGAGCGCCGCGCCCCCGGCCTCTACCACAATACCGCCGCCATTCTTGAGCGCGACGGCCGCGTCGCCGGTATCTACCGCAAGATGCACATCCCAGACGATCCGCTCTACTACGAGAAGTTCTATTTCACGCCTGGCGATCTCGGCTTCCGCGCCTTCGATACGTCGAAGGGCAAAATTGGTGCGCTCGTCTGCTGGGACCAGTGGTATCCCGAGGGCGCCCGCATCACCGCCCTCCAGGGAGCGAATGTGCTCTTCTATCCCACGGCCATCGGCTGGCATCCGCATGAGAAGGAAGAATACGGCGTGGCGCAGTATGAAGCATGGCAGACCATCCAGCGAGCCCATGCTATTGCCAACGGCGTCTATGTTGCGGCCGTCAATCGCGTAGGGCACGAGCACGGCGACATCCGCGGTAACCGCGCGCAGGGCCCGGGGCTCGAGTTCTGGGGTGGATCGTTCCTCGCCGATCCTTTTGGCCGCGTCCTCGCCAATGCCTCGCACGACCGCGAGGAAATCCTCATCGGAGAAATCGATCTGGAACAGATGGAAGACACGCGCCGCAACTGGCCCTTCCTGCGCGACCGCCGCATCGACGCCTACGCGCCCATCGTGAATCGCTTTCTCGACGACGAGGCGCAATGAAGGAGACGCACGCTACCCAGTTCACAGGCACACCGCGCGATCTCGGCTTCCGCATGCCCGCCGAGTGGGAGCCGCACGCCGCCACCTGGCTCGCCTGGCCGCACAATCCTACGGACTGGCCCGGCAAACTGCTGCCCATTCCATGGGTCTACGCCGAGATTGTGCGCCATCTGGCGCGCGCGGAGGATGTGCATATCCTGGTGAACACGGCGGCCGCTGGCAAGCGCGCTCAGGGCGTCTTGCGGCGCGTGGGCGCCAACCTTTCCCGCGTTCATTTCCACGTCTGGAAGACCGATCGCGTATGGACGCGCGACTCCGGCCCTATCTTCGTGAAGAAGGACGCTCTCGGGCACAGCAAACCCGCTCTCGCGATCACGAACTGGAAGTTCAACGCCTGGGCCAAGTATCCTGATTGGCACCACGACGATCAGCTTCCCGGCCGCGTCGCCGACCTGCTGCGCCTCCCGCAGTGCACGCCATGCGTTGAGACGCCCGGCGGTCAGCATCGCGTGGTGCTGGAGGGCGGTTCCATCGACGTCGACGGCCAGGGCACCCTCGTTACCACCGAGGAGTGCCTGCTGAGCAAAGTGCAGGCGCGCAATCCCGGCATCAGCCGCGCGCAGATGGAGCGCGTCTTCCGCGACTACCTTGGTGTCGAGCAGGTCCTCTGGCTCAACCGCGGCATCGCCGGCGACGACACGCACGGCCACGTCGACGATATCGCTCGCTTTGTCGCCCCCAACACCATCGTCGCTGCTGTGGAGCGCAATCGTGGCGACGAAAACTACCTGCCCCTCCAGGAAAACCTTGACCGCCTCAGGTCGGCGCGCAATCCCGACGGCAAACCCTTTCGGGTGATTGAACTGCCCATGCCGGAGCCGGTAGTCTTCGATAAACAACGGCTGCCGGCCAGTTATGCCAACTTTTACATTGCCAATGGGCGCGTTCTCGTGCCAACCTTAAATCACTCCGTCGATCGCAAGGCGCTCAACATTCTCGCCGACGCTTTTCCCTCGCGCGAAGTGGTGGGCATTTACTGCGGAGACCTGATCTGGGGGCTGGGCGCCATTCACTGCATGACCCAGCAGCAGCCGGAGGCGGAGTCCTGATGCCAAATCACCTTGAATGGCTCGAAGACTGGTACCAGCGCCAGTGCGACGGCGCGTGGGAGCACAACGAAGGCATTCACCTGGAGAGCCTGCGCCGCCAGGGATGGCGCCTGATTATCAGCCTCGAAGGCACCTCCGCGCACGATGCCGCCCCCAACCGCATGAATTTCGACTCCAGCGGCGGCGAGTGGATCGACTGCACCCTGGCCGAGGGCCGCTTCGAGGGCAAGGGCGATCCCCGCCGGCTCGAGCAAATCATCGGCGTCTTCCGCAAGTGGGTCGAAGACCCCGCGCAGCCGTAACTCAACGCATGGCGCACAGCGACGAAAGTCTCATGCGCGAAGCTCTCGCCGAGGCGCGCGCCGCCGCCGAAGCCGGCGAAGTCCCCATCGGCGCAATTGCTGTCCTCGCCGGAGAAATCGTAACGCGCGGCCAAAATCGCGTCCTCCGCGACTGCGATCCGACGGCGCATGCCGAAATGGTCGCTCTCCGCGCAGCCGCGCAGGTTCTTGGCAACTACCGTCTCACCGATTGCGAGCTCTACGTGACGCTGGAGCCCTGCGCCATGTGCGCTGGAGCCATGATCCACGCGCGTCTCGGCCGCCTCGTCTATGCGGCGGCCGATCCCAAGGCAGGAGCAGCCGGCTCCGTCCTCCAAGTCCTCAACCATCCCCGGCTCAACCACCAGATGGCCGTCACCACCGGCGCCCTCGCCGGCGAATCCTCCGAACTCCTGCGCGCCTTCTTCCGCGACCGGCGCGGATAAACTGGAAGCAGATGCCTCCTCCCATCAAGATGATCGTCGTCGACATCGACGGCACCCTCCTTCCCTCGGCCGGCACCCGCATCAGCACCCGCAACATCCGCGCTCTGCGCGAGGCCGAAGCCGCCGGCCTCGAAATCGTGATCGCCACCGGCCGACGCCAGGCCTATGCCGCGCCGCTCATCGACCCGGTCGAGCTGAAGCGGGACACGGTGATGATCACCTCCAACGGCGCGGTAACGCGAACGATGGACGGCGCGCCCATCGATCGCTTTACGCTGCCTGTCGAAACCGCGCGCGCCCTCTGCCCCGCGCTGCGGCCGCTCGGCGCCACCGTCTTCACCTTCGATCGCGAAGGTCCCGGTGAAATGGTTCTCGAATCCCTCGATCGCCTGCACCCGCGCATGGACGCCTGGGTGCAAGCCAACCGCGCGTCCATTCTGGAAGTCCGCCCCCTGGAGCGCGCCTTCGATTCCGGCGAGGCCCCTGTCCAGGGGATGGTCTGCGGCACGATCCTGGCGATGCGCGGTGCCGAAGCGTGGCTCGCCGCCAGCGATCTGGCGCCACACATCGAAATGCATCGCACGGAGTATGAGGCCCGCGACCTCACGATCCTCGACATTCTGCCCCCCGGATGCTCCAAGGGCGTAGCCCTGCGGCGCCTGGCGCGTCAGCGCGGCGTCTCGTCGGACGAGATTCTCGCCATCGGGGATAACTGGAACGATCTGGAGATGCTCGAGTGCGCGGGCCAGCCCGTTGTCATGGCCAATGGCGCCGCCGATCTGGTGCTCGAGGCACGCCGTCGCGGCTGGTTGATCGCCGCCAGTAACGACCAGGACGGCGTCGCCCAGGTGCTGGAGAGCGTTCTGGTCCGGTCGCGCGTCTCTGGAATGGTAGAGTAATTGGGAATGTCGCGGCCCTGGTCCAAATTTGGCTCTGCAGCGCTGGCCCCTGTCTGCCTGGGCGCGTGCCTCTTTGCCTGCCTCGCCCCCGCCGCTCATGCCGCCGAGCGCGTTACCCTGAAAAATGGGTTCGATCTCGTCTGCGACCATCGCGCCACCGACGGCGGCAAAGTCCGCCTCTATCTGGACGCTGCCGGCACGAACTACATGGATGTGGACGCGTCGCAGATCGCCTCCGTCGAGACCGTCAACCTGCCGGCTCCCGCACGAGCAGCGGCGGCGGCTGCGCCGGTCCAGTCCATCCCGGAAAAGCTCTCTGCGCAGGAACTGCGCCCCATGCTCGCGCAGGCGAGCGCTGCGTACGATATCGACACCGATCTGCTGGCCAGCGTCGTCCGCGAAGAAAGCGATGGCCATGCGCGCGCCGTCAGCCGCGCCGGAGCCAGGGGCCTGATGCAGCTGATGCCCTCGACCGCCGCCGAGATGGGCGTTTCCAACTCCTTCGCGCCAGGGCAGAACATCGATGGCGGCACGGCGTATCTGAATCAGATGCTGATCCGCTACCACGACAGCCTTCCGCTGGCGCTGGCCGCCTACAATGCCGGCCCCGCCGCCGTGGATCGCTGGCACGGTATCCCTCCCTACCCCGAAACGCGCGCTTACGTCGAGCGCGTCATCCATGAGTACAACCGCCGCTACGAGCTGCGCCGCCGCGAGCGCCAGGTGGCCGGCCTCGCACCAACCTCCGAGCCGGTTCGCTGAGCCTCGATGAGCCCACGCACCCGCCGGATTCTGTGGCTCGCGGCCCTGATTCTTCTCGCCGCCCTTTTCTGGTACGTCTTTCACCACATCCACTTTGACTGGGCCGTCGTGGGCCGGCAGTTGCGCCTCGCCGACTGGCGACTGATCCTGCTCGGCCTCGCCTGCATCTACGTGGGCTACGTTCTTCGCGGCTATCGCTGGGCGCGGCTCATGCGCCACAGTGAGAAGCTGCCGCCCTTCTCGCTGGTCGGCACGCAGGTGATGGGCTTTACCGCCGTGGCGCTCATCGGCCGCGCCGCCGATTTGTCCCGCCCCTATCTCGTCGCAAAAAAAACCGGCCAGCCGCTCACCTCACAGATCGCCGTGTATATCGTGGAGCGGCTCTTCGATTTCGGCGCCATGGGCCTCATCGCGTTTTCGGTCATCGTGTTTTCGCCGGCGGGCGCGCTGCCGCATCCTGAGGTCGTTCGCAAGGCGGGTTTCGTCGGTTTGGGCCTCACCGTCGCCGGCGGGCTCTTCCTGCTTGCGGTTCGTCTGGCGGGCGATCGCGTAGCTGCGCTGTTCGGAAGGCTCTTTACAGTCATCTCTCCCAAAGCCGGACACGCGGTCGAACAGAAGATCCAGACGTTTCACTCCGGCCTGGACACTATCCGCACCTTTTCCGATTTCGCAATCGTTGCGGCCTGCTCTCTGGTCATGTGGGTTCTCATCGCGCTGGCCTATCTGTTCACGCTGCGCGCGTTCGTGGCTAGTCCGCCGCTGGCCGCCATCACGCCCGCTCGCGCCGTGCTGCTCATGCTGTTCAGCGGCGGCGCCAGCGCGCTGCAGTTGCCGATCCTTGGCTGGTTCACGCAAATCGGCAGCGTGGCATGGGCCATCGGGAACTTCTTCGGCGCCTCGCCGGAAGCCTCCCTGGGCTGCGCCGCCGCCCTGCTTCTGGTCACCTTTGTCGGCATTGTGCCGGTGGGTCTCGCGTGGGCGCGGTTGGATCGCGTCTCGCTGATCCGCGTGGCGGAGGAAAGTGAGCACGCCGGCGAAGATCTCGTGCACCACCACACTCCCGAGCACCCCGCCCGCCAGGCGTGAGGTCTGCGGACTACGGTCTCTGCAGCTTCACATCCGTTTCCGCACCACGCGACGCGCAGTATCCGTGATCACGCCATACACCGCGTGCGTCACCCACTCGCTGATGCGTTCCTGCGTCGGCTGCCGATCCGGCTCCTCGCTCAAATCCATCTTCGGCAACAGCCACTCATGCGTGATGCGGTTCAGCGTGACGCCGAAGGCGGCGCCGCGCCATGCCGCGAGCGATGGCTCAAACTCCACCATCGCCCCATACGCCGCGCCCGCCAGCGCCCCAAAGACAAAGTGAATCGTTTGCTGCGCCACCTCGCGCTCTTTGCCTTCCAGGTTGCGCCCCGCCACCTTCTCCGTCAGCGCCACCGGGGGAGGCGTGCGCCCATCCGGCCGCGGCGGAAAGAAGTGCTCGGCGGCCATCTTGGCGCCGGCTCCGGCCAGGCCGCCCACCATGCCGGCCAGCGCGCCTTTCACCAGATCGGGAGAGGGTTTGCCCTTGCTCATGCTCGTATAGGATGCACCGGCTCCCACGATAGTCCGTTCCCTCCGCTGTGACAAACGCCCGGGTGCGGGGCGCCCCCTATCCCCCCGGTGTTGGCAGATGTGGGAGGCAGCAGCTCTCTTGGGCGCCGGGTACATCGCCCTTGTCGTCCGCCGTTGGCGACAGGGTGGGCTTTGACTACGGACTATTGTCTACGGATGTCTGCGGACCACGATCTACGTTCCTTGCCCCGCTGCTAAAATCAACATTAGCCAGATGAAATGTCCTTACTGCGGTTTCGCCCAGGACCGCGTGATTGATTCGCGGGAAAGCCGGGAAGCCGATTCCATCCGCAGGCGCCGGGAATGCGAGCGCTGCAACCGCCGCTTTACCACCTACGAACGCATCGACGAGATCCCGTACATGGTCGTCAAAAAAGACGGCCGCCGCGAGAAGTTCGAGCGCCAGAAAGTCCTCAGCGGCCTGCTCCACGCCTGCGAAAAGCGGCCCATCTCCGCAGCCAAACTGGAGCAGCTCGTCACCGAAGCCGAATCCTTTGTCACCGAGTCCGGCGAGCGCGAGCGCACCACCACCGAAATCGGCGAGCTGCTCATGGACAAGCTGCGCGTCCTCGACACCGTCGCTTACATCCGCTTCGCCAGCGTCTACCGCGACTTCAAGGACGTCCGCGAATTCAAAGAAGAACTGGAGCAGTTGCTCATGCAGCACTCCGGCAAGCCAACGAAGAAAACCAGGGCCTGATCCCCCGCGGCAGCAAGCGTCGCCATCAGGCTTCCCCAAGGAGAAATTTGCCGAAGACACACACCATCACGCTCATCCCCGGCGACGGCATCGGTCCTGAGGTCACCGACGCGGTCGTCCGCATTCTGGAAGCCACCGGCGTCCACTTCACCTGGGAGCGCTTCGCCGCCGGCGCCGGCGCCTATGAGAAGCACAAGGAATACATCCCCAAAGAGCTGGTCCACTCCATCGAGCGCAACCGCGTGGCGCTGAAAGGCCCCGTCACCACCCCCGTCGGCGGCGGATTCGCCTCCATCAACGTCACCCTGCGCAAAAAGTTCGAGCTGTACTCGAATTTCCGGCCCATCAAAAACCTTCCCGGCCTCGAAACGCGTTATCCCGGTGTCGACCTCATCATCGTTCGCGAAAATACTGAGGGCCTCTACGTCGGCCTCGAGCATGAAGTCGTCCCCGGCGTCATCGAATCGCTCAAGGTCATTACCGAGAAGGCTTCCACGCGCATCGCGAAGTGGGCCTTCGCCTATGCGCAGAAGCACAGCCGCAAAAAAATCCACGCCATCCACAAAGCCAACATCATGAAGATGTCCGATGGCCTCTTCCTGCGCTGCGCCCGCGACGTGGCGAAGCATTATCCGGAAGTCACCTACGCCGAGCACATCATCGACAACACCTGCATGCAGCTCGTCATGAATCCCTACCAGTACGACATGCTGCTGCTCGAAAACCTCTACGGCGACATCGTCAGCGATCTCTGTGCAGCCTTCGTCGGAGGGCTGGGCCTCGTTCCCGGCGCCAACATCGGCGATCACGCGGCCATCTTCGAAGCCGTGCACGGATCGGCGCCCGATATCGCGGGCAAAGACATTGCCAATCCCACTGCGCTGCTGCAATCCGCCATCCTGATGCTGCGCCACCTGGACGAAGCCGGTGCGGCGGACCGCGTGCAGACAGCGCTCGAGAAAACCTATGCCGCGAAGAAATCGCTCACCCGCGACGTCGGCGGCACCGCCGGAACCAGCGCCTTCGCCGACGCTGTCGTGCAGGCTCTGCAAACGCAGTAGGACGGGCTTCAGTCCTGTCCTGTATCAGGGCACGATCTCGTGCCGATACGGCGCGAGTAAGATTCAGGCTTGAGTCCCTGAGGGATTCTGTTTCAAACCGAAGTTGCGATCGATCTCACCAGCGGAGGCACAAAGATGAGGCCAGGAATGAAAGTTGGGTCAATGGCTGCCGCAGCGGCGCTTTGCATGCTGCTGCTCGCCTCGGGCTGCAAAAGCAAAACCGCCGCTCCCGTCACGAAGCTCGCCACCATCGACTGGAGCACCGCCGGCACCATCCAGGGCACCATCCACTACGCCGGCACCCCGCCTGCGCCCATCCGCATCGATATGGCGCAGGACCCGGCCTGCGCCGCCGCACCGCCGAATTACACGGAAGGCGTCGTGGTCAACCACGGCGGTCTCGCCAACGTCTTCCTCTACGTCAAAACCGGCCTTGAAGGCAAGACCTGGGCGCCGCCTTCGCAGCCCGTCGTCCTCGATCAAAAAGGCTGCCGCTATGTCCCGCACGTCATCGGCGTCATGGCCGGCCAGCCCGTCGAGTTCGTCAACAGCGATCAAACCGCGCACAACATCGATATCGCGCCGAAGGTGGCTGGCAATCCCACGGTGAATTTCTCCCAGGCTCCCGGTCCAGGTTCCGATCAGAAGGCCTTCCCCAAACCCGAGCTCATGATCCCTGTCCGCTGCGACATGCATCCCTGGATGCAGGGCTTCATCAACGTGGTCGCAAACCCCTTCTACGCAGTCTCCGACGCGACGGGACACTACGTCATCCGCGGCGTGCCTCCGGGAACCTACACGCTGGCCGCCGACCAGGAAACCATGGGCGAGAAGACCGTCACCGTGACCGTGGTACCCAGGCAGACCGTGACGCAGGACTTCACCTACGGGAGTGCAGGGGCGGCGAAATGAAGCCTCATCTGACCTGGATCACCGTGCGAAGCGGTTTCGCAAAGCGGGACGGCGGCAGAAGCCCCGGCTTTTAAGCCGGGGAACTTCGCGGCCGATAGCAATTGCGCCTTGAGGCGCGGATAATTGGGCACTTTGGCCCGACGCGCCGTGCTTCCACCATTTACACTATCGTCAAACGGCACAACCCAGGTTCGTCGCGCCTCGGCGCCCGGCCTGCGGTGTATCTATTGCGGTTCCAATCCATTGGAACCGCCGAAAAAGGGCAGGGAACATGCGGCAGCAGATTGGCATTCTCGGTGCGACCGGCATGGTCGGCCAGCGCTTCATTCAGCTTCTCGAGAACCATCCCTGGTTCGAGGTCGCGTGGCTCGCCGCCAGCGACCGTTCCAGCGGCCGCACCTACGGAGAGGCGGTTCGCTGGAAGCTCGACACGCCGCTGTCCGCGCGCGTTGCCGCCATGCCTGTTTCCCCGGCGACGCCGGAAGGCGCGCCCAAAATCATCTTCGCCGCGCTCGACGCCGACATCGCCCGCGACCTGGAGCCGAAATTCGCCGCCGCCGGCTGCGCCGTCATCTCCAACTCCAGCGCCTTCCGCATGCAGCCTGATGTCCCGCTTGTGATCCCTGAGGTCAACGCTGAGCATCTGCCCCTCGTCGAAAACCAAAGCTGGCGCAAACAATCCGGCGGTTACATCGTTACCAATCCGAACTGCTCGGCCATCGGCCTGGTCCTTGCACTCAAACCCATCGTCGAGCGCTTCGGCATCGAGGCCATCTTCGTCAGCACCATGCAGGCCATCAGCGGAGCGGGTTATCCCGGCGTGCCTTCCATGGACATCCTCGGTAACGTCGTCCCCTTCATCAAAAACGAGGAAGAAAAAATGCAGGAGGAGACGCTGAAGCTCCTCGGCCGCCTCAACGGCCGCCTCATCGAGCCGCTGCCCGCCAGGATGAGCGCCCACTGCAACCGCGTCGCCGTTGAAGACGGCCACACGGAGAGCGTCAGCATCCAGCTGACGCGCAAAGCCACCCGCGAAGATCTCCTCGCCGCCTGGGCGGAATTTACTCCGCTTGCCGGCCGCGACCTGCCCACCGCGCCCGCGCAGCCCGTCGAGTTTGCCCCTGAGCAGGATCGCCCGCAGCCGCGTCTCGATCGCATGCGCGGCGCTGGCATGGCCGCCACCGTCGGCCGCCTGCGCCCCTGCGGCCTGCTCGACTGGAAATTCACCGTGCTCTCCCACAACACCATCCGCGGCGCGGCCGGTGCGGCGCTGCTCAACGCCGAGCTGCTCGTCTCCCTCGGCAAACTCGACCCGGTGGCCGTGCCCGCATGAACCGGCTCCTCGTGATGAAATTCGGCGGGACCTCCGTCGAGGATGCGACGGCGATCCAGCGGACTGCCGGGATCGTCGCCGGCCGCGTCGCCAAAGGCCTGCAACCCATTGTCGTGGTCAGCGCCATGGCGAAGGTGACGGATCTGCTGATCTCCGCCGCCAACAGCGCCGCTCGCGGCGATCGCTCGAGCGCCCTCGCCATCACCGAACGCCTTCGCATCCGCCACAAGGACACGGCAGCACAGCTCGTCACTGCCCGGCGAACCGCGGAGAAGCCGGCGCCGCATCCCGATCCCGAAGAAGTTGCCGCGCACGCCTGGATCGAAGCCGAATTCGACTCGCTCGACGAAATCCTGCGCGGCCTCGCCGCTGTCGGCGAGCTCACGCCGCGCATTGCCGACATGATCGTCTCCTGGGGCGAGCGCGTCTCCAGCCGCATGATCGCCGAAGCCTTCGTGCGCTTCGGTCTCAAAGCCGTCCATGTCGACGCGCGCCAATGCATCGTCACCGACGCGCAGTACGGCAAGGCCGTCCCGCATGACACACTCATCGAGCAGCGCCTCAAGCAGCACGTCGCACCGCATCTGACCGATGGCCGTGTCCCCGTTCTGGGCGGCTTCATCGGCTCAACGGAGCAGGGCGTCACCACCACTCTCGGCCGAGGCGGCTCCGACTTCACAGCCGCGCTCATCGGCGGCGGCATCGACGCCGGCGCCATCGAAATCTGGACCGACGTCAACGGCATCATGACCGCCGATCCCCGCGTCTGCCCCGATGCCCTCCGCGTCAAAACCATCAGCTTCGAGGAAGCCGCGGAGCTCGCCTACTTCGGCGCCAAGGTACTGCACCCTGCCACCATCCTGCCCGCCGTCAAAAAGAACATCCCCGTCTTCGTCCTGAACTCCCGCAATCCCGAGAACGGCGGCACGCGCATCACCGCGCTCGCCGCGCACTGCCGCAGCCCGTTCAAGTCCATCGCGGTGAAAAAGCGCCTCACCATCATGGATATCGTCGCCAGCCGCATGCTCCTCTCGCACGGTTATCTGCGCGCCATCTTCGAGGTCTTCGACAAGCACAAGTGCCCGGTCGACATGGTCTCGACCTCCGAGGTCAGCGTCTCGCTCTCGGTCGACTCCAACGAGAAGCTCCCCGCCATCGCCGCGGACCTCAGCAAGCTTGCCGACGTCAAATATGAAGGGCGCAAGGCGCTGGTTTGCATGGTGGGCGAAAACATTCGCGGCCACAACGGCATCGCCGCGCGTGTCTTTCAGAGCGTGCGCCACATCAACCTGCGCATGATTTCCCAGGGCGCATCCGAAATTAATATGAGCTTCATGATCGAAGAGGACGATGCCGAGGAAGCGGTCCGCTCCCTGCACGCCGAATTCTTCAGCGATCCCGACCCCGAAATTTTCGATGTCGAAGCCCGGGCCCCTAAAGCCTAGCCGCATTTACTGATTACGGATGACTGTCTCCTGATTTATGCTTCTCCTCATTCTCGGTCGCGGAAAAACCGGCAGCCAGGTCGCTCAGGTCGCTCGCGAGCGCGGCCACAGCGTCCGCGTTGTCGGCGAAGAAGAGAACCCGAGGGCCGCCGCGCTCACCGCTCCCTTCCTTGCCGGATTCGACGCCGTCATCGACTTCACCACGCCCGAGGCCGCCGTCCAGAACATGCGCGCCTGCCTCGCCAACGGCGCCCGCGTCGTCGTCGGCACCACCGGCTGGTACGCCCATCTCGCCGACATGCGCGATCTCGCCCTGCGCAGGGGCGGCGCGCTCCTGTACAGCTCGAATTTCTCCGTCGGCGTCCAGGCTCTTTTTCGCGTAGCGCGCGAGCTGGCCCTTGCCGCGCCCGGCTATCGGTTCCACATCACGGAAACGCATCACGCCACCAAGAAAGACGCGCCCTCCGGCACCGCGCTCTCCCTCCAGCGGATTCTGGAAGCCGCCAGCCCAGGCCTCAACGTCGAGATCACCTCAAAGCGCGAAGGCGAAGTGCCCGGAACGCATCTCATCGAAGCGCGCTCCGCCAACGACTGCATCACGCTCGCGCACGACGCACATTCCCGCCGCGGATTCGCCGAAGGCGCCGTCCGCGCCGCCGAATGGATCGCCGGAAAGTCCGGCTGCTGGGATTTCCAGGAGATCTTCCAGGAGCTGCAGTAGCCTTACAGCCCCAGTTCCGCGTCCGTCAGCGGCACCGCGCTCCGCAGCCGCATCTTCACTTTGCGCGCCGGGATGCCCGCGTAAATCCCAAACGGTTCCAGGTCCCGCGTGGCCACCGATCCGAGCCCCAGAATTGCTCCCGCCCCCACATTCACCCCCGGGCCGACCATCGCCCGCGCGCAAATCCACGAATAGGGTCCCAGAGTCATGGGAAAATGCACGAGCGGAAAATCCGGCCGGTCGTACTCGTGCGTTGCGCCGCAGAGATACGCCCCCTGGGAAACGATGCAGTGCGCGCCCATCCGCAGCGGCGACGGATTGTAGATCTCCACGTCGTCGGCAATCGCCACTCGGTCGCCGCAGTGCAGATTCCAGGGAGCCCAGATGCGCGCCGTCCGGTGGAAGTGGCAGCGATATCCGAGTTTTGCTCCAAACAGCCGCAGCACAAACTGGCGCCATGCATTGAAAGGCCGGGGAGAGAGCCGGTAAAGGAGCGCGTACGCTACCGCCCACGCCGCTCGCGCGCATCGATTGCGCAGCGAGAACGAGGGAAGCAGGGAAGGGTCGGCTGCGCTGTGCCTGGCGATCCCGTTCATGGCTCTCCATCCCGCTCGCGAGCTGCTTGCCTGCGCTGGATCTCGCGGGTCTTCAGAACGATCAGGTATTCATAGATCGTCTGCAGGTTCACATACTGGAGCCCGGCTTTTCCGTCCAGAATCGCTCCCTGCACAAACATCATATAAAGCCATTTGATCAGTGGCCGCGCCGGCATCCGATAGAAGAGCGCTTTCTGGGCGGCGCGGCGCTCGTGATAGGTCTTGCCGAAGAAAGCACTCCTCAGGGAAGCCGCGCGCAGGGGCTCGCCCGAGACAATCACTTCGGCTTCCATCGTCGAGTACGAATTGTGGCGCTGGACCCAGTGCGCCACACCCTTTGAAAAAGGGAAGTGGTTGATCGGACTCTTCAGGTCAAGCGTCTCGCCGTCTACTTTCGGCACCGGGTTGATCTCGCGCTCCCACCGCACTTTGCCCCGCCGCACCAGCCGGATGTAAACGGGGGTCATCTGCGAGTGGCGCAGGGGCGCATCGCCGAGAAAATAATCGATCGGGATGCGCCAGGCGCCGACGTTCGCTGGAGCATCGGCCACGGCGCCGCGCATTTCCGCGGCCAGCGCCGGAGTCACGCGCTCGTCCGCATCCACAATCAGCTGCCAGTCGTAACGAAACGGCAAGGTCTGCAGCGCGACGTTGAGTTGCGCCGCGTAGCCGTCGAAGACGCGCTGTTTGACGTGAGCGCCACGCGCCTCCGCGATCTCCACCGTCCCATCGCTGCTGAACGAGTCGAACACATGAATATCGTCGCTCCACGCGACGCTCTCCAGGCACCCGGGCAGGTCCTGCTCTTCGTTCTTCGTCAGGATCAGAACCGAGATCATGCCTCATTCTAAACACGGCCCTGGCGCGCGGTTTTTCGTTGCTCCGCCTCGTCCGCGCCCGGTGTAGACTCAGGGGCATATGGAGCTTCAGGGCTGCGGCACCGCGCTGGTCACGCCCTTCCACGCCGATGGAAGCATCGACGAGCCGGCGCTCGTCTCGCTGGTCCGCTGGCAGGTCGAGAGCGGCATCGACTGGCTCGTTGCCTGCGGAACCACCGGCGAAACGCCCACCCTCGACGACGCCGAGTGGCTGCGCGTCATCCGCATCGTCGCGGAAGCCGCCGCAGGGCGCGTGCCGGTCTGGGCCGGCTGCTCCCACAACTCCACCCGCATCGCCGTCTCCAAAGCCGAGGCCGCCGCCCAGGTGCCCGGCGTCACCGCCATTCTCACCGCCAATCCCTGGTACAACAAGCCCACCCAGGAAGGCCAGTTCCAGCACTTCCGCGCCATCGCGCGCGCCGTCCCCCTGCCCGTCGTGCTCTACAATATTCCCTCGCGCTCGGGCGTCAATCTGGAGCCCGCCACCGTGCTCCGCCTCATCGATGCCGCGCCCAACATCGAAGGCATCAAGGAATCCAGCGGCAACATCGTCCAGATCGCCGACCTCATCGCGCAGGCTCCGGCCGGCTTCCGCGTCTACTCCGGCGACGATCTGCTGGCCCTGGCCACGCTCGGCGTCGGCGGCGCTGGCCTCGTCTCGGTGGTCTCGAATTTGATCCCCGCCGAAACCGCGCAGATGATCCGTTTCGCCCTGCACGGCGACCGGCGCGCCGCACAACAGATCCAGAAGAAGTACTTCCGCCTCATGCAGGGCCTCTTCAAAGAGAGCAGCCCCGGCCCCGTGAAGTCCGTCCTCGCCATGATGGGCCGCATTGGCGAGCATTACCGCCTGCCCATGGTGCCCGTGCAGCCCGCCACGCGCGCGTATCTGGAGCAGCTCGCCGCCGAATTGGGCCTGCTTGCGCACGCCCTGACTCCTGATCACTGACTCCTGATCACTCGCTAAAAAATATGTTCGTCGAATTCGCGGGCCGGCGCCGTGCTCGCTTCTGCGTCAGCGCGGACTTTCGCCACCGTCAGCCAGTTGTCTTTCTTCGGATGATCCAGGAAAAACGGCGGCAGCGGCATCGCCACGTAGCGGCTCAGCGTCTGCGCGTAGCCTTCGTACAGCCCCCGCAGCTCCTTCAGCCGCTCCAGCGATCGCTCGTCCCGGCATACGCGCACGCCCATCCGGCACAGCTCGTCGTAGATTTTGCTGAAGCGCTCCGCCGGCAGCCGATCCGGCTGGTCGGTCGCCGGCTTCGCCGACAGGATTTGCGCGATGTCCACCAGCGCGTGCCGCGCCATCGCAAAGGTCAGCTGCGCCTGGCGTGCGCTCTGCTCCTGCACGCCCGCGATCAGCAGCGCGCACGTGTCCAGAATCGCCGTCAGCGCGCCCAGCCAGCTCTGGCTGGTATGCTGCGACCGAAAAAGGCACAGCAGCGGATACGAAATGTGGCTCTCCAGCAGCTCCGCCGACCATCGCTCCCATTCCTCCAGCAGTTTCGTCAGCGCCACGCTGCCACCCTCGAAGGAGTGCCGCTTGATCAGCTCGAAGGCCGTTGGCGGCGAGCCGGCGCGCGCGTCCAGCAGCGCGATGCTCACTTCGCGCCGTGAAAACGCGCCGTACAGAACGGGAAAATACCCAATCACCAGCGCCACAAATCCCAGTCCGACGCCCGACTCCAGCACCATCAACCCGCGAATCACCAGCTGGCGCGGCACTACGTCGCCCAGCCCCAGCGTAAACAGTGTCGTCCCGCTCGCGTACAGGTCCGTCAGCAGCGGATGCGCCATCCCGCGCGGATCGACGAAGGGCGCCGGGAACGCAAAGTAGATCAGCCCGAATCCAACGATCAGCCCCGCCGCCCACGTCGCAATCAGAAAGACCAGCGACAGCGGCCCATAAAAGCTGAGCATCGTCTCGCGCTTGCGCGCATGCCTCACGCGCATCGCAGCCCATCGCCACGGCCGCCATGTCAGCCCGTAGAACAGCCGCGTCAGCCGGAAATGCCCTGTCGCGCGGCGCGGCAGAATCACCGTCTCAAACGCGTCCAGCAGAACGGAGACGAGGCAAGCGATGCCGGCAATCAGCCGCAGAAGATGCATGGGAGCAGCAGATCAGGAATCCGAGCCAACGTCAATCCGAAGACAGGAGACAGGAACCCGTAGACCGTAGACCGTGGTCAGGCTTTGGAGACGGCATCGATCCGGCGTTCGGAGTCCAACTTCGTCATCAGCGACCACAGCATCTTCCCAGCATCCTCCGTCTTTGCGAGCGCCGGCTGCACACGACTCTCGTCGGCAAATCCAAGCCGAAGGGCGATTGTTAACTGGGTCTGGATTTCGAGCAGCGATCCCCGAGCTATAGCGGCGAAGCGCCGGAAATCAGGTCTCGACGCTCGCCCGTAACCTTCGGCGAGATTGCTCGCGACCGAAACAGCCGCGCGCCGGAGTTGAGACGTGAGACCGTACAACTCGTCCTTCGGGAAGCCCCGCGTCAAATCGTAAATGACCACGAAAAGCGCCACGGCTTCACGCCAGACCCGCAAATCCCGATACGATCTTCCCATGGCCTCCTCCAATTGAACCTCTCGCTCACCTCGACTTTCCGGCCTATGGTCTACTGTCTCCGGTCTCCTCTCTATTGCGGCACCACAAACAGCGTCACCGACTGCCCCGGAAACGTATAGCTGATCGTGCTCGTCGTCCCGCCGCCGCTCGGCGCCGTCACCGTCTGGCTCGTCTCCGCCATAATCGCATTTAGATTTGCCGCGCTGTATTGATACACCGCCGCCGATCCCGTCGTCGTCGTGACCCCCACCAGCGACAGCGTGCTCGTGAGCGCGCCATAGCTCTTGTTGATCACCACCACCGTCACCGCGCTGTCCGACGTTCGCAGCGCCCCATACACCGCCAGCTGATTCTGCGCCGTTGCATTCGTTCCCGTCGCATCGCACGAAGACGCCGCCGTCCCCGAGCACGATGCCAGCGCCGTATCGCCGAATGTCGAATCATGCCCGTCGTAGTTCCGGTAAATCTCAAACGCCATCAGCCCCGGAACCTGCGACGTGGTCGGCGCGCCCCACAGCGCTCCCAAATCCAGCCCGTACTGCCCAAAGATCCCCAGCACGTCCGCCTGCGTCAGCGCGCCATTGATGCTCTCCAGACCGCCCCAGTTATATTCGTCAATCGCCGTCTTCGTTCCCGGATAATCGTTCGCCACCCACTTCCGCAGCATCGGCACCAGCTGCGGCGCCTGCAGCGGCACGTTGCAGCTGGTCGTGGAACCAGTCGCCCCAGGATAGTTCGGCTGCGGCAGATTCGGATCCGTATAGGTTGGGTCCCACAGCGCGCGCGTCGAATTGATCCGCGCTTCCTGCTCGCCCGTGTCGCCCGCCGTCGCAAACCCCACCGACGCTCCGTTGTACGTCGCCGCATCGTAGCCATGAATATCCACGTAATCCAGCAGCCGCATGCCGTAGGTTGTCTGCGCCGCCGCGAACTGCTGCAGGTAGTACTCGATCATCGGCACCCCGCCGTGCGCCTCGCGATCCGTTGGATCGTCCCAGGGCTGATAGCAGGGCCCGTGCCCCCAACCGTTCTCGATGTCCTGCTTGGAGTAGAAATAGTTCCACCAGTAGTCGATCACCGGCCCGCTCACCTCCGCGCTCGGGTCGATGGTCTTGATCGCCAGCGCCGTGCTGATTCCGCCGTATGTCACCTCGTCGTACGTCGAGGGCAGCGGATGCACATCGCGGTGCACCGCGTCCCACCATGCCGGCTCGTTGTCCAAATCCCAGATGTTCACGCCCGTGCCGCCGCTGGCCGGTCCATAGCTTGCGTTCGTCACGAGCGAATTCACCCATCCGCCCGCCCACGTGTTCTGCGCCCAGGTCGTCGTCGCCGCGCTCGCCGCCGGCATCGTTGCCGCCGCATTCGCCGGCGGCGGCTCTGCAATGCTGGTCAGCGCCTGCTCCGCGGTGCCGCCCGGAATATTGCATCCGCCCGAACTGGTGCAGCCGTTCGTGCCATCCGGATACACGCCGTTCCCGCAGAGGCCGCTGTACGGGTCCACGCTCTGCTGCCCCGGATACGTCGATACGGGGAAGCTGCACGCCGTCGTGCTGCTGTTCGACACCCAGCCCAGCACCGGCACCGTGCCCAGCGGCACCGCGCCCAGGCTGTGCACCGCGCTTACGAATCCCGTGAAGTTGCCGGCGCCCGGCATGCCCCCCGAGCCCTGCCCGTTCTCGAAATACCAGTCGCTGGCCGAGTTGGTGACGTTCGTCTGATAGTTGTAGCGCGAGGTGGCGTCGCCGCCCCACCGCACCAGCGGAATATTCCCCTGTGTCACATCGTTGTTGGTGATGGTGTAACCGTTCATTCCATAGATGAGCGGATTGATCGCGTGCAGCGGATCCGTTGCATCCACCGTCAGCGCCGGCCCCGTCGTCGTCGCCGGCGCCACCAGCGCCACCGTCGCACTCCCGCTCACGCTGGTGTTGCTCACCGACGTGGCCTTGACCGTCACGGTCGCCGGCGCCGGATAGGGCGTCATATACAGCCCCGTGGTGCTGATGGACCCAATGCTCCCCGTCCATCCCGACGGCCCGCTCACCGACCACGTTACCGCCTGGCTGGTAAGGCCGCTCACCGTCGCCGTGAACTGCTGCGTCGTCCCGATGGTCGCCGTCGTCGGGGTCACCGTAATCGTGGGCCCCGCCGCAGTCACTGTCACCGTCGCAGTTCCATATTTCGTCGTGTCCTCCGTGGAAGTCGCCGTGATCGTCGCCGTCCCCGTCGTCGCGGGCGTATACAGTCCCGTCGTCGAAATCGTGCCCCCCGCCGACCCGCTCACCGACCAGATCACCCCGGTGCTGAATGCCCCCGTGCCCAGGACCGTCGCCGTCGCCTGATCCGTCTGCGCCGTCGTGATCGACGTGGCTGCGAGCCCCACCGTCACGCTCGTAATCGTCGCCGGCACCGCGGTCACCGTCACCGTCGCGCTGCCCGACTTCGTCGTGTCCTCGGTTGAAGTCGCCGTAATGGTCGCCGTTCCCGTCGTCGCCGGCGTAAACACGCCCGCGCTTGTCACCGTACCTGCGCTCGACGGGCTCACCGACCATGTCACCGCGCTCGAGTAGCTGCCGATCCCCTCCACCGTCGCTGTCGCCTGCGACGTCTGGGCCGTGCTGATCGACGCCGGGCTCACGGTCACCGAAACCGACGTGATCTGCGGCGCCGGCAAGCTGTGCCAGGGGCTGTTCCCGCATCCTGCCGCCAGCATCGCGCACACCACCGCACACGAAAAGCCAATACCGGCCCCCCGTATCGTCCGCATCGCTCTCCGCCCTTCTGCCCGCAAAACTGGAAATTTGCAGGAATTGTACGCGTTTTCAGCCGGTTTTCCTGTGCGCCACCTCACCAGCGGACGTCGGCCGGGCGCCTCGGGACCCGGCCTCGGCGAAGCCGCACAGCGGCGGAGTCGAATGGCTCTGCCTGATCCAGGCAGATCTGGGAAAGCAGGAACCCACACCGATCGATGATCTAGCTTCCACACTCTTCTTCTGTCGCGCCTGCACCGCGTTTGCGGGATTTTCATTCACCCCGCGTTCCAGATCCCGCCCGCCAACGCGCTCTGTCTTCTACACTTTCCATGTTCCCGAAGGAGAAGACTTGACTCGCCTCAGCTCTCGGCTCAGCCCGCGCCTTCCGCTGCTTCTGCTCGCGTTCTCGCTCGCCCTCCCGGCCATCGCCCGCGCCCAGTCGGCGCATCATCCCACGCCCGCCGACTCTCAGGCGCAGCTCATCGCCGACCTCCGCGCCCACATCCGCCATGTCTTCGTCATCTATCAGGAGAACCGCTCCTTCGACTCCTACTTCGGCGATTTCCCGGGCGTCGACAATCTCGCTACGCCCGAAGCCCGCGCCCACGGCTTCCGCCAGTGGGATTCCATCGGCAAAACCTGGATCACGCCCTTTCCCCTCAATGCCTCGGACACCTCCGACGCCGACCACTCCCGCCCCGCCCTGCTCGCCAAGGCCGACCACGGCAAAATGGACGACTTCATCGGCTACGAGGAAAAAGAACGCGTCGATGTCGGCCTCGCCAGCCCGCAGTTCGCCCGCCAGATCGGACTCCTCACCATGGGCTACAACGACTGTCGCACCGTCCCCTTTCTCTGGATGTACGCCCACCACTTCACCCTGTACGACCACATCTTCCAGGGCATGTACGCGCCCTCCACTCCCGGCAATCTCGACCTGATTGCCGGCCAGACCGGCGAAACCGAAGCCGCGCGCCACCCCCAGGACCAGTGGAAGTCTCCCTTCGCCACCGGCGATCCCGTCGTCAACGACTTCAATCCCGCCTTCGGCCCTTACGCTTACCCCGATCAGGCGACCCAGCCGCACCAACTCGACCAGACCTACGCCACCCTCATGCTCACGCTCAAGGGCCGCGAAGCGGGCAAAGACGCCAAAGTCGACATCGACGACGTGAAGAAGGACATCGGGGAACTGGCCCGCCTCGACTATCAGGCCATCCCCTGGGCCTGGTACCAGGAAGGTTTCGGCACCGGCCAGGGCGACTACCACCCCGGCTTTATCCCGCACCACGACTCGCCCCAGTACTTCGGCTATATCCGACAGAACCCGAAGATGTGGAACGGCGTCCACGACCTCCTCCAGTTTTTCACCGTGATGCAGAACCGCCAGTTGCCCCCGAGGAGCGTCGTCTTTATCAAAGGTGGCCGCAAAAACCCCTTCGGCTGGAAGCCCGCCAGCCTCTATGCGCAGAGCTTCCTCGGCGACGACGATCACCCCGGCTACTCTGACTCGCAGCTCTCCGAATCCCTGGCCGCGAAGGTCGTCAACACCATCGCCCGCAGTCCCTACTGGTCCAGCTCCGCCATCATCATCCTCTGGGACGACTCAGAAGGCTTCTACGACCATGTCCCTCCGCCCCAGTTTGAAATGTGCCCCGACAGGAATCCCTGCGGCGACGGCCCCCGCATCCCGCTTATTCTCATTTCGCCGTATGCCCGCGCGGCCGGCATCGATTCCAGCCCTGGCGACCACGCTTCGTTCGCCAAATTCCTCGACGTTCTCTTCGACCTGCCCCCGCTCGGCTCCCTCCCCGACGAGAAGCCCTATCTCCCGCAGGGCCCGCGGGATACCAATACCCGCCTCAGCGATCTCACCGGCGGCTTCGATCCCGCCCGCCTCAACGGCGCTGTCCCGCCCATCCCCGCTTCCCAGGCCGAAATCCCCGACACCATCGTCAACCACTTCCCGCCCTCCATGACCTGCAAAGACACGGGTGTTCAACCCATTGCGATTCCCGGAGCCTCCCTCGCCTGGCCGAAAGGCTTCACCAACCCCCTGCCGTAATGCAGGTATCGTATCCATCCCGGGTGCCAGGTGCCCCACCGCTGTCGCCGCAATCCGGCGACAGGGTGGGCGAGCACGATCCTGCCGCTGCGGACCGCGCCGCAACGGTTTTGTGAGAGGCCACAAGGGATCCAGGGCGCATCCTACGCACTGCGAGGTATCAGCGCGTTTACGGGCCACCACCAAATAGGTATTCAAATACACAACCGCGGATGGTAACTTCAAGCAGGAGGCTAGCGGTTCATGGTATTTCGGTGTGGCTCTGCCAGCGGCAGGCTGGATGTCATCTCAACCCCGGCAAAGCCCGTTCTCCGGTGCCTGCCGATCCTTCTGGCCGCTCTCCTCGTCGCCGCCCGGCCCGCTCACGCCATTACCCACGCCTCCATTTTGGTGGACGCCCGAACCGGCCGGGTCCTCGAGGCCGACAACGCCGACACCCCAGCGCATCCCGCCTCCCTCACCAAGCTCATGACGCTGTACCTGACTTTTCAGCGTCTCGATGAAGGCAAGCTCAGTCTGGACAGCGAACTCTACGTCTCTCGCCATGCCGCCGCCCAGGCGCCCATGAAGCTCTGGCTGCGTCCCGGCAGCATGATCACGGTCCAGTCCGCCATCCTCGGCATCACGACCGTTTCCGCCAACGACGCCGCCGTGGTCCTGGCCGAAAATCTCGGTGGCAGCGAGCCCCGTTTTGTCGCCCTGATGAATCAGGAAGCCCATCGGCTCGGGATGACGGACACCACCTTCTACAACGCGTCCGGCCTGCCCAACTACCAGCAGTGGACCACCGCCCGCGACATGGCCACGCTGGGCATGGCCATCATCCACACCTTCCCGCAGTACTATCACTTCTTCGACACTCCGGATTTCACGTTCCAGGGGCATGTTGTCGACGGGCACGACTGGCTCCTTGAGGAATACCCTGGCGCCGATGGCATGAAGACCGGTTACATCAATTCTTCCGGCTTCAATATCGTGACCTCGGCGGTCCGCGACAATCGCCGCCTCGTCGGCGTCGTCCTCGGCGGCCGCACCGCCCACGCGCGTGACCTGCAGATGATCAGCCTGCTCAACCAGGGCTTTGCCACGCCGGCGCCGAACACGCCGCTGGTGGCCAGCGCCGTCGCTCCCGCTCCGACCACCACTCCGGCCGTTGTCGCGCAGCAACTTTCGCGCCCACCCACTGAGGCTCTTCGCGCCGCGACCGAGCCGCTCCGTCCCGCCCCGGAACGAGTCCGCCCCGCCGCTCTGTATCGCGAGTACGTCCGCGGTCGCGGCTGGACCATCCAGGTCGGCGCCGGTTTCCGCAGTCCTTATTCCGTCGACCGCGTGCTCCGCAGCGCCCGCCGCTGCGCGCCCACACCCCTCCGCCGCAGCCATGCCGAGGTCGTCCACGTGCGCCGCGCGGACTACCTGGCCCGCTTCTCCGACCTCAGCTATCCCATGGCTGAGCGTGCCTGCTCCGCGCTGCACGCCCGCCGCTTTGACTGCCGCGTCCTGCCCCATACCGTGGCCCGCCGCGGCGAGATCGTGAACGCGGCCGCTTCCGCCGTCCTGCCGGTCGGCGAATAACTCGTTCCGTTCGGCTCCCGGCTCTGAACTTCTCCCCAGCCCGATTGCGCGCGAAAAAACTCCGCGCCTCCTGGGAGGCGCGGAGTCCTGCTTCCTCTGTCCCGTTTATTTGTGGTTGCAGCAATCGGCGCAGCACGAGGAGTGTCTCGGGCAGCTGTTGCCCGAGCAGCACTTCGCGCTGGACTTGCTCGCTCCCGTCACCGCAAATGCGGACAGAGCCAGCAGAGACGTTGCCACCACTGCCAGGATTCTCGTTTTCATAAATGTTCCTTTCAATGTGAGAGGGATCGTCATGCGCCGAGGCGCAGGGATGCGCGCGCACATTGAGATCTAAATACGCAAATCCTCTTTGAGCCGGAAGACTGCCGCCGCAAAGCGCAGCCCAGGCGTAAGCTCCCTCAGCCTCTCCGTCAGCCGAGTCTCGCGTTCGCGAGAAACATCCACGGCCAAAGCCATTCGGACGACGGACACGCTCTTTTGGATCTCTCTCTTTTCCGGCGCCTGCTCCGCGGCGCAGGCCGCGGCAGAGCATCCCTGGCACCCGGCCTCGGGCGGGCAACAGGGCATCGGATGATGGTGGATGGCCGGGACTCGCTCAGCATTGGCGCAGGCTGCCGTGGCGATCCAGGCCACTGACAAAGCCACTGTCAGGAGTCGACCCAGCCACCGCCGGCGCGAACTCATCGGACGGTTACCGAGCCATACCCTTCGCCCCGCTGCGGATGGCCGCGCCTGACCGCAAACTCCGTATTGGTGTACTCCCGGCCTGCATGCCATGCCGTATCCGAAGGCATTGAGCCTTCGCCCTCAATAAGCTTTACAACACTCCTCGCAGGCAGAGGCCGGCAGAGGAGCTCCATCCAGCGCGTACTTTGCAGGGGCGCAGCACACCGCCGCCAGCCGCTCCCGGTCCGCCTGCATCGCTTTGTCCTCTTTCATCCAGCCGAGCGTCTGGCTCAGAATCTGCGCCGCCCCGTTGTGGGCGGGCACGACGATGCGGTAGTGCATCCATTTGCCTTCCCGGCGCGCCGACACAATTCCCGCACGGCGCAAATACGCGAGGTGGCGGGAAACCTTGGGCTGCGGCGTCCTCAGGATCTCCACGAAATAGCAAACGCAGACTTCCTGGTCTCCCATCAGGTTCAGCAGGCGCAGGCGTGTCGTATCTCCCAGGGCCTGGAAAAACCGGTCCATCTCGAACTGAGCCTTGCGGGCCACATCCAACATATACTTCTTGGCGAATATGATTTGCAAGCCCGAATTTACCCCGCCCAACACGCTCACGGCCATCGGGCTCGCGAACGTGTCGCTGGGGGCGCACCCCCTATTCCAGGCTCGCCATGGTAGTTACTTCCGGGCATTCGTGGAGGACCGCTCGTCGCACGTTCTCTGGTCTGAGCTCATTCCAAACCGTGCAGGCCTTCTCGCTCCTCCCTCCTGCCTGGGGTTTGCCGCCGGCGTTCCTCAAAACGTAGATTCGATAGCTTCGCGGCGCATCCTTCCGCGCCCACCAGTACGTCGCCCGCGCCGGTGTGACCTCGTCGTAGAGCGCATAATGTGCAGCGAGAAATCCGTCGAACTCCGGCCACAGCTGCAGCTTGGCGAACCCCGGCGGCCCCGACGGAAACAGCCCCTCCACCACAATCACCACCCGCGGCGGATCGGCCACCACGGACGTCCAGAACGCCTGCCGGTTCGCCGCAATCGCGGGCGACCGCTCCGCCCCAAAGAGAAATTCGTCGTACAGAAATCCGGTCTGCTGCACGATCCCGGCATCGTACAGCGCGTTATAGCAGCCACCCACCGTATCGATGCACTGCACCTGCCCCGACAGGCTGGGTCCTCCTAGCCGGCCCAAATCATCGTCGAGAGCCGCGACCATCCCCGTATACCGCCAGTCGTAGCGGCTCGCCCTCCACACCGAGTACGGCGCAAGAAAGACGAGGCACGCAACCCCGGCCCATCCCAGCGCCCGCACCCATCCCGCCTTCCGCGTCGCCGCCACATAGTCCATCGCCATCATCAACAGCAGCAGCGCAATGAACGAATATCGCTGGTACGGATAGCCCTTTCCCTGGGACACATAGGAAAAAACTCCGCACGCCAGCCCCATCAACATCGCCAGCCGTTCCCAGCTCACCGCGCGCCGCATCTCGGGAATCTCGAGCAGAATCCACAGGACCACCAGCGGCACCAGCGGCGAAACCGAGTGCAGCACCAGATACCCCACCGAGTGCCGCGCCAGGCTCGCGTGATACGCCGCGATCCCCGTCATGACCCGATAGAACGCCCCGACCGCCCGCTCTCGCTCCAGATAGACGAGCATCGCCAGATACGGCACGACCCACCCCACCCATCCATAGGCCATCAGCCGGTGCGAACTCCGCCCCTGTCTGCGCCTCATCATCGCCAGCGCCGCCAGCACCAGAGGTCCCAGAAGGACCAACGTCGGCTTAATCGTCGTCGCCGCGCCGGCGCAAAGCCCAAACCCCAGAACCCACCCCGCAGCCCCACCTCGTGTCGCTCGAAACAACGCCGCATACCCCGCCAGCACCAGCACCGCGATCACGAAGTCGCGCTGCCCCACGTTGAAGATCCCATCCGCACCGTGAATTGCCGCGAACACGACGCCCGCCAGCAGGCCCGCAAACCAGTCCCGCCCAATCGCCATCATCGCCAGCGTCGCGGCGGCGAGCAGCAGCAGGTCGAAAATCCGCCACGCCAGCGCTCCGCCGCCCAGCGTGTGCATCACCGCGGAGTCCACCAGAAACGATCCGGGCAGATTGATATCCGCAATCTGGCGATACGGCGCCATCCCATGCGCCGTCAGGAACGCCACGTAGTGCATGATGGCCGGGTCGCCCACCAGCGGCCAGCGCATCGTGCACGCTGCGAACACGGCTGCGCAGGCCAGCAGGATGGCCACCGCGGTCATCCTCGCAATCGCCACAGCAGAAATCCTCCTTCTGCTGGACATCTGACCCGTGGCAGCAATCATCCGCGCCGGCCCCCGTTCCGGGTACCCCCCGGGGATGTTCGTCAGAGGCCACCATGTTACCGCCGAGACTCGCTCTTCGGGCAGATTCCACCTTTCGATGGAGGCGATTCCGCGCCTCCCGGCTTACCCTCATCTTTTCCCCGGAGAAGTGGAGCGGAGGTGTCCTGGAAGGATCAGTTTGCTGATGCGCCGGATGTCCTGAAGCGCTCGCCTGACGATCGCATTATCGTCCACGCCGGCAGGGTCACGATCGGCGACGGCGGCTTCGTCACCATGGCCGGCCCGTGCTCGGTCGAAACCGAGCGCCAGCTCCTCGATACCGCCGAGCGCGTCGCCCGCGCCGGCGCTCAGGTGCTTCGCGGCGGAGCCTTCAAGCCCCGCACCTCGCCCTATTCCTTTCAGGGACTCGGCCTCGAAGGCCTCAGGCTCCTCGCCCGTGCCCGCGAAGCCACTGGCCTCGCCGTGGTCACCGAAGTGATGGCTGCCGCCGACGCCCCGCTCGTCGCCGACTATGCCGACATTCTCCAAATCGGCTCGCGCAGCATGGAGAACTACGCGCTGCTCGAAGCCGCCGCCCACACCGGCCGCCCCATCCTGCTCAAGCGCGGCATGGTCGCCACCGTCGCTGACCTGCTCCGCTCCGCGCAGTGCCTCCTGAGCCACGGCAACGCGCAGGTCATCCTCTGCGAGCGGGGCATCCGCACCTTCGAAACGGCCACCCGCAACACCTTTGACGTCGCCGCCATCCCTGTCCTCCAGTCCGTCTCCCGCCTGCCCGTCATCGCCGATCCCAGCCATGCCGCCGGCATCCGCGAATTGGTCCCCACGCTCGCGCGTGCCGCGCTCGCCGCCGGAGCCGACGGCCTCCTCGTCGAAGTCCATCCCCACCCCGACCAGGCCTGGAGCGACGGCGAGCAGTCGCTCTCACTTGGCGAATTCGACGCGATGATGGCGGACCTCGCTCCCTGGTGCGAACTCCGCGCCCGGCGTCTCCAGCCCGCCTGCGCTCTGGAGACCGTCGCGTGAGCCGGCCCGCGTCAGTCTTCCAGTCATTGGCAGAGGCCGGTCATCCTGAGCGGAGTAAACCGCACGTGTGCGGCTCACGCAGTCGAAAGCCTGCCCTGAGCGAGGGCGCGCACCAACCGAGTCGAATGGGGACCTGCATTTCAACTCACCTTCACGCGAGGTTGTTCGCTGTTGCCGTCGCCGCTGCGTTCTTTTCCACGCGTTGCGCCGCGCAATCCAAACCCGCGCCCTCCGCGCCGCCGCCCCCCATGGTCTTCACCGCCGCCCCCGTCTATGACTCCCTCGCCGCTCTCCACGGAGCCGAGCGCTTTCCCCACGGCGCGCACCTGATGCTCCTCCGCGACGGACAATTCACCTCCCTCGTCCCGCAACTCGCCGCCAGTGCCGACCCCAGTGTCTCCTTCGACGGCACAACCATCCTCTTCGCCGGCAAAATATCCCCCTCCGATCCCTGGCAAATCTGGACGATCCCCGCAACTGGCGGCCAGCCCAAACAAGTCCTCTCCGCCCCCGCTGATCTCATCCGCCCCCTCTGGATGCCCGGCAACCGCCTCGTTTACGCGCGCCGCGACCTGACCGGCTTCACACTGGAGTCCGCCGCGCTCGACGGCTCCAGCCGCC
>JASHNS010000038.1 GCA_030041515.1 Acidobacteriaceae bacterium | reverse complement strand
ACTGGGTCGACACACAAGCTGTGCGCCCCATCACCGGCCCCAATCGTTATCGCGAAGAACTCCGGGTCCGCGACGATCAGGTGATCCTGTTGTACTCGGGCAACATGGGAATGAAACAGGGGCTGGAAATCCTGCCCGAGGTAGCGCGGACTCTGGAGCACCGCGAGGATCTGCGTTTCGTGTTCTGCGGAGAAGGCGCATTTCGGCCGCGCATCGAAGAAATGACGCGTGGAATGCGCAACGTTGTGCTGCTGCCTTTGCAGCCGCTGGAGCAGCTGAACGAGCTGCTGAACGCCGCGGATATTCACCTTCTGCCGCAACGAGAGGACGCGGCCGATCTGGTGATGCCTTCCAAACTGACCGGGATGCTGGCCAGCGGCCGGCCTGCGATCGCGACCGCTGCCCCCGGCACGCAGGTCGCGGAGGCCGTGGAAGGCCATGGCATTACGGTTGCCCCAGGCCATGCCGGCGAACTGCGCCAGGCCATCGAGTTCCTCGCGGGAGACCCCGGGCTGCGCAGCCGCATGGGCGCCGCGGCCCGCGAGTATGCGGTCCGGCATCTGGGACGGGATGGAGTGCTGGGCCGGTTCGAAGCCGAAATGATGATGCTCGTACAACAGGCGCCAGAGTATTCTCTTACGTAACCAGCCGGGATCGTGGAACCAGGCAATCATCGGCGGAACCGACCAGCGGCGGCGCAAGCACAGGAGAATTCACAGTTGAAGAGAGCGCTCATTACCGGTGTCACCGGACAGGACGGTTCGTACCTGGCAGAGTTCCTGTTGAAAAAGGGGTATGAGGTCCACGGGGTCAAACGGAACACGTCCCTGCTGAATACTGACCGAATTGACCGGCTCTACCAGGATCCGCACGTGGAGAATCGGCATTTCATCCTGCACTACGGCGACCTGACGGATTCAAGCGCGCTCATCCATGTGGTGCAGCAGGTGCAGCCGGACGAGATCTACAACCTCGGCGCGCAGAGCCACGTAAAAGTGTCGTTTGAAGAACCGGAATATACGGCGAACGCCGACGCGCTGGGTCCGCTGCGGCTGCTGGAGGCGATCCGGATTCTTGGGCTCACGGAGAAGACCCGCTTCTACCAGGCGTCAACCTCAGAGCTCTTCGGGCTTGTGCAGGAGATCCCGCAACGCGAGACGACACCCTTTTACCCGCGCTCGCCGTATGCGGTGGCGAAATTGTATGCCTACTGGATTACGGTGAATTACCGGGAGGCGTACGGAATTTACGCGTGCAACGGGATTCTGTTCAACCACGAATCGCCCTGGCGGGGCGAAACTTTCGTGACCCGCAAGGTGACTCGCGGGCTCGCCCGCATCAAGGCTGGCCTGCAGGATCGCCTGTACATGGGCAATTTGGATGCAATGCGCGACTGGGGCCATGCGCGGGACTACATCGAGATGCAGTGGCTCATGCTGCAGCAGTCTCAGCCGAAAGACTACGTGATCGCCACCGGCGAGCAGCACAGCGTGCGGGAATTCATCAATCTGAGCGCCGAGTTGCTGGGCATGCAGCTGCGCTGGGAAGGCAGCGGCGTCGAGGAAAAGGCATATGACCAGCACGGGAACGCGATCGTTTGCGTCGATCCCCGCTACTTCCGGCCCACGGAAGTGGAAACGCTGCTGGGCGATGCGACGCGAGCTCGGGCGGAACTGGGCTGGCAGCCGCGCACCAGCTTCCGGGAACTGGTGCGGGAGATGGTCGCGGAAGACCTGGCGACCGCCGAGCGGGATGCCCTGGTGAAGCGGCATGGGTTTACCGCCTACGACTACCACGAGGCCTGAACGCATGGAGAAGGACAGCCGGATTTACATCGCCGGGCATCGCGGGCTGGTGGGCGGCGCAATTCACCGGGAGCTCGCGAGACGAGGTTACGGAAACCTGTTGCTGAAGACCCATGCGGAACTGGATCTGCGCGATCCCCTCGCAGTACGCCATTTATTCGAGACGGAACGCCCGGAGTATGTATTCCTGGCTGCGGCAAAAGTCGGCGGCATTGTCGCGAACGATACCTATCCGGCCGATTTCCTGCGCGAAAACCTGGAGATTCAGACGAATGTGATCGACAGCGCCTGCCGGAGCAACGTGAAGCGCCTGCTGTTTCTCGGCTCAACCTGCATTTATCCGAGGGATTGTCCACAGCCCATCCGGGAAGAATACCTGCTGACCGGCCCGCTGGAGGCGACGAACCGCGCCTATGCGCTGGCCAAAATCGCCGGCATCGAGATGTGCTGGTCGTACAACCGGCAATACCGCACGCACTATCTGGCCGCCATGCCGACGAATCTGTACGGGCCCGGCGACAATTTCGACCTGGAGACGTCGCACATGCTGCCGGCTCTCATCCGGAAAGCGATGGAAGCGAAGGCCGCCGGTGCCCAGACAATGACCGTCTGGGGTACGGGAACACCGAGGCGGGAGCTGCTCTACAGCGACGACCTGGCTGAAGCGTGCGTGTTCCTGATGAATCTGCCCGATGCGGAGTTCGCGCGCCTGCTTCGGCAGGCCGAGCCGCCCCTGATCAACATCGGCACGGGCGAAGACAGGAGCATTCGCGAGATTGCGGAGCTGGTATGCAGAGTCACCGGCTTCGGGGGCGAACTGCGGTTCGATACCACCCGGCCCGACGGGACACCTCGCAAGCTGTGCGACGTCAGCCGCATGACCGCGCTTGGCTGGAAAGCAAGAACCAGCCTGGAGGAAGGAATCCGGCGCACCGTGGAGACCGTGCAGGGGTTGCCGGCAACTTCAGGGGCGCAGCACTGACGCACCGGTGCGGTGCCTCAACCAGGAAATGACACGCCAGGCACAACTTCGCCTTTTGTTGACGATTGCCATCGCGGCCACGGCGATTCCCGGAGCGTACGCGCAGGAAGGACCAGCGCAGTCCGATGCAGCTCGCCAGATTTTCTCCCTCACCAATCAGGATCGTGCCGCGCAGGGATTGCCGCCGCTCCAGTGGAGTCCCGGGCTCGAGCGATCCGCGCAGGCGCACGCGGAAATCATGGCGCAGGAGCCGGAGCTGTCCCACGACTATCCCGGTGAGCCGGATTTGTTGGCGCGGGCAAAACAGGCGGGAGTTCCATTCCAGACCATTGCAGAGAACATTGCAGCCGGATGGAGCGCGGAGCAAATTGACAACGCGTGGATGCACTCCCCGTCGCACCGCAGAAACATTCTGGATCCGCGATTGAACGCGCTGGGTGTTGCGGTGGTCTCCCATGGTGGACACCTCTACGCCGTCGAAGACTTTGCCCGGATGGTGCAGACGCTCAGTATCCAGCAGGTTGAGGAGCAGGTGCAGGCGCTGCTGCGCCAGGACAACGTGAATGCATCGACGCCCGCCGGACCCGCAGAGCAGGCCTGTCGGATCGGTCATGGCTTGCCACAGAGCCCCACTGTGCGGGCGGTGGTGCGATTTCAGACGTCGGATCTGAGCCAGTTGCCGAGCGCGGTGCTTCAGGAGATCCACGCGAAGAACCTCACTCGAGCGGCGGTGGGCGCCTGCGCGCCGCCTGCCGGCGAGGATTTTACCACCTACCGCGTGGCAATCCTGTTCTACTGACGTACCTGGCAGGCGCTCTGGCAATCGCAAAAAGGCGATTTGTTTCCGCGCAGGCGGCTGCACCCCGTTTGCTATAATCTCGAACAGGCAAGAGCACTGGCTGACACACTCCTCAGTAGCTCAATGGCAGAGCATTCGGCTGTTAACCGAAGGGTTGTAGGTTCGAGTCCTACCTGAGGAGCCAATTCTCCCTCCCGCGTCTTCTTTCCATCTCCTCTTTCATCCTGCCTGCTCACCCGCCGGTAGCTGGCCCTTGTCCGGGCTGAGCGCTGCCGATGGCCTGGCTTCTCGGGTCCCCCTATCTGCCGGCAAATCAGCCGAATGCGATCCTGTATGACCTCTGGGGACGTCCTTCGGGCATCCTTGTGACCGCAATCACCGCAGCTTCCCCCGCGCCCCTCGTACCATCCTCGACGGTCTCTGAGAAATATCCCAGGTTGCGCCCGGGAGTGACGAGCGAGCCACTGGGCCGATTTGGCCTGGTCCTGGGAAAGGGCGAAAGCACCCGGCATCCAAGCGCAACATGGCCGGAGGGTTGCTCCGCCAGAGGAGGCACGAACGATGTCGACAACCGGGTTGCAGCACGAACTTCTGTTGGCTCGCCGCATGAGTCGCCTTGGCACCGAGACTGCCTTTGAAGTCCTCAGCCGGGCAAAGGCTCTGGAACGGCAGGGCAGAAAAGTCATCCACCTGGAAATCGGCGAGCCCGATTTCGACACGCCCTCCAACATCGTGGAAGCGGGGGTGGTCGCACTGCGCGTCGGCTGGACCCACTACGGTCCTTCCGCCGGACAGCCGGAACTGCGCCAGGAGATTGCTCGCTACGTGGGCCGGACGCGCGGCGTCGATGTTTCGCCGGACGAGGTCGTGGTGGTTCCGGGCGGCAAACCCATCATCTTCTTCACCATGCTCGCCCTCATCGACGAGGGAGATGAAGTCATCTATCCGAACCCCGGCTTCCCTATCTACGAATCGATGATCGAGTATGCCGGCGGCAAAGCCGTCCCGGTCCGGCTGCGGGAAGATCGCAACTTCGCGATGGACGTGGACGATCTGGCGGCGCTCATCACCGATCGCACGAAGCTGATCATTTTGAACTCCCCGCAGAATCCCACCGGCAGCGTGCTTTCGCGCCGCGACATCGAGCGCACGGCTCGATTGATCGGCGACCGCAACATCATGGTGCTGTCAGATGAGATCTATAGCCGTCTTCAGTTTGAAGGCGAGCCCTTCTCTATGCTGTCCGTTCCGGGGATGGGCGAGCGCACCATCCTGCTCGACGGCTTCTCCAAGACGTATGCCATGACAGGCTGGCGCATCGGTTACGGCGTGATGCGCTCCGATCTTGCCACGCAGATCACGCGCCTGATGACCAATTCCAACTCCTGCACGGCCAGTTTCACGCAGATGGCTGCCGTCGAGGCGCTGCGCGGCGACCAGAGTGCAGTGGAGCACATGCGCCTGGAGTTCCAGCGGCGCAGCCGGATGTTCGTCGACGGGCTGAACCGGATTCCGGGATTCAAGTCCCAGATGCCGCACGGCGCCTTCTACGTCCTTGCCAACATCACCGGCACCGGCTGGAAATCGAAACCTCTGGCCGACGCGCTGCTCGACCAGGCCGGTGTCGCCGCGTTGTCCGGCACTTCGTTTGGACAGTACGGCGAAGGCTATCTGCGCTTCAGCGTGGCCAATTCGATCGAGATGCTCGAGGACGCTCTCGCGCGGATCGAGCGCTGGGCCCGACAGAATTTGTAAGCACGAAAGAGGACGGCCATGGCTCTCAGGGACTCCGGCACCGGCAGGATCATCCGCAGGTATTCCAACGCCGAACTGGAGGACATGGCCAACCTCATGCGCGGCTACAATCTGGTTGCGCTATGCGCTGCCGGTTCCGGCCATGCAGGAGGCACGCTGTCCATCATGGACATCGCTGCGGCGCTGTACCTGCACGCCGCCGAGCATGACCCCGCCAACCCGTCCTGGCCGGATCGCGACCGGATCGTCTGGTCCGCTGGGCACAAGGCGCCGGCACTTTACGTTGCACTGGGCGCGGCCGGTTACTTCCCGCTCGATGATGTGGTAACGCTGCGCAAGCTGGGGTCTCCCTTTCAGGGCCATCCGCACTGGCTGAAGCTGCCGGGTGTGGAGGTGTCGACGGGCTCGCTCGGGCAGGGTTTGAGCATCGCCGTGGGCATGGCGCTCGCTGCGAAGATGAATAGCCAGCGGCACAAGGTGTTTTGCCTGATGGGCGACGGCGAACAACAGGAAGGCCAGGTTTGGGAAGCTGCCATGGAAGCCGGGCACTTCCATCTGGACAACGTCATCGCGATCGTCGACTGCAATCGTCTGCAGATCGACGGCTGGGTGAAGGACGTGATGAGCGTCGAGCCGCTGGAGGCGAAGTATGCGAGCTTTGGGTGGCAGACGATGCGTATCAACGGCCACGACATGGGGCAGATTGTGGACGCTCTGGACGCGGCGAAGAAGACGGCCGGCGCGCCCGTCGTGATCCTCGCCGAAACAATCAAAGGCAGGGGCGTCAGCTTCATGGAGAATCAGGCGGGCTGGCATGGCAAAGGGCCAAACCGCACGGAACTGGACGCTGCCCTCGCGGAACTGGGTCTGACTGTGAAGATCCCGGTTGATCAGCTGTTGGAGAGGGCGAACGCGTTCCAGCGTAAAGCGGATCGCACGCTCCAGGACAGCATGCCCCATTTCTCGCGCGACTATTGGTGGAACGCGACCGAAACGATGAAGGTTGCGATGGAGCCGACGCGCAAAGGTTTCGGACAGTCGCTGGCGCGGAACGGCGATGACGAGCGCATCGTCTGCCTGGGGCTCGACATCTCGGCATCCATCACGATCAGCGACTTCTACGCCAGCAAGCCGGAGCGTGCGAAGCGCTGGATCAACATGGGCATCGCGGAACAGTCGGCGACCTCGGCTGCTGCGGGCCTGGCTCGCGAGGGCAAGCTGCCCGTACTCGGCTCCTATGCCACGTTTTCCGCGGCTCGCAACCTCGACCAGATTCGCGTCTCCGTCTGCTACTCCAATCTGAATGTCCTGATCGCGGGCGCGCATGGCGGCGTCTCTGTCGGTCCTGATGGCGCGACGCACCAGGCACTCGAAGATCTGTTCGCGATGGCCGGCCTGCCGAACATGGCTGTCGTTGTCCCCTGCGACTCCATCGAAGCGCGGAAGGCCACCGATTATCTGCTTTTGCGGCACAAAGGGCCGAAGTACATCCGCTTTGCGCGCGAAGCGACGCCGGTCGTGACCAGCGAGTCGACGCCGTTCGTTTTCGGCCGCGCTAATGCCATCCGAATGCGGCGTGAGGCGCTCCGTTTCGTGGACAGCTTTGAGACGCAGCTGGCTGAAACTTATCTCGATGAGGGCGAGGACCTGACCCTCATCGCGCTGGGGCCGATGGTCGCTGAAGCCATGCGCGCGGCGTGCATCCTGAAGCTGGATTATGGCTACGAGACGCGGGTTCTGAACCTGCACACGCTGAAGCCGCTGGACACCGAGGCAGTGATCCGCGCCGCGCTGGAGACGGGCGCCATCGTCACCGCCGAGGAGCACCAGATCGGAGCCCTGGCCTGGCGAGTCAGCAGCGTCCTCACCGAGAGCCCTCGGCTGTATGGCGTCCCGGTGATCACGGGCTCGATCGGCGTCAACGATCGCTTCGGCGAGTCGGGCGCTCCCTGGGAACTGGTGAAGACCCTCGCCGTCAGCGCCGAGCACATCGCCATGAAGGCTCTCGAACTCATGGCCCTGAAAAAGGAAACAGCGGCACACCCCGTGGCAGCGATGTAAAACAGAGCTCAAAGGGAGCGGGAGGCCAGCGTGAGAGTCGCGGTCATCGGCGGCGGCATCGTTGGGCTGGCCACCGCTCACCAGCTGCTGCACCGGTATCCCGGTGTAGAGCTGCTGCTCCTCGAAAAAGAAACTGGACCAGGCCGCCACCAGAGTGGCCATAACAGCGGCGTGCTCCACGCCGGACTGTCGTACAAGCCGGGCTCGGTGAAGGCGCGGCTGGCAGTCGAGGGCCTGCGCCGCATGGTGGAGTTCTGCCAGGAGCATGCGATCCCCTTCGATCAGTGCGGCAAAATCGTCGTCGCCACGAGCGAGGCGGAAATTCCCCGCCTGCACGCGCTGCTGGAGCGCGGCAAGGCGAACGGCCTCGAAGGTCTCCGGTTGCTCCGCGGCGAGCCGATTCGCGAGATCGAGCCGCATGCGGCCGGGATCGAAGCAATCCTGGTGCCGCAGGAGGGCATCGTCGATTATCCGGCGGTGTGCGCAACGCTGGCTCATGAGATCGTCGCTCGCGGCGGCGACGTGCGCTTCTCGTCGGAGGTGATCGGCCTGCGCCAGGGCGCGCGCTGGCTCATTCACACCCCCGCCGCCGAGTACGAGGCGGACTTCCTGATCAACTGCGCCGGCCTGCACTGCGACCGCGTCAGCCGCATGGCGGGAAACCGCGACGCAACGAAGATCGTGCCGTTCCGTGGCGAGTATTGCCAGCTGCGCCCCGAGCGCCAGTTTCTGGTGCGGAATCTGATCTACCCGGTCCCCGATCCCAGCCTGCCATTCCTCGGCGTGCATTGCACACGGCTCATCCACGGCGGCGTGGAGGTCGGGCCGAATGCAGTGCTCGCGCTGGCGCGAGAAGGCTATCGCCGGACGGACTTCTCGCTGCGCGACACCCTCGAAACCCTCACGTACCGCGGCTTCTGGCGGTTTTTCCTGCGCTATCCGCGGCTGTGCTGGGACGAACTGAAGCCGGCGCTGAGCCGGGAGCTGTTCGTTCGCTCGCTGCAGAGGCTGGTGCCGGAGCTGCGCAGCGACGACCTCCTCCCTGGCGGCGCCGGCGTGCGCGCGCAGGCCTTGTCGGCCGACGGGGACCTGGTCCAGGACTTCTGCTTCGTTCGCCAGCGCGCGGCGCTGCATGTGCTGAACGCGCCCAGTCCGGCAGCGACGGCGAGCCTGGCCATTGCCGACCACATCGTGGACGAAGCCGGCGAAGCTCTTGCCGAGTGAGAACGGCGTATCGAACGCAATCCGCGGCCCTGAGAAGTCGGAAGCGAAAATCTCCTTCAAACGCGTTATCGTGGCAAAGGTATTGGATTGCCGGAGGACGCGCGCGTGAATCGCAGGAGCTTTCTGAAAGTAGCGGGGACGGCGACAGCGGAAGCGCTGCTGGCGCCCGCTTTGGCAAACGCGGCACAGCCAGGGATTCCGCTCCGGGCGCGGAGCGAGCCGGCCAGGCCCGTCGCCGCGAACGATCACATCCAGATTGCTCTGATCGGCGCTGGTGGCCAGGGCCAGTACGACACGCAGACCGCGGCGCAGGTTCCCGGCGTGAAGGTCGTTGCCGCGGCGGACTGCTACGACGGCCGGCTGACGCACGCGAAGGAACTGTGGGGCGCCGACATCCAGACGACCCGCGACTACCGCGAAATCCTCGCGCGGAAAGACGTCGACGCCGTCATCGTGGGCACCCCCGACCACTGGCACAAGCAGGTCTCCATTGACGCCATGCGCGCCGGCAAGGACGTTTACTGCGAGAAGCCGATGATCCACCTCTACAGCGACGGGCCGGAGATGATCGCGGCGTCGCGGCAGACGGGGCGGATTCTGCAGATCGGCAGCCAGCGCGTGAGCAACATCCTGTACATCAAGGCAAAGGAGCTGCTGGCGGCGGGCGCGATCGGGCAGCTGAACATGATCACGGCCCACTGGGATCGCAACTCCGCCATCGGCGCATGGGACTACACCGTGCCTCCCGATGCGTCGCCCGCGACCTGCGACTGGGAGCGCTTCCTGGGCACCGCGCCGCAGATTCCCTTCAACGCCGAGCAGTTCTTCCAGTGGCGCAAGTGGAAGGCGTACGGCAGCGGCGTGGCCGGCGACCTGTTCGTGCACCTGTTCAGCGGCGCGCACTTCATCACCGGAGCGAAAGGGCCGACGCGGGCCATGGCCACCGGGGGACTGCGCTTCTGGAAAGACGGGCGCAACGTGCCGGACGTGATGCTGGGGCTCTACGACTACCCCGAGGGCTTCAACCTGGCGCTGCGGGTGAACTTCGTCTGCGGCGGCGAGGAGAACGAGGGGCTGACGTTCACCGGATCCGAGGGCACGCTGTCGATCGGGTGGGATGGGCTGACGCTGAATCGGGTGCCGCGCGAGAAGGCGCCGGGCCTCTCGATCGGCAGCTTCGCGAACGCCATGCAGCAGGAGATTCTGGCGGCGTACCAGAAGAAGTATCCAGAGCAGCATCCGTCGGGTCCGCCGCCGGCGGGGGTGGAGAAGTACGTGACGCCGCCGGGATACAGCGACAGCTACGATCATTTGCGGAACTTCTTCCACGCGGTGCGGACGCGGCAGCCGGTGGTCGAGGACGCCGTGTTCGGCTATCGGGCGGCGGGAGCGGCGCTCCTGAGCAACCTGAGCTACGACCGGGGCGCGGTGGTCGAGTGGGATCCGGTGGCGATGAAGCTGGTTTAGGAGCGGCTTCCAGCTTCCAGCGGCCCGGCGGCGGGCGGGTTGGCGGAGGAGAAAATGTTTTGAAGGGGTTGGGGCCTCTGCTGTTGATTGAATCTACGGTACTTCGAGGGTAATACCCTGCGGGTATTACCCGGGAAAGCCTTTGTTTGCAGGGGCGGTATTTCGCGCCGGATGGGCGACCTTCTCCGAAGAGCTACACAGGCCGGCCAGGAACCGCGGCCGGTGTCGCTGTCTCCCCGCGTTTGTGCGAGAAAAATTATTTGAAGGGCGGAGCCTCTGCTGTTGATTGAATCTGCGGCACTTCGAGGGTAATACCCTGCGGGTATTACCCTGGAAAGCCTTTGCTTGCAGTGGGCGGTATTTCGCGCCGGATGGGCGACCTTCTCCGAAGAGCTACACAGGCCGACCAGGAGCCGCAGCCGGTGTCGCTGTCTCCCCGCGTTTGTGCGAGAAAAATTATTTGAAGGGCGGAGCCTGTGCTGTTGATTGAATCTGCGGCACTTCGAGGGTAATACCCTGCGGGTATTACCCTTGAAAGCCTTTGTTTGCGGGCGAGGGTGCTTCGCGCCGGATGGGCGTGCCGATCTTCTCAAAGAGCGCGCGTGTCCCGGCCTGGGCCGAGGGTGAAAGCAAAAGCCCCGTTCCGGAGAACAGGGCTTTCCTGTTCTTTAGCGTAGGTGCGCGAGAGAATTAGGGCAAGAAGAATCGAGGGCGGGAGCGGTACGGAAGTCATTCGCCCCGGCGAAGTTCTGAGGAGGGTCGAGAAATGACGACACGGACTTCCACGTTTCCCCTGCGTCTGCCGGCCTCGATGAAGGCGGCACTGGAAAAGATCAGCGAGCGCGATGGAACCAGCATGAATCAGTTCCTGGTGATCGCCGCAGCCGAGAAGATCGCGGCGATGGAGACCGAGCGTTTCTTCGCGGAGCGCAGCCGGCGCGCCGATCGCAAAGCATTTCGCCGGATTCTGAGCCGTAAGGGCGGCGAGCCGCCGCGTCCTGACGACAGGATCGACTGAGTTTCGGGTCGCCTTCCGGGATCGGTCCGAGCGACAGGGGCAATGCAGTCGCGGATACAAGGCGGTTCATGACAGTTGTTGGTGGAGCGGCGAGCAAACTGCCGAGAAATGTGGAGGCGAAGTTTGTGCGGCCGTCCGAAAAACTTCCGAAGGGCCGGCATGATGGCCAGGATACGAAGCCCTGTCGGGAACAGCTGAAGGTTGCTGGTGTTTGCCCGGCAACGTACCGACCAACCTGTATCCCCATCGCGTGACTGGCTTTTTCTTGACGAGCGACAGGAATGCCGACAGGCAGACTGGTGCAGAATTAGGTCATGGAACGTGCAGATTACGGTGTCGACCGGGTCCTTCAATTGATTCGCGCGTCGTTCAGTGAGCAGATGGGTGATCTCAGCTGTGAGGTGTTTTTCCAACGCCTCTGGCGGAAATTGGAGGCTATCGGGGACCCCGGTGTAGTCAAGCCCTTGCCGCACCAATACCATCCGGGTAGAGCCTACCTATACGAGCAAGCTCCTTACGATTTACAGGCAGCTGCCAACCAGGCGTTTTTCCACCTCCTGAACACTGGCTACGCCTACCCAAAACCAACAGGTGATTACATAAACTTCTCTCGCTCGCAATGGTATTGCTGGACAGAGCGCGGCTTGCAGTGGATTAAGGGGGCCGAACCAGTTCCTGAAGAAGCATCCGGGTACATGAGATTTCTCAGCGAACGCGTCCAGACGCTCGACGATGTGATTGGACAGTACATCTCGGAGGCCCTAACGGCATTCAACCGCGAAGCATTTTTCGCAAGCGCTGTGATGGTGGGCGCCGCGTCAGAGAAAGCCGTGTATCTGCTGGCAGCATCATTGGTGAGCGCGCTGAAGCCATCACGCCGACGGACCGTGCTTGAAACGGCGATGAGCAGGCGGCAACTCTTCGCGCTTCTGGACTGCGTGAGGAGAACGATTGAAGACTGTTGCGCAGGTAACCCCCCGCCGATTCCTTACACAGTAACGGAAGGTGCGTCCGCGCATCTGGCATCCCTCTTCGAGGCGATTCGCACACAGCGGAACGATGCAGTTCACCCGATGAACGCGACGGTATCTGCTTCATCAGTTCGATTACTGCTGCACTCATTCCCCTATGCTCTGGGCACAACTGAGAAGCTACGGGCGTGGTTCGATGCAAATCAAGGGAGCATCTAGGCAGTGCTCTCCAATGTGTCCCAGGGGCGATTGACCTTGATTACCTCGTCGCCCCCGGTGGGGGAGTTGAGTAAGTACCGGACCGTCCATTCAGTGCCACGGTGATTCTTAAAGGTGATAAAAACACCTTCTTTAGTCATCTCCGCAGTACTGAAGTTGCCGGAAACAACCCCCTCAGGCGGCACATACGCTTGTTGGGCCCACAGTTTGCCGCTGACTGGAGAGGTGAAACGAACGTCCAGCGCTTGAGATTGACCAATGTTCTTAAAGACGAGCCCCTGCGGGGCCGTTCCCAGGCTGAAGCCGCTGGTATTCCTGAAGCGGGGGCGCGACGCCTCCTCGTCAACAAGCAGCTGTCGGTGCCGTGCCCTCTCTCTAGCCTTTGCTTCCTCGCGTTCTTGCTCCATGCGGGCTTTCTCTTCTTTGTAACGGAGGGCCGCTTGCGCACCCTCTCTCCGCTGGAGCTCGAGCTGTTCCCTTACCACCGTAACCTGCTTATTAGCGGCTCTGTACGCTTGCGCCGCATAGATTCCGGCGGCAACGGCCGCCACTGCGGCGATCATCGCAGCGACCGCTTGAAGAGCGGAGGCGTTTTGGCTGTAGGTGAGCCAATGCCACGGATGATGAACCTGATAGAGAAACGAACTCGACACGCGCAACTCCTGGTATTCTCGTCTTCTGAAACGCATGACCTCCGACGGACCCGTGTGACTACCAACTCGCCCTCCTCGCATCAGTTCGGCGCGCGAGCTCGCAACGTATATCTTCTACTCCTTTCGCCCTAAATGGCGTCGTCAAGCCGGTTGAATCGCCCCGGCATCGCGGAAGCTTCTGACCGGACAGCAGCAGGGGGGCGCGACTGCGGATTCTCGTTCGCCTCGGTTGTCGCGGAGTATGCGGCCCAGCGCCGGTTTCGTTACTTTCTCGTTACGTATTATCCGTAACGGTCCTGCTACGGATACCCTCTTGCTGGGTTTGCGCGGCAAATCATTTGGATTCAGCAATCAGCACGGCTCGTAACGATTTGGTTACGGGTAGGACCATCGCCCCGAAATGGACCGCACTTGTTGCCCAAAGAGTTAGAGCCAGGCCCTCAAGCAACTCTCAGGGGCTTAAGCCCAGGTTCTTTTAGGCGGCTTATCGGCACGACCGAGGTCGTGCCCTGATACAAGGCCGCGCGCCGTTGGCTGGTCGGCCCTAGTCCAGCGGGCGGACCCAGATGTTGCGGAAGCTGATGGGGGCGCTGGGGTCGCCGTGGGCCTGGAGCTTGATGGGGGCTCGGTCGTACGCCTTGTAGAAGGGCTTGCCGATGTAGAGCGTCTGGCCCTGGAGCTGGAAGTGGTTCTGGACGAGGACGCCGTTGTAGAAGACGGTGACATACGCCGGGGACTGGAGCGATCCGTCGGGGTGAAAGCGCGGGGCGGTCCAGACGACGTCGTAGGACTGCCACTGGCCGTCGGGGCGGCTGGGATTGACCAGGGGAATGCTCTGCTTGTAGATGCTGCCGCCCATGCCGTTGACGTAGGTGGGGTTGTTGTAAGCGTCGAGGACCTGGAGCTCGTAGCCGTCGTCGCCGGGACCGGTGGAGGCGAGAAAGACGCCGCTGTTGCCGCGCGCCTGGCCGGAGCCGGTGATGTTCTTCGGGATCTTCCACTCGATGTGGAGCTGGTAGTCCTGGAAGCGCTGGCGGGTTTCGATGTTGCCGTCCTGCTTGTTCACGGTGAGGATGCCGTTGTGGACGAACCAGTGTGCGGGGGAGTGGTCCTGCGCGGAGACCCAGGCATTGTCGTTCGTGCCGTTGAAGAGGATGATGGCGTCAGAGGGCGGGGCGCTGTCGGTGGCGCCGGGGGTGACGACTTTGGGGACGGGCTTCCAGACCTCGGTGTCTTCGGGCTTCATGGATTGCTGAGCGAAGGCGGGAAGGGCGAGGGCGATCGCAAGGAGAGCGAAAAGTGTCGAGCGCATGACAGGAATGAGGATAGTCCTTTGAGCGGTTGTCAGTGATCGGGACCCACCCTGTCCGCGATGAAGCTGCGGACAACCACCCCGTCGCGCGGGCGCGCCGGGGGCCCCGGACAAGGGTGGGGCACCCGGGGGGTTCGGGAGGCTTCTCCCGAATGGTGGGAAATGCAGGTCCTTCGACTCGTTCGCTCGCTGACGCGAGCGAACTTCGCTCAGGATGACAGAGCTTTGGAGTGCCGGGCTACTGCGGAGGTTGTGGCTGCTGCGGCTTCGGCGCCGAGCCGGCCGGCGGCTGCTGATTCGGCTGCGATTGATTCGTGATGTCTTTGCCGTTGTAGATGACGCGGATGCTGGTGCGGAAGCGGTGGTAGTTGGAGTAGGTCACCATCTCGTCCATGTTGACGCTTTCGCTGAGGTAGCCCTTCCCGCCGGAGAAGTGCAGGACAGCGTCCCCATGGGTGTAGACCGGGAACCAGTACTGGCCGTCGACGAGCTGGCGCCAGGTAATGAAGGGGAGCGTGAGGTCCTGATGGCCGGGGCGTTCATCGTCCGGGACATTTTTGCCATCAGTGACGACGATCTGGTGCTCGCGCTGGTCGACCCAGATGCGGCCCTGAAAATAGCGATGGCCTTTGACGATGGTTTTGGGTTTGACGCTGAAGACCCAGGTTTGAATCTGGTCGATGGGCTGCTTGCCGAGGTAGGTGATGTCGTACTGGTCAGCGGCCTGATCGGTGAGAACGAAGAAGAGGCGCTCCTCGATATCGGAGAAGTCGCTTTCGGACATCATCACGACGTCCTGGCTGATGGTGCTGGGGGGCGCGTCAACGACGCGTTCCATTCGCTGGCCCTGCGGGTTGTAGTAAATGTCCACGACCTGGTAATACTGCTGGCCGGGAGTGGGCTCGCCGTTATGGTCGAGGACACGGACGCGGACGGTGCGGGTCCAGGTGTAGTCGTTGAGAACCTGGTTGAAGAGGGTTTCCTTCGCGGTGAATTCCTTAATGATCTGAGCGACGGGGATAGAGGGGGCGGTGGGGTCCAGCGGGCCGAAGCCGGAGTCGAGGGGCATGGATTCCTGCGAGACCTGAGCGTGCAAAGCGGACGGCGCCGCGAGGAGGAGGACGGCCGTCAGGGCGGCGATCAGAGAGAGACCAGGAAACTTCAGGCGAGGCGGCGCGGCAAAAGACACAAAGCAACTCCCGTGCTGTAAGCATAGACGCAGCGTGGGGCCAGAGGGATCACTCCCTGCGAAAAGGAGGAGCGAGGAAGGGAGATAGCAGGGGGAGGAAAGCGAACCATGACGAAAGTAATGACGTTTTTGGCAGGGACCGCGTACCGGGGCGGGTACCAATGATGGAAATTTACCTGGGCTGGAAGTATCCAGTGGGATTACACTTTGCCCAGCAAACGGGCATCCGGCCGAACGCATGAATACAGAACTGTATCAGGTTCCGACGCTCGGCTTGCTGGCAGCCTTAGTAATCGTCTTCGGCTGGCTATGGCTCCAGGGGCGATCGGACCCGACGCGAGCACAGAGGATCGGGCAGGCTCCGCCTGCGCGGCAGCGGCATCTGCTGTGGCTGGCCGGGTGGTGGCTGGCGGTTGTGGAGCTGTGGCTGAAGATCTTTGGCGTGGGCACGGCAGGAGTGGGGCGGGTGCTGGCGCTGGTCTGTATGGTGCTGGTGCCGCTGATGTTCCTGGCGTCGCTGGCTCCGCAATTTTTTTATCTTCGGCGAGCGCGAATTCCGGGCGTGGTGGCCTTTGGAGTTCCGCTGATTCTGGTAACGGCTTTGGTGGGAGCGAGGCCCGTTCCGGGACCGCTGGCGCAACTGGTGCTGCTGGTCGGCGCCGTCGTAGCGCTGGGTGTGGGCGCCATCTGGAGCCTGCAGAGGGGGCTCCTGCCGAGCTGGGTTGCGCTGGCGCTGGTGGCGGGCTTTGGGTGTTCGTGCCTGTGGCTGATGGCGGGCGGGAAATACCTGGAGACGCTGTATCTGGCGCAGAGCGGGATGCTGGCGATGGCGGCGCTGCTGTTCGCGGCCGCGTTTCGCAGGCTGACGGCGGGAGTGTTCCTGACGGTGGGGGGCCTGGCGTTCTGGGCGCTCCCGGCGATCCTGCAGCTGTCCGGGCACGAGGCGAGGCTGCTCTTCGATCTGACAAGTTTGACGAATCTGCTGCGGATGCTCACAGCGGTGGGGATGGTGGTGCTGGTGATGGAAGACGAGCTGGCCGCCAACCGGGCAACGCATGCGCGAGACCAGCAGGCGCAGCGAGAGATTCAGCGCTACGCATCGCTTTACATGGAAGCGATGCCGTTTGAGACGAGTCCGCGCGAGTACGACGAGACGTGCCGGGCGATTACGGAAATGAGCCGGTTCACGCGGGCGGCCGTCCTTTTGCGCAACGCGGGGGGGACGTTCCGGCTGGCGGGCCAGTCGGGCTTTTCGCCGGAGGAAGCGGCGGCTCTGGATGGGATGGCGCGGCAGATCACGCGAGAGCGGGAGCTGGAGATCAGCCGTCCGGAAAACATGAAGCAGGAGATCGGCGACCTGATGCAGGTGGACCTGAGCCCGCTGGTGCGGGAGGAGCCGGCGCTGCAGGCATTCAGGAAGTTGCGCATGATGGGGATCAAGGTGCGAGAGGGCGGCTGGCAGGGAGCGCTGCTGCTGGGGGCGCGGCACAGCGAGGCGGAGCCGCTGCAAAGCCAGGACGTGATGCCGCTGGAGCTGCTGGTGGCGCGCATTGGGGCCACGCGGGAACATGCGCTGCTGCTGCGGCGGCTGCTGCAGTCGGAACGGCTGGCGGGGCTGGGGCAGCTGGCTTCCAGCGTGGCGCACGAGCTGAACAATCCGCTGACCGCGGTGACCGGGTACGCGGAGTTGCTGGCTGACAGCCAGCGCTCGGAGGTGGAGGAGCGCGCCGGGATCATCCTGAGCGAGGCGCGGCGGATGAAGAAGATTATCGAGAGCCTGGTGCGCTTCAGGAAGCTGACGCCGGCGGGGCGATGGCCGGTGTCAGTGGGTCTGCTGTTGCGGGATATCGAAAAGCTGGCGCGGCACGATCTGGATACGGCTCGAGTGGAGATGGAACTGCGCATCCCGAACGACCTTCCGCGCGCGATGGGAGACGGCGAGCAGATCCGCCAGGTCTTTCTGCAACTGGTGAAGAATGCCAGCATCGCGCTGGAGGATTTGCCGGACGGCGAGCAGCGGCGGCTGATCGTGGAAGTGACGAAAGACGCGAACTGCATTCGGGCGACATTTACCGACAACAGTCCGGGATTCTCCGACCCCAGCCGGGCCTTCGACCCGTTCCTGACCACGCACCACACCGGGGAAGGTGTGGGGCTGGGGCTGAGCCTGTGCTACTCCATCGTGCACGAGCAGGGCGGGGAGATTACCGCGGAGAACGTGGAGCCGCGGGGCGCGCGCATCACGGTGGACCTGCCGCTGGAAGAGGCGACGCTGAGCGGGAGGGAGCGCGGGGATTCCGAGGGCGATGCGCTGGCGCCCGCGATGTAGACTTCTCTGTGCCGTCGGGGACAGAAAGAAGGGCCGCGCCATGAGAAAAAGACAAGCCTGGCTGGCAGCCGGGTTGCTGCTTGCGATGCCGGGGTGCGCTCAGAGGAGCGGGGCGCAGACGAATGACGCAGCGCGGCGGCCGATGACCTTTGCGGACATGATGCAGATGCGGCGGCTGGGGGACATCGACGTGTCGCCGGATGGGAAGTGGGTGCTGTTTTCTGCCAGTGACGTGAGCCTTGAGAAGAACACGGTCACTTCGCGCCTGTGGGTGGTGCCGGTAAGCGGAGGCCAGGAGAAGCAACTGCTCGACTGGGCAGCGAGCCGCGGACGATTTTCTCCGGATGGGAGGCAGATTCTATTCGAGAGCGCGCGCGATGGGGGCGAGCAGATCTGGCTGGCGGAATTCGACGGGGTGACGGGGACGCTGGGCGAGCCGCACGAGCTGACGCACCTGAGCACCGGTACGGACAACGCGACGTGGTCGCCGGATGGGAAGCATATTTTGTTCACGTCGGAGGTGTATCCCGAGTGCAGCGCCGCTTCCGGAACAGGGGTTGCGCCGAGTGGATCGGACGAGGACGCGTGCGACAAGAAGAAAGATGACGCGGTGGCGCAGTCGAAGGTAAAGGCAAAGATTTTCACGCATCTGCTGTACCGGCACTGGAACGCGTTCACCGACGACCATCGCAGCCATCTGTTTCTGGTCTCGGTCGAGGATGGGAGTTTTCGCGATCTGAATCCGGGCGACACGCACGATATTCCGCCGTTTTCGCTGGGCGAGCCGGACGGATGGGCGTTTTCTCCGGATGGGCGGGAGGTTGCGTATGAGGAGAAGAAGGTCGAGGAGCCGGCGCTGAGCACGAGCGTGGCGATCTATACGCTTGCGCTGTTTGACGCGGCGGGGAAGCCGGTGATCGGCGCGCAGCCAGTGAAGATTTCGACGAGCGCGGGCGGGAATTTTACGCCGCGGTACTCGCCCGATGGCAAGTGGATGGCGTGGCGGATGCAGGAGCGGGCCGGGTACGAGAGCGACCGGTTTCGGCTGGTGGTTTATAGCCGGGCGACACATGCGATCAAAGAGGTGCTGCCGAATTTCGACCGGTGGGTGGATGAGGAGGCGTGGGGGCCGGATTCGAAGGTCATCTACTTCTCGGCGGGAGATCGGGGCGAGGAGCCGATTTATCGAGTTGCGCCAGACAACACCCAGATCACCACTCTGGAGTGGAATGGCGCCTTCGGCGATCTTCATCTGACGCCCGATGGGAAGCTTCTCGTCGCAAACCGCATGACAGTTGCCCAGCCAGGCGAGGTGGCCGTGCTTCATCTCGATGAGCAACAGCCGGGAGAGATCCTGGAAACGAAGGTGGTGAATGGCCGAAAGAAAGTCTGGCCGGGCAATATGCCCGTCGTCGAAACGCAGGCTACGCATTTGAACGATGCCCTGCTGGCGCAGCTCGATATGCCAAAGATGGAGTCGTTCTGGTTTCCGTCGGTTGGCGGCGTGCAGGTGCAGGGATTCTTGATCAAGCCGCCGGGATTCGATCCGCAGAAGAAGTATCCGGTGAAGTTTCTGATCCATGGCGGCCCGCAGGGGGAGTGGGGCGACTCGTGGTCGTATCGGTGGAATCCGGAGCTGTTTGCGGCGAATGGCTACGTGGTGGTGATGATCAATCCGGGTGGATCGGTGGGCTACGGGCAGGCGTTCATCGATCGCGTGAACGGCGACTGGGGCGGCAAGCCGTATATCGATCTGATGAGGGGGCTCGATTACGCCGAGCAGCATTATCCATTCATCGACAAGAACCGCGAGTGCGCGCTGGGCGCTAGCTACGGCGGCTACATGGCGGACTGGATTCTGGGGCACACGGACCGCTTCAAGTGCATCGTGACCCACGACGGGATGTTCAACACCGAGTCGGCGTACGGGACGACGGATGAGCTGTGGTTCAACGAGTGGGAGTTCAAAGGGACGCCGTGGACGAATCGGGCGCTGTACCGGGCGTGGTCGCCGATGCTGTCGGAGACCAACTTCAAGACGCCGACGCTGGTGGTGCACAGTCAGCTCGATTACCGGCTGGACGTGTCAGAGGGATTTCAGCTGTTCGACACGCTGCAACGGATGAAGGTGCCCTCGAAGATGCTGTATTTTCCGGATGAGGGACATTTTGTGCTGAAGCCGCAGAACGCGCGGCTTTGGTATAAGACGGTGAACGACTGGGTGGATGAGTGGACGAAGACAAGGGAATAGGGTGCAGGGGATAGGGTGTAACGGGGCATGATTGCGCATTTGCGGGGTAAGTTGTTTGCGAAGAGCCCGGGGCAGGCGATTGTCGAGGCCGGCGGGGTGGGGTACGACGTCACGATCAGCGTGCCGACGTTTACGGCGCTGCCGCATGAGGGCAGCGAGGTGTCGCTGTACATTCACACGCATGTGCGGGAGGACGCGCTGGCGCTGTTCGGGTTTCTGGAACGCGACGAGAAGCGGCTGTTCGAGCGGCTGATTACCGTGTCGGGGGTGGGGCCGAAGCTGGCGATCACGATTTTGAGCGGGCTGAATCCGGAGCGGACGGTGGCGGCGATCCGCGCGCAGGATCACGCGACGCTGACGCGAATTCCGGGCGTGGGAAAGAAGCTGGCAGAGCGGTTGGTGGTGGAGCTGAAGGAGAAGCTCGACGACTTCGCCGTGGCGCCGGCGGCGGCGGCCCAGTCGCTGGGACCGGCGGCAGACGATGTGCTGTCGGCGCTGGTGAATCTTGGTTATGCGCGCCCGGCAGCGCAGAAGGCGATTGAGACGGCGGTGGAGAAGGACAAGGGCGCGGGCGGGGATTTCGACGAGTTGTTCCGGGGGGCGCTGAAGGTGATTCGGTGAAAGGCCAGGGTATAGCGGGTAGCGAATAGCGTATAGGGGCGGCTGGTGGCCGCCTGTGACGGATTGCCGGTCAGCCGACCTTCTTCAGCCCCTCACGAATGGCTTCCTTCACGACAGACTGGTAGCCAACGCCCTTCTTTTTAGCGATCTTCCGGGCACGCTCGAGATCGATGACTGGAATGCGGATAGAGACAGCCCGAGTCGCCCGCGACTTTGCCTGTTCCATCAACTGGGCAAGCAGCTTCGCATTCGTTGATGGAACTTTGGCGCCAGAGGATCGGCTGAGAGTTCCGTCGCGCAATGCGCTCTCAAAAGCACGCTGGGTATGGCGTCGGCCTTCGGGCGTGGCGTACCAGGCGGCTTCTTCCGCTTCAGAGCGAAACGGCGGGAGTTTAGGGGATTTGCGGGGCATATTTTTTCCTTTCCGCCGCGTTCATCGGGTACGCGGTGACCGTGCGAAACAGCCTGCGGCGAACCGTAAAGACAATCGTCAGGTATCGACCGGCGGCGGTCGTTCCAAACATCTGCCAACGGGGCTCTCCAGCCACGGTCTTCCCGGGAATGATGATATGCGGGAGAGCGACCGCTTCCTCGACTTCGAATGGAGCGACTCTGTGGCGCAGAATATGCTTCACATTGGCCAGATCCCAGTCGAATCCGAGAAGATTGTCGAGCAAGGGGAAGTATACACACAAAATGTATATACAGAAAAGCCCCTTCCGCCGCAATTCCGGTGGGTCTGCCGGCGCGGGAGCGCGGGTTCAGCCGGACGCACGGCAGGAAAGCCGCTGGATGACGTCACCCGATCCGGAGCAGGTGGTAATTTTTCTTGCCGGTGCGGAGCAGAATCGCTCCCGGCCATTTCAGATGGCCGCTGGTGATCGTCGCGGTCTGGAGCTGGCGCTCATTGTTGAGATAGACGCCTCCGCCTTCGATCAGCTTGCGTGCCGATCCTTTGCTCTCCGCCAGCCGTGTGCGAACCAACAGGTCGACGAGGCTGATGCCGGCGGCGAGCTCGGCATGGGGAAGGTCGGTCACCGGGACTTCGCGCGCCAGCAGAGCGATGGTTTCGGGCGTGGGGATCTCGTCCGACGCCGAAAAGAGGATTCTGCTGGCTGCTTCCACGCTGCGCACCGCATCCGGACCGTGAACGATGGTGGTGCATTCGGCGGCCAGGACACGCTGCGCTTCACGAGCTTCCGGCTGACGCCGCGATTCCGCCTCGAGCGCCTCGATGCGCTCGCGATCGAGAAACGTGAAGAGCCGGAGGAAGCGGCCGACATCGGCATCGGCGGTCTGCAGCCAGTATTGATACATCTGGTAGGGGCTGGTGCGAGCGGGGTCCAGCCATACCGCTCCCTCTTCGGTCTTGCCAAACTTCTTTCCCGACGATGTGGTGAGGAGCGGGAAGGTGATGCCTTCAGCGGGCTGCCCGAGGATTCTGCGGATCAGGTCCTTGCCGGAAAGGATGTTGCCCCACTGATCGCTGCCGCCCATCTGGATGGTGCAGTCGAAATGCTGGCACAGGTAAAGAAAGTCATAGGCCTGCAGCAGCATGTAACTGAATTCTGTGAAGGAGATGCCCTGATCGCGCTCCTCCAGGCGGACGCGCACGGAATCGCGGCGGATCATTTCATTGACGGAGAAGTGCTTGCCGATGTCGCGCAGGAACTCGACGAGGTTCAGCCTGAGCAGCCAATCGGCGTTGTTGAGGATGAGCGCGCGGTCGTCGGAGGAGACGTCGAAGAATCGGCTGAGCTGGGCGCGAATCGCGGCGGAATTGCGCTCGGCCAGTTCGCTGGTGAGCAGAGTGCGCTCCGAGGATTTGCCGCTGGGGTCGCCAATGAGTCCTGTGCCGCCGCCCACGAGCACCAGGGGCCGATGGCCGTGACGCTGGACGTGGGCGAGGCCCATGACGGGAATGAGGCTGCCGAGGTGGAGGCTGTCGGCGGTGGGATCGAAGCCAACGTAGATGGTGCGGCGGGCTGCGTTGAGCCAGGCATCCAGGTCGTCGCTGGTGGTCGCCTCCAGAAAGCCGCGCCATCGCAATTCTTCCAGAAGCGAGCTTCTGGTGGCAGTTTCGGGCGACAAGTTATTCATGAATTCTCATTTTCCCATAGAGCGGGAGCGGCGAATAGAATGGCGGCCATGGACGGGAAGCGGGAATTGTTGCGGCATGCGGTGGCGACGGTGGCGTATCGCGCGACGCGGGCGCTCGAAGATGCGCCGGAGGAGTTTGCCGGATTTTCGGGATGCGGGCGGACGCCGGCGCAGATTGTGGCGCACCTGGGCGATTTGTTTGACTGGGCGCTGAGCCAGGCGCAGGGTGAGGAGCGATGGTTCAACTCCGCGCCGCTGCCGTGGAGCGAGGAGAAGGCGCGGTTTTATGCGGCGCTGGAGGCGTTTGATCGGGCGCTGGCCGCGCCGGTGCCGATCCATGTCACGGAGGAGAAGTTATTTCAGGGAGCGGTAGCGGACGCGCTGACGCATGTGGGGCAGCTGGCGATGATGCGGCGGCTGGCGGGCAGCCCGGCCTGGAGCGAGAACTTTTCTCGGGCGGCGATTGCGGCCGGGCGTGTGGGGGCGGATCAGGCGGAGGCGGTGAAGCGGTTTCGATAGGCTGCGCGTGGACTGCTCAGCGTTCCCCTTCCACCCAGCCGAAGGCGCCGGGGAAGTGCTCGAAGGCGGCGGGCTTGTCTTTCTCAAAATAGATGGACAGGATGTCGAAGCGGGTGGGGACGTCGCGGCTGGGAAGCTGGCGGAGATAGTGGCGAGCGAGACGGCGCAGGGTGCGGCGCTTGTCCTCATCGACGGCAGTGTGGGCGAGAGCGACGGCGCGGGTGGTGCGGGTCTTGACCTCGACGAAACAGAGGGTGGGCGCGGCGGACTCAGAGGAGCGCTTTGCGGGCGCATCGGATGGCGCGGCCGCGGTCCACGCGATCAGGTCGAGGTCGCCGGGAGCGCGGGCGGAGCGCCAGGCGTGGGCAACCACCGTGTAGCCCTGGCGACGGAGCCAGAAGAGAGCGGCGCGCTCGCCGCGGCTGCCGGTGATGAAATGGGCTGCGCGGGACGGGCGGCGGCGGACCGCGGCTCGATCGAGCGCGTCGAGCGCGGATTCGAGTAGACGCAGGCGGAAGGAACGGAGCACGGGGTCATTGTCCGGCGGGGAAGGGCCGCGGACAAGGCACGAAAGTCACCAGAGGCAGGGGATAGGGGGTAGGGTGTAGAGACCGTCCAGACCGGGAGATCAGTGGAGGAAGAGCAGATAGATTCCCGAAGCGATGCCGATGAGGGCGAGAATGGCCGCGAGGATGACAGCGCCGGTGGCCACCCGGCCGGACTTCCACGTGCCGGTGCGGAGCTGGCGGACGGTGCGGACGTGGTGGGCGATGGCGGCGACGTTTACGGCGACACCGAGAGCAACGAGGGCGACGCCGGCATCGACGGTCATGCCGGTATGCTGCGGAGCGGCCGCGCTGCTGGCATGGAATTCACGTAGGAAGAGACCGAAGCGGGCGAGGGCGAAGCCGACGCCCATGAGGCCGAGGCCGGTGCGAATCCAGGCAAGAAAGGTGCGCTCAGCGGCGAAGGCGGTGCGGGGATCGTCGAGATCGTTGGGCATGGCTTGGTTGGGTGAGGGTGAGTGAGCGCGGTGAAAAGCAACCGCAGATTCCCGTTCGGCTCGGTCGCTGATCCGACCTCGCTCAGGGCGGGCTTTCGCTCACCACCCCCGAACTGAACAACGTTCGGGGCCCCGTTCACTCAGAATGACAGCTTTCAAAGATGTGGGCATCAACAGGTCCCACAATAGCAAAAGGCGAACCCGAGGGCTCGCCTTTTGCGGTTTTGAACTGATTTTTCTGCGTCTTACAGAGGCTGAACGTCAGCTGCCTGCCAGCCCTTTGGCCCCTTGACGACGTTAAACTGCACGGCCTGACCTTCCTGCAGACTCTTGAAGCCATTCGCGGAAATGGCAGAGTAGTGCACGAAGACATCCTCGCCGTTCTGGCGCGAGATGAAGCCGTAGCCCTTCGCGTCGTTAAACCACTTCACTGTTCCTTGTTCCATTGTGTTGCTTATGTCCTGAATTGAATTGCGCTGAAGTGAATCGGAGCCAAACTGGCAGGGCCTGCTGGTAGGGCGAGGCGATCGACCGCGCTTGCCCGGTTCGAATCTAACGCAACCACAGTGTAGCAGAGTCGGCAAATCGGAGCAGATTCGAGGCGCCGGAAATGCATCGTGCCGCGAGCTTTGGGGGAACTCGGCATGCTTTGGCGCGTCATCCGATGGGGACTGGCTGCGCGCCGTACGGGGCTCGGCCTTTGGGGTCGGGGCCGTATTCATTGGGCCCGGGGGTGCCGTCCAGCACGAAGAAGATGAGCAGAACGATACACCCAAAAGGAACGAAGTCGATGAGGAGCCACCAGCCGGAACGGCCAACGTCATGGAGGCGGCGGACGCTAACGGCGAGGCCGGGGATGAGCCCCGCAAGCCCATACAGGCAGCAGAGAATGCCAAAGGCTATGGTGAAGCCGGAACTTCGGGTAACGAAGGCGACGAAGATGCAGGCGCACACGGCGAAAGCGATGAGGACGTTGAAGAGAGCGAACATCCAGTACTCCCTGCGGCGGGAGCGGCCGTCGAACTGCGCGTACTTCTGCCAGACCATTCGATACCATTCCATGCTTTTCTCTCCGTTTCACGAAGAATTGAGGGCCAAGCGCCGCGAGGACGCAGTCAGCGGATAACCGGGAGAAACTCGGGAGTCTGAAGACGCGGCCAGCATACACGAACGGATTCAGCAGGCGCACTGATTTTTCGCCATTTCGTGCGCGCAACGGCGCCCGGGTGAGGTTTGACAGGACAGCCGTTCCGGGAACCTGCGGATGACGGCCTTAGTTGGGCAACGTGGCCAGCGCGGCCTGCTGGGCGTCGATCATGGCCTGCTGGCTGGCTTGCTGGGCCTGCTGCATCGCCTGTTCGGCGTCGATCTGGGCCTGCTCCATCTGGATCTGCATGTTGGCGATCGCGTCACTGGGGTCGGTAGTGACCTGCTGGATGTTGATCTGCGCCTGCTGCGCGCCGATTTGCGCGGCGGACATCATCTGCTGGGCATTCATCTGGGCCTGCTCGGCGGCGATCTGCGCCTGCGCGGCGGCTGCGGCTCCGGGATCCTGCGCCCAGGCGGCGCCTGCCAGAGTCATCATTGCGAGGAGAACCACTGCTGCATTCCGTCCGGCTTTCATGGGGTACCTTCTGCTCTTCTCTCACTTCTCTCTACCCGTGCAAACCCGGGCGCGGGAAAAAGATGCGGAGTATTCTGGAGACTCCTTCTGCGATGAGTGAGCATTGGCTGGAACTGCTGGGACCCGCGCTGGAGCGGCTGGAGGGCGAATTCGCCGGACTGCCGGAGGCGCGACTGGAGCCAGCAGCGATGGAGCGCGCCCGCGCTGTGCTGGACGAGGCGGCGCGGCGGCTGGGCGAGAATTTCCCCTATTTTCATCCGCTGTATGCGGGGCAGATGCTGAAGCCGCCGCATCCGGCGGCGCGGGCGGCTTACGCGCTGGCGATGGGGCTGAATCCGAATAACCACGCGCTGGATGGCGGGCGTGCGAGCTCGCGCATGGAAGTGGAGGCGGTGCGGGAGATTGCGAGAATGTTTGGGTGGACGGAATTCCTCGGTCACCTGACGAGCGGTGGAACCTTCGCCAACCTGGAGGCGCTGTGGGTGGGCGGGCAGATGGCGCCGGGGAAGAAGGTGGTTGCGTCGGAACAGGCGCACTACACGCATGGGCGCATCAGCGCGGTTTTGAAGCTGGAGTTTGCGAGCTTGGAAACGGACGCGCGGGGGCGCATGGATGTAAGCGCACTGGAGGCGGCGCTGCAGGCAGGGGACGTGGGAACGGTGGTGGCCACGTTGGGAACGACGGCGCTGGGCGCGGTAGATCCGCTGGACGAGATTCTGGACCTGCGGAAGCGGTACCGTTTCCGGGTGCATGTGGATGCGGCGTACGGAGGATATTTCCGGCTGGTTTCGACGCTGGGCGAGGAGGCGCGGCGGGCATTTGACCGGATCAGCGAGGCGGACTCGATTGTGGTAGATCCGCACAAGCATGGGCTGCAGCCGTATGGGTGCGGGTGCGTGCTGTTTCGCGATCCGGCGATGGGGCGGTGGTACAAACACGATTCGCCGTACACGTATTTCACGTCGAACGAATTGCACCTCGGGGAAATTAGTCTGGAGTGCTCGCGAGCAGGAGCGTCGGCGGTGGCGCTGTGGACGACCCAGCGGCTGCTGCCGCTGGTGCCCGGCGGTGAGTTTGCGCGCGGGCTGGAGCAGGGACGGGCAGCGGCGCTGCGGCTGCACGAGCGAATCGCGGGCGATGCACAGTTTGTGGCGGGGCCGAAGCCGGAGCTGGACATTGTGGTCTGGGCGGTGCGTGCCGGGAGCCTGGCGGAGTCGTCGCAGCGGGCGCAGGAGATTTTCGACCGCGCGGCGGAGGGCGGTCTGCACCTGGCGCTGGCTCATTTGCCGGCTCGGTTTTTCGCGGGCGCGGAGTGGGCGCAGAGTGGAGGCACGGTGACCTGTTTGCGGTCGGTGCTGATGAAGCCGGAACATCTGAGCTGGGTAGATGAGATTTGGGAGCGGGTGGGAAAAGCAGCGGATAGGGGATAGGGTGTAGGGAATAGCCGAGATTGGTTGAGGAGAAGACGTTGGCTGAGAGCAACGACAAATTGCCGGCGGCAAGTTTGGTCGCGGAGATTCACGAGAATCAGTTTGGGGGCGATCCGCGAGTGTTCCTGGCGCCGGGACGCGTGAACCTGATCGGCGAGCACACGGATTATGCGGGGGGCTTCGTGATGCCGGCGGCGATTGACTTCGGGACCTTTGCGTCGATTTCGGCGCGGCGTGACGGGCGAATCGAGATCTGGTCGCAGAATTTCAAAGAAGGCGTGACCTATGGAGCGAACGAAGTGCCGCAGAAGCGGACCCAGCATTGGTCGGATTATCCGCTGGGCGTATTGTGGGCGCTGCGGAAGGAGGGCGTCGAGGTGCCGGCGTTCAGTATGGTGCTGCACGGCAATGTTCCGCTGGGAGCCGGGCTGAGTTCTTCAGCGTCGGTGGAAGTCGCTTCGGCACTGGCGCTGCTGCACCTGGCGGATGCGAAGATGGAGCGGACAGCGATCGCGAAGCTGTGCCAGAAGGCAGAAAACGCATACGTGGGCGCATCGTGCGGGATCATGGATCAGTTCATCGCGTGCCAGGGAGCGGAAGACCATGCGTTGTTGCTGGATTGCCGGTCGCTGGAGTTCCGGCTGGCGCCGATTCCGCGGCATGTGGGGCTGGTGATTGCCAACACGATGGTGAAGCACTCCATTGCGGGCGGGGAGTATGGGACGCGCCGCGCGGAGGTGGAAGAAGGAACGGCAATTCTGCGGGAGCACCGGCCGGAGATCGCGCTGCTGCGCGACGCGACACCGGAGGATCTGGAGCGATGGGGCAGCGAAATGCCCGACAACGTGATGCGGCGGTGCCGGCACATCATTACGGAAAATCTGCGCACGGTGGCGGCTGCGGATGCGCTGGCCAGCGGCAACCTGAAGAGGCTGGGCGATCTGATGGCAGCCGCGCACGTGAGCTACCGCGACGATTTCGAGGCGAGTTGCGAGGAAGCGGACATCATGGTGGCAGCAGCGCAGAGCCTGCCGGGGCTGATCGGAGCCCGGCTGACAGGAGGAGGGTTCGGAGGCTGCACGGTGAATGTGGTGGAAGAAGAGGTGGCGGCACGGTTCGCTGAGCAGTTGCGAGAGGAGTATCAGGCGGCAACCGGGATCCAGGCGGAAATCTATCGCTGCCATGCGTCGGCGGGGGCACATGCGGTGGAAAAGAGCGGGTGAGGCTCGGCGCAGGGGCGGCTGGAGTGGGGCACTGCGCGGCAAAAACGGTTTATTCTGAACGGCGAGCGAGCCGGTTGGAGAGTTTCCACAGAAGGGTGATTCCCAGCAGCGGGGTCGCCGATGTAAGAATCACAGGGGGTCATCCAACGTCCTCGCGGAAAAGGTTGTCTTATTCTGGGAGACGGCGCTCGGACAGGCCAGAAGAGACTTATTAAGAGATGCGCTTTATCAATCGTTCGCAATACTTTTCCCCGGGCGGCCCGAGCGAAAACGGGATCGTCGCATATTTCTCGATGGAAATCGCCGCGTCGCCGGAGATGCCGACGTACAGCGGGGGGCTGGGCGTGCTGGCCGGCGACACGCTGCGCGCAGCGGCAGACATGGGTCTGCCGGTAGCGGCGGTGACGCTGGCGGATCGCAAGGGATACTTCCGGCAGCATCTGGATGCGAGCGGAACGCAGACGGAAGAGCCGCAGCCGTGGTCTCCGGAACAGAGCCTCGCGGCCGAAGACGCGGTGGTGACCGTCACCATCGAGGGACGTCCGGTAGCGATCCGCGCATGGCGATACGAGATGGAGGGCGTGGCGGGGCACCGGATACCGGTGTATCTGCTGGATACGGATCTGGAACAGAACGATCCGCGCGACCGGTCCCTGACCGATCATCTGTACGGCGGGGATGCGGACTATCGCCTGCGCCAGGAGGCGGTGCTGGGGATCGGCGGGGCGCGCATGCTGCGCGCGCTCGAATACGAGCCCACCGTATACCACATGAATGAAGGCCACGCAGCGCTGCTGACGGTTCCGGTACTGGAGCAGGAGCTGCGCGGGGCGGGACTGCAGACGGCGACAGAGAAGAATGTGGAAGCAGTACGGCGCCAGTGCGTGTTCACCACGCATACGCCGGTGCCGGCGGGGCACGATCGATTTTCGAGCGAGCAGGCCTATCGCATTCTGGGGCCGGAGCGCGCCGGAATGCTGGAGCGCTTCGGGTGCTTCCATGACGGGCTGCTGAACATGACCTACGTGGCGCTGCGCTTCTCACGCTTCGTGAATGGCGTGGCGATGCAGCACGGCAAAGTGTCGCGGCAGATGTTTCCGGAGTACCGGATCGACGCGATCACCAACGGGGTGCATGCAGGAACCTGGACGGCGCCATCGGTGCAGGCGGTCTTCGACCGTCACCTGCCGCGCTGGCGCCAGGACAACGTGACGCTGCGCTATGCAATCGATATTCCGGAGAACGAGATTGTGGAGGCGCACGCAGCCTCAAAGCGCGAGTTGCTGAAGGCGGTAAAGGAGCGCTCGGGCGTGGAGATGCGCGAGGACGTTTTCACGCTTGGCTTCGCGCGGCGGGCGGCCACCTACAAGCGGGCCGATCTGCTGTTTACCGATCCGGAACGGCTGGTGCGCCTGGCGGAGCAGATGGGCGGGATGCAGGTGCTGTATGCGGGCAAGGCGCATCCGGCGGACGAGCCGGGAAAGGCAAAGATACGGCGGGTGATCGAGCTGGCCAACCAGTTGCGGGAGAGCGCGCTGAAGATCGTGTACCTGGAAAATTACGAGTGGAAGCTGGGGGCGCTGCTGACGGGCGGGGTGGACCTGTGGCTGAACACGCCGCGGCGTCCGTATGAGGCGTCAGGAACCAGCGGGATGAAGGCCGCGCTGAACGGCGTGCCGAGCCTGAGCATCCTGGATGGCTGGTGGATCGAAGGATGGATCGAAGGCGTGACGGGATGGGCCATCGACGATCACGACGACGAGCCGGTCGAGGCGCAGTCGATGTACGAGCATCTGGAGCAGACGATTCTGCCGCTGTATTACAAAGATCAGGGCCAATGGCGGCGCATCATGCGGTCGGCCATCGCGTTGAACGGATCGTTCTTCAATACACAGCGCATGCTGGAGCAGTACGTGATCAACGCGTACTTCCCGGAGCGGCGCGTGGAGAAGTCCACAGAGCCGGCGGAAGCAGACCTGGAGAACACGCTGGTGCGGTAAGCGGAGGGTCGTTCAGAAGCGGAAGCTCCTGTCCGCCGTTTGCTGCAGCGTTTTCCCTCGCCAATCGGCAATTGGCAGGACGGCACGCTTTCGCTAGGATTTATCCAGGTTTCCACCTCAAGGCTCGCGGGACGGACAGACCTGCCGGACGGCAGAGCGCCTCCTGGCCGCATTTTCGCGGAGGGAGCAGCTTTCTGCGAAAGATCTCGACAGAGGTTTGCGCAGCTGGCAGGGGGCCTGGGGAGCGAATGGCGCAGAAATACCGGTATCGAGGCAGCCCGGATTATCCCGGGCCTTTTCAATCGGCCAGCATTGTTATGCCGGTGATGAACGAGACGGTTTCGCTGGAGCAGACCGTCGAGATCATCCTGCGCGATGCGCAACCCTCCATCCGGGAAATTCTGATTGTGGTCTGCGACAGAACGACGCCCGAGGCGATGGCGGTGGTGCATCGGCTGAAGGTACAGCTGGGCGAACTGGTGGTGGTGCATCACCAGACGCTGCCTTTCCTGGGCGGCGCGCTGCGCGAGTGTTATGCCCTGGCGCGGGGCAGTCACACGGTTCTGATGGCCAGCGATCTGGAAACCGAGCCGAACGATCTGGGAAGGCTGATCGAACAGGCGAAGAAGACACCATGGGCGATTGTGGCTGGTTCACGCTGGCTGAGGGGGGGAACGTTTGCCGGATATCTGCCCATCAAGCTGGTGGCGAACTGGATTTTTCAGGCGTTCTTTTCTGTGCTCTATGGAGTGCGCCTGACCGATCTGACGTTTGGGTATCGGGTGTATCCGACGCCGGTGATCCAGAGCATCGGGTGGGAAGAACTGCGGCATCCGTTCCTCTTCGAGTGCCTGGTGAAGCCGCTGCGACTGGGCGTCCCCGTGGTAGAAGTGATGACGACGTGGCGGGCACGCATCGAGGGCGAATCGCAGAATCCGTTCTTCCGAAACTTCGTGTATTTCCGCACCGGATTCAGGACGCGCTTTACGAACCCGGATTCGCTGCTGTTGCCGGACGCGCCGCTGCTTCGTCTGGAAGCGACTCGCGCTTAGCATTTCCAATGGAGTCTCAATGACCAAAGCCTGTGTTGTCCTGACCACGATCTTCGATCCGGTCGTGCTGGAAGACTACTACCGGAATTTCGAAAAATTTGGCCGGCTGGATCAGGTCGAGGTGATCGTGATCCCTGACAGGAAGACTCCGGCGGCGGCCTTCGAGCGGGCGAAGGAACTCACGCGACGTGGGCTGCGCACGGAATGCCCCACTCTGGAAGAGCAGGAGCAGTTTCTCGCGAAGCTGGGTTTGCCTGGTGAATTTATCCCGTACAACTCGGACAACCGCCGGAATATCGGGTACCTGATGGCGCTGGAGCGCGACTGCGATTTTGTGATCTCGCTCGATGATGACAATTACGCTCGCGACGGCGAAGACGTGTTTCAGGAGCACGCGGTCGTGACGGGACCGGCAGCGACGCACGAGGTGCTGGAAGCGGCCGCCGGTTTTTACAACATCTGCAGCCTGCTCCGGTTTGAGCAAAACAAGCGCGACGTTTTTCCGCGAGGCTATCCCTTCTCCGCGCGGCATGTGCAGAATCCGGTTTCAACGCAGACTGTGTCCGGGCCCATTCACCTGAATGCGGGTCTGTGGCTGCTGGATCCGGATGTCGAAGCGCTGACGTGGCTGGTGCTGAATCCGCACGTCGCGGCGTGGAGCGGCGAGGCCAGGGTACTGGGGCGGCATACCTGGTCTCCGGTAAATACGCAGAACACCGCGCTGCGGCGGGAGGCGGTGGCAGCGTATTACTTCCTGCGGATGGGGTATCCCATCGGCGGCACGGCGATCGACCGGTATGGCGACATCTTCTCCGGATACTTTGTGCAGGCGTGCGTGAAGCACCTCGGAGGCCTGGTGCGGGTCGGATCGCCGGTGGCGGAGCATCGCCGGAACGCCCACAATTACATGAAAGACGCCATCATGGAGTGGGGTGCGATCCTGGTGCTGGAGGAGCTGTTGCCCTGGCTGCGGGAACGGAAGCTGAGCGGTTCAGATTGGGTGGAAGCGTACCGGTCGCTGAGCGCCGGACTGGAGGATCTGGCCGCCGGCTGGCAGGGTCCGGTCTGGAAGGAACACGCGGCGGACTACCTGCGGCGGACCGCGTCGGATATGAAGCAGTGGGCGGGCGCGTGTGAAACCATCGGGGGGAGCGGCACAGGGCAGGTCAATACGCCAGGGGGGCGCCACGCCTAACCGCTGAAGACTGAATCGATGGCGATTCCCGGAGCATCAGAGGAGCGAGCAGACCGGAGACCGGCGCTGGCGTCTTTTCGACGCGTCCATCCGTCTTCAATCAACATAAAGCTGCAATCAGGCAGGTCCTGTGCCAGCCGAGCCGATACCGGACTGGCAGAACTGAATCTCAGGGGTTTCGGGCCCCAGCCATTTCTCAATCACCATTGCTCCGGAGCGGAGACTCCCGGCTGCCGGAAGAGCCGCCGAGGCGGGAGAAGCTGAAGCGATATGTGGATTGTCCGTCTGGCGCTGCGACGCCCTTATACGTTCGCGGTCGTTGCGCTGCTGCTGATGATTCTGGGACCGCTGGCCATCGTCAGCATGCCGGTGGACATATTTCCCAACATCGACATTCCGGTGGTCTCGATGATCTGGGAATATACGGGCTTCTCGCCGGAGCAGATGGCGAACCGCATCGTGACGTTGAGTGAGCGGTCGCTGACGACGACGGTAAATGACATCCAGCACATCGAGTCGGAGTCAGTTAACGGGCGCGCAGTCATTAAGATTTATTTTCAGCCGG
>JASHNS010000037.1 GCA_030041515.1 Acidobacteriaceae bacterium | reverse complement strand
ATGGAGCCTCCGCCGCCGCAGCCGGACAGGCTGGCGGCTACCAGAACACTCAGAACACAGAAATAAAGATGACCGAAAAGACCGGGCGCACGACGGGCCATGGGAGCCTCCACACCGAACGAACGCTGATTCCTGGAGCGGATTGAGCCTAGTCTTTGTGCCCGGCCCCTGAACAAGCGAAATGAGCCGCAATTCCGAAGTTTCGCCTGATTTCGTTTTACGTTTCGGAAGCGCGGGGAAGTGGTAGACTGGCTGCCGTTCCCCGGGGGAAGAGTGCGGAGGCCGTGGATTCCCAGAAATGGTGAAGAATGGCCGTCGATCTCCACAGCGCGTCGGGAAATTTGACCGGGAATCCTCCTAACCGCAAGGAGGCAAATGGAGCTGGCGCATCGGGCCGGCGCCTGAGTTCCTGGAAAGATATAGCGGCGTACTTTCAGCGCGATATCCGCAGCGTGCAGCTTTGGGAGAAGAAAGAAGGCCTCCCGGTCCATCGGCACGAGCACACCGGGCATGCGAGCGTCTACGCCTACACCGAAGAGCTGGAGGGCTGGCTGCGGGCGCGATCCATGAAGCCCACCGTGGAGGGGATCGCGGAAACGCATCCTCGTCTGAGGCTGCCCCACCGGGAACCGACAAACCGCTGGCGTACCTGGTGGCTGGCTGTGACCTTGCTCGCCTGCGCGGGGACGGGTGTCCTGGTTCGGCAGGCAATGGTTCACCTGCGGCCTGTGCCACTGACCTCGCGCATGCTCGCCGTCCTGCCATTCACGAATCTGACACCGCCCAATGCGCCCCCGGGACAGGATTTTCTGGCGGACGGGTTGACGGAAGCCCTGATTACGCAACTCGGCCGGAACGGCCGGCTCGCGGTCATGTCCAGCCGCTCGACGATCCAGTTTCGAGGCAGCCGCGATTCAGCACAGAAGATTGCGAAACAACTGCACGTGACGCTCATTCTGGACGGAACCGTCGCGCAGGAGGGCACCAGCGTGCGCGTGACCGCCCAACTGCTGGATGCGCAGGGAGAACGGCAGTTGTGGGCGGGCGCCTACAGCCGCACGCAGTCGAGCGTGCTGGCCCTGCAGGATGAGATCGCGACGCAGATTGCAGGCGATGTGACGCGTGCCATGGCCGCCGCCCCGCACTGAGAAGGTTCGTTCTTCCAGTCGGCGTGCAGGCGGGGTGAAACCCGCCTGCCCAGGTGAGGTTTACTGTCCCGGATTCGCAGTCACGTACTGCGTCGAGTGATTGCCGTGGGGCACAGCTGCGATGCATGTGGGATATCCATGCGCCGGGAACGGCTGGTCCTGGAGGCCGGTCAGCGCTCCCGAATCCGGGTTCAGATCCGCGCCCGTGATGTAGGGCGGCGTGCTGTAGTCCGAGACATAAAGATAGTGCCCCATCGCCGGGTCGACCACCAGGCAAGTCGGATTGGGGGGTTTGGCGGCGTAGGTACTGGAAGCAAGGCTGGACGGCGCTCCAGTGGCCTGGTTGATGGAGAATTCGCTGACGTTATTGCTGTTGAAGTTGGAGACGTAAAGGTAGAGGCCGCGCGGATCCACGGTCACGTCGACAGGGAACGTCCCGGTCTGGAAAGGGCCGTTGAGCAGCGGCTGCAGCGAGCCGTCGCTCTCGACGTCGAAGACGATCAGCTGGTTCTGCACGCTGTCCGTCGCATACACGAAGCGGCTGGTGGGGTCGATGGCAATCCCCGTAGGCGTGGTGCCGGCGGCATACGGGCTGTTGGGCAAGGCCGTGAGCGCGCCCGAGGAAGCAATGGAGAATCCGGAGATGGTTCCCTGCGTGGGGCATGCAGCCGGAGTCGAAGGAGCTGTAGAAGTTGTGGGGGCGCTGGTGGTGGTCACGACCGAATTCGTATTCGTCACATAGGCGTAGGCGCCGCTGGCCGAAACCGCAACTCCGCCCGGGAAGCACTGCACGGGAGTCAGCGGAGAACCGCCGCTGGCGACCGGCGTACCCAGGCTGCCATCGGAATTGATGGGATAAACGACGAGAGCGCCGGGGCCGGGTGAAGCGTCGCTGAAGCCAGGTCCGTAGTAATCGAGGACGAAAAGAAAGGTACCGGCGTTGTTGATGGCCAGAGAAACCGGTTCAGAGCCGGGTGTCGTGTAGGTTTTGCCGGCTACCAGTTGGCCATCGGTTCCGATATTGAACTGCGCAATGTTGTTGCTGCCCTGGTTGGCTACATAGAGGTACTGGCCGTTCGGCGAGGGCACTTCCGCCACGGGATTGTTGCCCTGAGAAGAAACCGGCGAACCGGCGACTTCGATCAGCACACCCGACTCGGATTCCGCGTGGTAGGAGCTGACCTGTCCGGCGCCAGTGCCGTTGTCGACTGAGGTCACAAAGATATAGTCGATCGTGGCGTTGGGGTTGCAGGAGGCCAGGAGAAGGCCCGCGCCCACGCAAGCTGCGGCGGCCAAAGACGCCTGGCCGATTTTCTTCAACTTCATGCTCGTCCTTCGTTCCCTTGCGGGAACCTGAATTCGGGATCGCTCCCGAGGGGTTCTGAGATCCGGCACGCGCGCCGGAAATACTGCTGGAACGTCATTGCAGGCCTTGCGCATTGCCCGCGTGGCCGATGGCCGCCACGCAGGTTGGCTGTCCCTGAGTCGCGTAAGGCTCACCCTCGTTGAGGGTCAGAGCTCCGGTTGTGGGATTGACAAAAGCTCCGCCGACTCGCCCACCGATGTAGTCGGCCACATAAAAATAGCGGTCCAGCTCCGGGTCCACCACCATGCAAAGAGGACCGGAAGTTCCTGAGCTGGTGGTGGTAATCGGCGTAGGCACACCAGCACTCAGGGAATAGGAGCTGATGGAGCCGTCATTGTAGTTCGAGACGTACAGGTCCGTGCCCGGGGAGCCCGCCTTGCCTGCCGCCGTCGCTGCCATGGGCATATTGCCGGTTGGCACAGCGGCAGCGAGAGAAAGAGTGCCTCCGCTCTGAATGGCGAAAGAATCGACCACGTTCAGGGCGCTGTCGGTCACATAAATCGAGCCATTGCCGGGATCGGCGGCAATGCCGGTGGGAGCCGACCCGGCGCCCGTACTGAGCGGGCTGCCGGAGATTTCCGTCAGGCCAGTGACCGTTTGCGCGCCACCGTTGCCGCTGGTGGAGTTCACCGCAAATTCGGAGACAGTACCGGATGACGGGCAGGTCGACGGTCGAATCGGAATGGTGCCCGTGACCGGAGGTGCCGTCGTCACGACCACGGAGTTGGTGTTCGTGACATACAGCTCATTGCCGTCTGGCGTCACTGCCAGATTCGAAGGGAAGCACTGGACACTCCAGTAATCGGCAACTCCGTTCGAAAGTGGCGTGGTGGAAAGATCGCCGTTGCTGGGATTGATGGTATAAACGATCACCGCGCCCGGACCTGGATTCAGATCGGTATAGGACGGCTGCCCCGGAGCAGCGGGCGCATAGTAATCCAGCACGTACAGCGCCGTGCCCGCCGCGTTGATGGCCAGCGCCACCGGTTCGGTGCCGGGCGTAGTGATGGTCTGCAGCGGATAGAGTTTGCCGTCGGTGCCGATGGCAAACATCACGACGGAATTGTCGTCGTGATTGGCTACGTACAGATTTTGGCCGTTGGGCGAAGAGACTTCGTACACCGGATTAATGCCCCCGGAAGGATACGGCGAGTCGGCAAGCTGGTAGAGCTGACCCGACTCCGAATCCACCTCGTAGACGTTAATCTGGCCCGGGCTTTGAAGATTGCTGGTGACGTACAGGAAATCGACGATGTTGCTGGCGGCGCAGGAAACCAGCATCAGAGTGACGCCCGCCAGGGACGCGCCCGCCAGCAGTCGAGTTGCGAAATTCCTCAACTTCATTGTCCTCGTTCCCGCCGCCATTAGTCGGTGTTCGCGGTGTAGAGACACCAGGTTGGCGTTCCCACGGTGGGGAAGGACGATCCATGGGTCAGGTTCGCAATGATTCCGGTCTGAGGCTCCAGCGCCGCTCCGGTGATCTGGCTCGATGCCGCATCTGCCGTGTACATGTACTGGTGCGAAGTGTCCTCAAAGATGCAGACCGGCTCCGAACCGGTAGGAAATGGATTCGTTGTCGAATCACTGAACGGCTGCAGATCGCCGCTGCCGGGGGTTATGGTGTAGGCAGACACCGCGCTGTTCGACTCTCCCAGCGCCGAAGACTGCGTGTTGGTGATGTAAAGCCACTTGCTCGTTGCATCCGTGGTCAACGCATCCATACCCAGGTTCACGTTGGGCAGGTTTTCGTTGTAAACCGACCCTTCGGCGATCGCGGACAAAAATCCATTCGATCCGGAGGTGAAGGGATAGATGGTGTTGGTCACAGCGTCGAGGACGTAAATATACGTACCCGATGCGCTTCCGTTGATCACGCTGATGCCTACGGTGCCAGGGATGAACTGGGGCGCCTGCGGCGGCAGCAACTGGCCATTGCTGGAGGCCTGATACGGATAGATGTCCTCGCCCGTTCCGGTATAGCCGGGATGGCTGACTTCCGCGGTGTACAGGTAGCCGGAACCCTGATAGAAGTCGATGGGATTGCAGCCAAGCGGGAAATAGCTCAGATCGACGCCGGAGGAGTTCTGCTGCTCCTGATTCTGGACCAGATAAAGACGGCCGGTGCTGGGATCGATGGAGAAGACCGTGACATCGCCAACCGGGCGATACATGCCAGTCGAGGAGTCGAAGCAGGGATTCGCCGCCGAGGCTGTCGTGGAGCCGGCCGTGACGCCGGGATTGCCCGGAATCGGCTCATACTCGTCCAGCACGTAGAGGAAACCACCGCTGGCGCTCATGGCCAGGCGCACGGAACCTGTTCCCTGGCTCGGATACGAGAGCTGATAGGCCAGTTGGCCGTCGCCGCCAACGGAGAAGACGGAGACATTCCCGCCCGTCCAGGTGATGGTTCCGTCGGAATTATCGGTGGGCTTGCCCTGATTCAGGACGTACACATAGCGGCCGCCGGTGAGCAACACAGCCCGAATGGGATTCTGACCACCGGAGCTGAGGGGATCGCCGGGCGCGGCGCGGAGCTGGCCCGTATCATTATCTTCCCGGTAGGAGGCGATCTGGTTGTATTGTGAGCCGGTAACGATGACGTACGCGTTTGTGTAGTCGTAAATGCAGGAGTCCATCCCACCGATGAGAACAAGGGATGCCGACAGAGCCAGGGCAACCCGGCCGAAATTCCAGAACTTCATGCGCTTCCTTCATACCGGACCGTCCCGCAGGAGGACGGCCTGGACAGGCTGTAGGGATATTCCTGGATCATTGTAAATGGAAAAGACGGCGCGCGCGCGGCCTGCCCAGGCCGGCCGCCTGCCCCTGTGGAAAGGCAGCGCGGCCGGGCTCCGGGGACGGCTTGCCCGGCCGGATTACCACACTCGGCAGGTGTGGTCCGGCATCATGGGCTGGCCCTTGTGGCAGCTAAACGCTTTGCCGAACTCAGGGAAATTTTGCACCACGCCATTCACCCGGAAGCGGCCAGGGGAATGTGGATCGACTTTGGCTGCCATGCTCGCGTACTGGGGCCGAACGTTCTGGCACCAGATCTGCGCGTAGGAGATGAAGAAGCGCTGGGCCTCGGTGTATCCGTCGATTTGCTCCTGAATGCTCTTTCCCTGCTGCGCGAGGGTGGACATCAAAGCGGCCCAGGCGATATGGATGCCGCCGTTGTCCGCCGTGTTTTCGCCCAGTGTCAGCTTGCCGTTGAGATGCACACCGGGAACGGGCTCGAACTGGGAATACTCATTGGCGAGGCAGGCGGTGCGCTGGTCGAATGCGGCGCGATCCGCCTGCGTCCACCAATCGATCACATTCCCATGGCCGTCGTACTTGCTGCCTTCGTCGTCGAAGCCGTGGGTCATCTCGTGGCCGATGACGACGCCGATGGCCCCGAAGTTCACGGCCGGATCCTCGTTGGCATCGTAGAACGGAGGCTGAAGGATACCGGCCGGGAAGTTGATGTCGTTCTGGGGCGGGTTGTAATAGGCATTCACCGTCGGCGGCGTCATGCCCCACTCTTTCTCATTCACCGGCTTGCCGAGTTTGCTCAGTTCGTGGCGGAACTCGAAGGCGGCTGAGTTCTGGAGGTCCGCGATGAAATCGGCGCGCGTCACCTGGAGTGCCGAGTAATTGCGCCACTTGTCGGGATAGCCGATTTTCTGGCGGAATTCGTCCAGCTTCTCCTCGGCCTTTTGTTTGGTCGCTTCGGTCATCCACGGCGCGGCCTGGATGTCTTCAGCCAGTGCTTTTTTCAGGGCGGCGACCAGCTGTTGCGCGCTCTGCTTCGAGGATGCCGGGAAGTGCTGCTTCACCCAGTCCTGGCCGACGGCTTCACCCATGGCGCGATCGGAAATCATGGTGCAGCGTTTCCAGCGCGGCGTTGGCTCCGCCTGGCCCTGCAGCGTCTTCTGGAAAAAGTCGAAATGCGCGTCTTCGAACGGCGAGGAAAGCCAGGACGCCGCATCGTTGACAATGTGAAACCGGAGATAGCTCTTCAGCGCATCCAGGCTTTCGCTTCCCAGCAGCTGGTTTTCGGCCGTAAAGAAATCCGGCTGGCCGACGTTGAGGGAAGGCACGGCAGGCGCCCGGACACCGGCAAAATATGCGGCCCAGTCGAAGTTCGGCTCGAGGCCCTCCAGCGCGGCCACCGTCATCATGTGATAGCGTTTCGACGGATCGCGCAGTTCGGTGCGCGGCAGCGAGCCCCTGGCCAGCGCTGTCTCGATCTCCAGCACCTGCTCGGCCTCCGTCTCCGCCTGCTGCTGCGAATCCCCGGCCAGCTTCATCACCGTCACGATGTAATCGTGGTACTGCTGGCGGATCTTCTGCATCCGCGGGTTGTCCTCGAGATAGTAGGAGCGATCGGGGAGAGTGAGCCCGCCCTGGAAGAGCGATTCAATTTCCAGGCTGGAGTTCTTCTGGTCCTGGCCCACGCCGAAGCGGAAAAACGAGTCGGTCCCTTTGGTGGCATCCAGCCACGCCACGACCGCGGCGATCTGCTTCTTGTCGCGCAGCGCTTCGACGCGATGCAGCAGCGGCAGGATGGGCTGATCGCCGAGCTTGTCGGCGAGGCTCGAATCCATGCAGGCGGCGAAGAAATTGCCGTATTTGCGCTGCAGCGGGGTGGAGGGCGAGTCGGCTGCCTGCTTCAGATCGAGGTAGAGCAGATAGCGGTTGCGCTCCGCGAGCTCATTGAATCGGCCCCATACCACCTGATCGCTGGGGATCGGGTTGTCCTTGCGCCAGTTGCCGCACGCGTACTGGTAGAAGTCAACGCACGGATCGGCGGACTTGTCGATCGCGCTCACATCGAAGCTGTGCGGAGCCTTCGGCTCCGTCGGAGCGGCGGAAGCAGGCGGGGCGGCCTGCTGGGCCAGCAGCGTGCAGGTACCCATCATCAGTCCCAGTATGCGGGCAGCAAAGCGAATGCGCATCGTTCCTCCGGATCGCGCTGAAAACGCAACCACGAACGATACCATGCGGGCGGAAGAAAATCGAGGCGGAAAGCGACCCGGGCGTTCGGGCCGCGATCAGAAGACCTTCATGTGGATGGTCAGATATTTTTTCGGATTCTTGCGGATCGCAGTCATCAGGCCGTTCGCGGACTGCGCGGTCTGGTTGAGGTTGTCGTAGAGCTCCCGGTTCCTCATCAGCTGCCCGACGGTCCCCTGCCCCTCGTCGATCTGCGTGAGGATGGAGTCCATGCGGTTTACTGTGTCCGTCAGCTTGTCGGCAAATTGCGGATTCTTCGCTAAGACTCCCAGGCTGCCCTTGCCCGCATTGATGTTGGTCAGCAGCTCGTTGAGCTGCTTCGCGGACTGGTTCATGTTGTTGTAGAGCGTGTCGTCCTTCATCAGCTTGCCGAGGGAGCCCTGTCCGGAATTGACCTGGGCGACGATCTTGTTCAGGCCGTTCGTCGCCTGATTCAGGTTGTTGTAGAGCGTGTCGTCCTTAACCAGCTTGCCGATCGAACCCTGGCCGTTGCTGATCCCGTCCACCAGGCTGCTCAACTCGTCGAGGGTCCGCGAAGCCTTGTCGTAGAGCTGGCGGTTATTGATGAGCATGCCGATGGAGCCGTTCTGGGAGTTCAGCGTGTTCACCAGCTGGTTGACCTGCCCCAGGATCGTGTCCAGCTGCTGGATGGTGCCCTGGCTGGCCTGGATCACGTCCTGCAGATTCGGCGTCTCCGTGGTGGGCAGCACTTCCCCGTTCTGTACCGGAGCGCCCGTGGCTCCCCGGCTGTCGATGTCCACGACGGTATCGCCCAGAACGCCGACGGTCTCCAGGCTGGATTTCGAGTCGGCGCGAATGTCCCGCGCACGCTCCCGATTGACCTTCATCACCACTTCGACCGGGGTGAGAGGCTTGCCCTCGTCGATATGGATGGCGACCACATTGCCTACCGTCACGCCGTCCAGATTCACGGGGGCGCCATTCTTCAGGCCGGCAGAGTTCTCAAAATAGGAGATGAGCCTCAGGTGCCCGGACCAGAACCCGCCGGAGGCGCCGGACATGAGGAACACCAGCGCGATGAGCGCGCAGACGGCGACCAGAACCAGCACGCCGACTTTGAGTTGCGACCATCGAACTTCCTGCTGACCCGGCAAAAGCAATCCCCCTGGCAAAGCAGAGCCGCTGCGCAGAGAATATCAAACCTCAGACGGCTGTTCCGTAGGCTTCGATGTCACGAACGGCGGCTACGTTGCAGAAATAGCAGCGCAAAGCCCTCATGGGTTACGGCCTGGAAGGTGCGGCGTAATGTTGCGTTTGCCCCGTACGCGGGTTGAAGACCGACAGCTCGCCGTCACGCGATGCGGTCACTTCGAGATCGTTGCCTGTGTCGGGGCCCTTCACGTTCGCGAGATATTCAGCGGGAGGATTGCCCGCAGCCGCTTCGTCGGAGTAATGCAGCTGGTATTCCGCGGCGAGGCCGGGGATGGCACGGATGGTCTTCACGGTCGGAATCGATCCGCCCTTGGTGGCGCCGTTGTCCATGATGGCCAGGCGCGGGGTGATCGCATCCACCAGCGCCGGGCTGGAGCTCTGATACCAGCCGTGGTGGGAGACGACGAGCAGATCGACGTGCCCGATGCGATTGTCGGGACACATCATGTCCATCTCCTTGTCCCAGGTCAGATCGCCGAGGTCGAGGATCCGCACCTTGCCGAAGGTGATCAGCACGCCGTTGGAGCGCGCGTTCTCGGTCTGATCCGGCGGACGAACCTCAGAGACCTTGCAGTACGGATTCGGCTGGCCCGCGCCGGGCAGCGGCGTCTGGATGAACTTTCCGTCGGAGGTAAGCACTTCGACGCGCATCCCCTGGATGGGCAGCACCATGCCCGGATGCGCGAGGATGTGATGGTATTTCCCTGTGGCGAGCACCTTCTGGTACGCCTCGTAGGCGCGCTCCGTGTCCGGATCGCTGGTCTGGCGATTCGGGCCATGGTCGATGAAGGTGCCGACGGGAATCCGCGCGACGAGATTCGGTACACCACCGGTGTGGTCGACATGGTAGTGGGTCAGGAGCACGTAATCGATGCGATGCAGGCCAGCCAGCTTCGCTGCGGCGACGATGCGGTCGGCATCCCGGCCGTGGTGGTCGGGCCAGCCCGTGTCGATCAGCAGGGAGTGGCCGTCCGGAGTGACGAAGAGCGTGGACTGACCGCCCTCCACGTCGATGAAATAGATGTGGAGCTTGCCGGCGCTGGCGGGCGCGGGCGGCTGCGCGCTGGCCGCTGCGCCGCCCAAACCCAGCAGGCAGGTGAGAAACGCGAGCGCGCGCCAGGCGATCCTCGCGCCAGTCGACTTGCCGATCCGTTGCTTTGTGTTCATCTCGGGGGGATCCTCCGGCTTCACGGTTCGAGGAGTCCATGGTACGCGGAGCGGCGCGGAGCCGGCTCTTATCGAACCAGAAAACCCAGCGCCGTCGCGATGATCCCGGCCGCGCCGAAGCCGATGCCGAGCAGCCAGTAGCTGCGCTGGCGCGTGAGCAGCGTGATGGACGTGATCACGAGGCCGATTTCGAGGAGAGCCTCGCCGAAGTCGAAACGATCGGCGCGGCGCTCGGCGTGCTCCACCTCCGTCTGCTCCTGCTTGGCCTCATTCTGACTCTCGATCAGTTCCTGATTCCACTTCTTCAGGTGCGCCTGGTAGCCTGCGACGAGCCGGGCCGCGGAGGCCGAGTCGCGCGCCGGAAGCGCGGAGAGCATATCCACGGTGAGCTGCGTGTCGTATTGGCGGATCTTGTGGGCCTGGTAAAAATTCCAGTCGTCGCTGGCGCGCGTTTGCGCCAGCACGGCATGGGTGTGCGCCCGATGCCCGAGCACGGTAACAATGGCCACCAGCACCGCCAGCACGCTGATGGTGAAGCTCACCGGACGCAGGCTGCGGTCGTGGGAGGCATGCTCATGCTGCTCCTCGAGTTCCTGGGCTTCCTGGGGTTCCATGGGTTCTGTATATCAGAGCTTGCGGGCAAATTCGGTAGGGCTCGGAAAAGAAAAAGGCAGCCTGAGACGGCCGCCTTTTTCCCGGTGCCTGTTTTCCGGACTATGCCGGCGAGGGGCTGCCTTCCGGCAATCCGCCGGTGCGCCCCGGCTCTGGCTTGAGCACCTGCTGGACGTCGGTGACCGGCGAACCTGGTCCGCCGCCCGTGGGCTTCAGCGGCGGCAGATCCTTGCCGTCGATGATCATGCGGATTTCGCTGGCATCCAGCGTCTCTCGCTCCAGCAGCGCCGCCGCCAGCCTGTGCATGATCGGATGGTTGTTGTTCAGGATATCCCAGGCGGACTTGTAACCCTCGTCCACCAGGCTGCGCACCTCGGCATCGATCTGCCGGGCTGTTTCCTCGCTGAAGTCGCGATGCTGCGCGATCTCGCGGCCCAGGAAGATCTGCTCCTCCTTCTTACCGAAGGTCAGCGGACCCAGACGGCTCATGCCGTATTCGCAGACCATCTTGCGGGCCATGTCGGTGGCACGCTCGATATCGTTGCCGGCACCGGTGGTCATCTGCTTCAGGAAGATCTCCTCGGCAATGCGGCCACCCATCAGGATGGCAAGTTCCGTCTCCAGATAAGCCTTGGTGACGGTATGCTTATCGTCCTCGGGCAACTGCATCGTCACGCCGAGAGCCATACCGCGTGGGATGATCGTCACCTTGTGCAGCGGATCAGCGTGGTCGCGCATGCACGCGACCAGCGCGTGCCCAGCTTCGTGATAGGCCGTGTTCCTCTTTTCCTCGTCGCTGAGCAGCATGGATTTGCGTTCGGCGCCCATGAGCACCTTGTCCTTGGCCTGCTCGAAATCGAACATCAGGACGGATTTGCGGTTGGCCCGCGCCGCATTCAGGGCCGCCTCGTTGACCATGTTGGCCAGGTCGGCGCCGGAGAAACCCGGTGTCCCGCGCGCCAGTACGCGGAGATCGACATCATCGGCCACCGGAACTTTGCGCGCATGGACGCGCAGCACTTCCTCGCGGCCGCGCACATCCGGTCGGCCCACCACCACGCGGCGGTCGAAGCGGCCGGGGCGCAGCAGCGCCGGATCCAGCACGTCGGGCCGGTTCGTCGCGGCCACCAGGATCACGCCGTCGTTCGACTCGAAACCGTCCATCTCCACCAACAGCTGGTTCAGGGTCTGTTCACGCTCGTCGTGTCCGCCGCCCAGGCCCGCGCCACGATGACGGCCCACCGCGTCGATTTCGTCGATAAAGATGATGCAGGGAGCGTTCTTCTTGCCCTGCTCGAACAGATCGCGCACGCGGCTGGCGCCCACGCCGACAAACATCTCGACGAAGTCGGAGCCGGAGATCGAGAAGAATGGGACATTTGCCTCGCCGGCGACCGCGCGGGCCAGCAGGGTTTTGCCGGTTCCTGGAGGGCCGACCAGCAGCACGCCCTTGGGAATGCGGCCGCCCAGCTTCTGAAACTTCTGCGCCTCGCGCAGGAATTCGATGATCTCTTTCAGCTCTTCCTTGGCCTCGTCGACCCCGGCGACGTCCTTAAACGTCACCTTCTTCTGCTGCATCGAGAGCAGCCGCGCACGGCTCTTGCCAAAGGAGAGCGCTTTGTTCCCGCCGCTCTGCATCTGCCGCATCATGAAGAACCAGAAAAGGATAATGAGAAGGAAGGGCGAGAACTGGATCAGCCACTCCCACCAGGCGTTGGTATCCGTGCTCTTGACGGTCACGTTCACGTGGCTCTGGTCGAGGATGTCGTAGAGGTGCGGATAATTTGCGGGAACGTACAGGTGGAATTCGCCCTTGTCGTTGCGGAAATGTCCCTTGACATCGTTCCCGGTCACGGTCACATCCGCGACCTGATTGGATTCGACGTCTCCAACGAACTGAGTGAAGGTGATCTCCTGGGGGTGGCTGCCGAGCGCGCCGTTCTTCTGGAACAGCTGCCAGAGCACCAGCAGACAGGCGATGATAAGCACCCAAAACAGGATCTGTTTAACGGTCGAGTTCACCTGGAAAAGCCCTCTTTCTGTTTTCAACCCACGTTCCAGCTGCCGCGAGGACTGTGGCTTCGAACACTCGCTGCGGAGCAGGACAATGGTATTGCGTCGTCCTTACTGAAATTAGACGCCTGCAGACGGTCCGGGGAGCCAAAAAGTCGGGGAGGAACATACAACTATAGCGTCCGCCCGGCTGGCGGGTCCGGCAGGTAACCCCTATTGTACTCCCCGTCCCCCTCCGAATCGGCGTTCAGGCGCCGGGCCAGCCAACAGAGGCCATGACCCTGCCCGCTCACTTCGCGCATCCAAAACAGAAGAGCCCCCGGGGCTGGATCAGCGGTCGGGGCTGTTGGAATTCTCTGCCGAGGTGACGCTGTGCCCCGTTCCGCCAAAGTTCAGCCGCAATCCGGCTCTCGCCATCGAGCAGCCCCGGGCGACCCTTCGCATGAAGACAAGGCTTTAGCCCAGCAGCCCGCGCCGAGCGTACATCCCATCGAGGCGGAGGATGCCTACCTAACCGGGGCCAGCCGCTCGCTCCAGCGCCGCGTCCTGGGCCTGAACGTTGCCAGCCCGATGAACAGCGCGGCCCCCGGCGAGCCAGGCGGCCAGGCGCAGCCCCATCCGGAGCAGGTGGCTGGCCAGCATGCCACGGGATCGAGCACTACAGGCAACTCGGGCCGCAACGGACGTTGATCCTTAAGTCATTCCACGCTGAGATTGCAAGCCGGACCGGCTCTATTCCCGCGTGCCTTCGGCTTCCGCCAGGCCTGGACAGCGGGCGCGCACCAGCTCCTCAATTTGCGTGAGAACCGCATCGAGCGGCATCGCCGTCGAGTCGATCGTGACCGAATCCGGCGCGGGCTGCAGGGGAGAACTGGCTCGATTGCGATCGCGCTCATCGCGCTCCCGCAGTTCGCGGGAAATAGCCGTGGGATCGGATCCAGCCGGGCCACTCTGCTCGTAGCGGCGCTGGCTCCGTACCTCCGGCGAAGCGTCCAGAAAAACCTTGACATCGGCGTCGGGAAAGACGACCGTGCCGATGTCTCGACCCTCCATCACGACACCGCCCGCGCGCCCCATTTCCTGCTGGAGGCGAACCATCCAGGCGCGAATGGCCGGATGCACGCTCACCCGCGAGGCTCCCTGAGTTACGTCCGAATCGCGGATGCGCTCCGTCACATCCCGCCCGTCCAGCAGGACGCGGTTGCCCGCGCGGCCCGGCTGCAGCGTCACTTCCGTCTGGGCTGCCAGGCGCTCCAGCGCCGTCCCGTCGTCGAAATCCTGATCGCTGAGGATGGCCTTCAGCGCGAAGGCGCGATACATCGCGCCGGTTTCCAGATTCAGCAGTCCGAAGTGGCTGGCCAGATGGCGCGCCACCGTGCTTTTCCCCGCGCCTGCCGGCCCGTCGATGGCGATGATCGGTCCCCGTGTCATTCTGGCTGGTCTTTTTGCTCCTTACGATTCTTACCAGAACGCGGACCCTTCGGCCCGGTTTTGTCGGGGCGGTTCTGCCAGGGCCGCCTTGCGCCCGGCTCTGCCGGCTTCGCGCTCCCGCCGCCAGGCTTCCCGAAGCGGCCGCCGCCAGGCTTCCCGAAGCGCTGGCCGCCAAGTCTGCCGGACCCTTCGCCCGATTTGCGGAACGGCCCTCCCGGTTTGCCGAACTTTCCTCCCGGCTTGCCGAACCGGCCACTCGATTTTCCAAAGGGTGGCTTGCGGCCGGGAGCTCCCTGGCTCGGGCGTTCGCCGAATTTTCCCGGCCGTCGACCGGCGCCGCGGGGCGCACCCGGCGCTCGCACTTCGCCGCGCGGACCGCCAGGCTTTTGCCCGAACTTCGGTCTCTCCGCTCCGCCCTCGCGAAGAAATGGGCCGCGTCCCGGCTTCTTCGATGCGTCGTCCCGGCGGAATTCGCGGCGCTCCGCGCCCCGCTCACGATCCCCAGGCCGAAATTCGCGCCGATTCTCGGGGCGAAATTCGCGGCCCTCCGGCCGGCCTTCCTGTTGATTCTCGCCTTCACGCCGACGCGGCGCCTGCCAGCCGCCCGGCTTGCCTTCCCGCCGGAACTCCCGCTTTCCCTCGCGCCGCGGTCCGAATTCCCTTCCCGGCCGGCTCTCAGCCGGGCGCCCAGCGGATCCCTCCCGCTTCTGCCAGGGCTTCCCGCCGGGCTTTCCAAAGGCGCGCCGGTTTTCAGGCCCCTGCTCGGGCCTCGGCCCGCGTTTCCAATCCGGCCGCGGGCCCGGGCGAAACGGCCGCTTCTTCCCTGCACCGAATGCGCGCCGCTCTCCGCGCTCGGGCCGATTCTCGCGCGGCCGGTTGTCGCGCGGCCGACTCTCCCGCTGGGGGACGCGCGCGAACGGGCGCGACGGCTCGCGACGAAATTCTCGGCGCGGTTCAGGCCTCGCATCAGGCCGCTGTTCAGTCCGGCGCTGAGCCCAGGGCTTGCGCTGCGCCGCTCTCTCGGGACTTTCAGAGGCCGGCGACGCTACCGCTGCGGAAGGTTGCGACTCCGCCTCCTCTTCGACGCTTTCCGGCAGCGTGCCTTCGAGGTACAGAAGCGTCTGCACGCCCATCGCCATGGTGCCGAACTGACCTGCCGCGAGCATGCCGTGGACCACCTCGCGAATGCGCGAACGAGCGGTCAGCGGCGACAGAAAGATTTCCGTCTCTTCGCCGGTTGCCGCGACAGCCTGCCGCAGGTAGAGGGAGATCAGCGCCGAGAGCGCGGTGGTCTGTGCTGTGTTCGCGCCTGCCGCCATCTCCTTCGGAGAACGATCACGCATGAGGCTCCAGCGCGTGGGCTCGCCCGTTTCGTACGCCGGCGCCGCGCGCAGGGTCGTCCACAGTTCCACCAGAGCCCGCATCACGGCGGCCTCGGTGAGCTCCCGGCCCAGTTCTTCGCGGATTTCGACGGCCGTCCGCCCCGGCGCCTGGTCCAGCGCCTCCCAGACGCGCCGCACCAGCGGCGCCGTTCGGCCGCCCGGCGCCGCTTTCCAGTTGCGATCACCACGGACGGCCGCAATCCAGCGCAGCGCCTCGGAACTGGCTACGAAATCCGGCTGCTCGGCCAGATTTCCCATCAGGTTCAGAGGGACTGCACGGCCTTCGGCGACCATCCTCGTCATCAGCGCGGTCGCGGCGTCAATCGCGGGCGGCGCCGGTACAGCGCGCGCTTCCCCGGCGCAGGCTTCCACAAACGACGGCGCCGGCGCCGGCAGTTGCGCATGGCGCGGGAGAAACAGGCAGATACCCATCTCGTCGAGCCAGGAGGTGGCCTCGTCCTCTGTCAGCAGAGGCTGGCCGTTCTGGCGCCACAGCGCCGTCCGCGCGTTTTGCAGTTGTTGCTGATTCAAATGGCGACCTGCCGAAGAAGCCCGCGGTTCCTGCTAGATGCGCTGAAAGGCCCGCTGAATCTCTTTCCATGAATATCGTAAAGCAATGGGACGCCCATGCGGGCAGCTCATAGGATGCTCAGTGCGCGCCAGCTCTGCCAGCAGCCATTCCATCCGCGCCGGATCCAGAGGCATATTCACCTTAATCGCTGCATGACACGCGATGGACGCCGCGATGCGGGTGCGCGCGGTTTCCAGATTCTCCGACTGCGAGTCCGATCCTGGCTGCTCCAGCACTTCGAAGATCATCCGCTCCAGCTCCGTGCCCGCCAGCCCGGCCGGCGCGGCTTTGATCGCGATGGTATGCGGACCGAAAGGCTCCGCCTCGCAGCCGTTGCGCTCCAGCTCTTCGGCGAGCGTGGCAAAGATCGCCATCTGCTGCGGCAGCAGGTCGATCAGCATCGGCATGAGGAGACGCTGGCGGTTCACCCGCTCCACCTTGCGCTCGCGCAGAATCTTTTCGAAAAGCACGCGTTCGTGAGCGACGTGCTGGTCGACGATCCACAGGCCTTCGTCATTCACCGCCAGGATGAACGACTCGCGCAATTGCCCCAGCGGCTTGAGCGAGGCCAGCGATGCGAGGCTCGGCGCGCCCTCCGCGCCCTCCGGAAGTATCTGCTGCGAGCAGGCGTGACCGTTCGCGCCGCTGGACGCAGGCGAGGGGACAGGCCCTGCCGGCTGGATCTCAACCGCGGCCTCCGCCACCATCGATGATCCGCTGAACGGCAGCCGCACCTCTTCCGGCCTCGGCACCGGCGCGCTTAAAGCGAAGGGTGCAGCCTCCTCCGGCTGTGCCACCGGATCTGAACCGGGCATTTCCGGTTCGCCGGCCGCAGGCACCAGAGAGGAGGCAGCGCGCGGCGTCGCGGTCAGCGCCTCCACAAAGCTGGCCGCGGGACGCGCTTTCATCAAAGTGGCGCGGATGCTCTCGCGCACGAAGTCGTGCACGAGCGACTGCTGGCGAAAGCGCACTTCAGTCTTCGCCGGGTGGACATTCACGTCCACCTCGTGGGGCGGCATCTCCAGAAAGAGCAGCAGCACCGGAAAGGACGTCGGCGGAATGATATTGCGGTAAGCCTCGGTGACCGCGTGCAGGATGAGCCGGTCGCGGATGAGTCTCTGGTTGACAAATACATAGATCGAATTGCGATTCAACTTTTGCAGCGCGGGCTTCGAGACGAAGCCGCTGACACGCAGGTAACCGGGATCGGGCGGCCGGTAATCCTCATCGCGTCGCCACGGCGGCGGCTCGGGCAGCCCGGCGTGCTCGAAGCGGCGCTCCGCTGCCAGCGGCACCAGCTGGTCAAGCGTGTCGCGGCCGAAGATCTGGTAGATGCGCTCGGTAGCCTCGCGCACCGGTGGCGCGGTCAGCAGCGCGTGCGTGGCGGAGTGCAGCTCGAAGTGCATCTCCGGATGCGCCAGCGCATAATGCGTGACGAGTGCCGTGACGTGGGCCATCTCCGTGGTCTCCGCCCGAAGGAACTTGCGGCGCGCCGGCGTGTTGAAGAAGAGGTCACGCACCGTGATCGTGGTGCCCGGCGGCCCTCCCACATCTTCGACCGACAACACTTTTCCGCCGGCGATCTCCACGCGCGTGCCGGTGGGTTGATCTGCCGGAAGCGTGGTCAGCTCCAGCCGCGAGATGGAGGCAATCGACGGCAGCGCTTCACCCCGAAAGCCCAGCGTTGCGATCTGCAGCAGGTCATCGCTGGAGCGGATCTTCGAAGTCGCATGGCGTTCGAAGGCCAGCAACGCATCGTCCCGCGACATGCCGCAGCCATCGTCGGCGATGCGGATGAGTTTGCGCCCCCCGCCTTCCACCTCCATGCGAATGCGCGTGGCGCCCGCATCGAGGGCGTTCTCCAGCAACTCCTTGACGACCGACGCAGGGCGGTCGACCACTTCGCCGGCGGCAATTTGGTTAGCAACCTGATCGGAGAGAACGCGAATGCGGCCCATGGCAGTGAACGCTGGCTCCAGAATAACCGCATCGAAGTGATGCAGGATGCACCGTGTCCGTACCCGAAGCCCGAAGTGGCCCTTCACTTGCGCGACGCTCTCTCAAGTCGGCCCGATGCCGCGCCGAAGTGCCAGGTAGACGGAGGCTGCGGCGATGGAAGTGGATCGCATCTGGCGCATCGACGGACTGGACAGTAACGCCAATCCTGCATGGCAGAACTCCGCACGCAGGCGCCGCCGGTTTGTGGAAGAGGTTGCGGCCGAGGAACAGGAATCGGACACCAGCGAGGAAGAGCAGGAGCCTCAGGATCAACCGGAGCCCGACAGTCGCAGTACGACAACTTCCGCAGAAGCCGATTCGTCGGTGGCATCGCCGGATACCGGCACATCCTTCCGCGCCATCGCCTGATCGCCCCACCCGTCAGCGGCCCCACATGGCGTTACCGGATTCGGGAGCAGCGAGAATGACATCCGCGATCCGTGCCGCTTCCACAGCCGGCCGCACGTCGTGCACGCGTACGATGCTTGCCCCTGCCAGAATCGCCGCCGTTGTCGCAGCCAGACTGACCGTTCCCCGCTCCCGCACCGGCGCTGATAAATCCGCCTGCGTGTCCGCTCCGTTGAGCGCCCGTCCCAGGGTTCGCCCTAAGAATGATTTCCGCGACAACCCCGCCATCAGCGGCTGGCCGAGCGCCAGCAACTCATCCATGCGCGCCAGCAAGGGATAGTTATCCTCTCCCACGATGCCGAATCCGAATCCCGGATCGAGCACCACGCGTTCCCGCTCCACCCCTGCGGCCGCAGCGTGTTCGAGCCGGCGCTTCAGCCCATCCCGCACCAGCGGCAACACGTCGCCGGGGTCGAGCTGCGGCTGCGTTTTCCACTCCGATGGGCGCCCGCGCGTGTGCATCAGCACCACGCCGCAGCGCAGCTCCGCACAGGCAGCCGCCATCGCCGAATCCCAGACCAGGCCGCTCACATCGTTCACGATCTCGGCTCCCGCGCGCACGGCTGCCCGCGCCGTCTCGGCCTTGTAGGTATCCACCGAAATCACAGCCTGCGGGCGCTCGCGCAGCACCGCCTCCATCACCGGCAGCACGCGATCCATTTCTTCCTGCGCGCTCACCGGATCGGCCCCCGGCCTTGTAGATTCGCCTCCGATATCCACGATCGCCGCGCCTTCATCGAGCATCGCCAGCGCGCGATCGACGGCGGCGT
>JASHNS010000036.1 GCA_030041515.1 Acidobacteriaceae bacterium | reverse complement strand
GCGAAAAAGAGACGATTTGGGACGGCGTGACCAATCCGCAGGCCGTGAAGATGCTGGCCGGGATGAAACGCGGCGAGATGCTGGTGATTTATCACACCGGATCGGAGCGGCGCTCCGTCGGCGTGGCCAAAGTTGTCATGGCAGATGGCAGCGACCCTAAAAAACCACTTGTTCGCCTGAAATTTGTGAAGAAGACGAAGACGCCGCGATCGCTCCAGGAAATGAAAGCGCAGAGCCTGTTTGCGCGCTCGCCGCTTCTCTCGCAGGGAAGGCTCTCCGTGGTGCCGCTCAGCGAAGCGCAGTACGCCTGGCTGGTATCGGAATAAAGCAGAAGGCGGAGCAGGGAATTCGGCTTCGGTCCCGCGGCTGGGTGCATCTCTGAATCATCTACAATCGGAAGAGGTTATCCATCCATATGCTGCGTTTTGCCACAGCCGGGGAGTCGCACGGAGAGAGCCTGATCGCGCTGTTGTCCGGCCTGCCCGCAGGCGTTTCCATCGATGAGAATTTCGTCAACCGCGAGCTCTGGCGGCGCCAGCAGGGCTACGGGCGCGGCGGCCGCATGCGCATTGAGACAGATACCGCGCATTTCCTCAGCGGCGTGCGACACGGTAAAACCATCGGTTCGCCTATCTCGATTGTCATCGAGAATCGCGACTGGAAGAACTGGACTGAAGTGCTTCCGGTCGGCGCCGGCGATCCCGCAAAGCACAAAGCCGTCGCCTCGCCGAGGCCTGGACATGCGGATCTGGCCGGCGCGCTCAAATTCGACTTTCCGGATGCGCGCTATGTGCTGGAGCGCGCATCGGCGCGCGAATCGACCGCCCGCGTGGCAGCCGGCGCCGTTGCGAAGCAGTTGCTGCTCGAACTGGGCATAGACGTCGCCAGCCACGTGATCCGCGTGGGCCGCGCAGAGCTGGAGCGTGACGCGACCTGGGAAGAAATTGCCGCCCTGCGCGCGAAGGACGACGTCCTGCTGAATTGCGTCGACCCCGAAGCCGAGGCGAAGATGAAGGGCGAAGTGGACGCGGTGCTGCGCACGGGCGACACGGTTGGCGGCGTCTTTGAGGTGGTGGTGCGCGGCGCGCCTCCCGGGCTGGGAACCTGCGCCAACTGGGACGAGCGTCTGGATGGCATTCTGGCGCAAGCGGTCATGTCCCTCCAGGCCGTCAAGGTGGTCGAGATTGGGCGCGGCGTCACGGCCGCGGAGTCGCTGGGCTCGGAAGTTCACGATGCCATTGGGTATTCCCAGGAGCTGAAGGACGGCCGGCACACGCGCTTCACCCGTGAGCACAACAATGCCGGGGGCGTCGAAGGCGGCATCTCCAACGGAGAGGAAATCGTGGTGCGCGGTTATCTCAAGCCCATCTCCACCCTGCGCCGCCCGTTGCAGTCGGTGCGGTTCGACACCCGCGAGGAAACGAAAGCCGCCTATGAGCGCAGTGATGTCTGCGTGGTGCCCGCCGCGGGCGTCGCGGCGGAAGCCATGGTCGCGTTGGCCGTCGCGCGCCTGGCGCTGGAGAAGTTCGGCGGCGATTCTCTGCGCGAGCTGAAGCGGAATTACAAAGGCTACCTGGAGCAAATTGAACGCTTCTGATATAGACTGACCCCAATCCCCCGCTCTCATTGCTCAACGGGATCATCCGGATGAGCTCTGAGACCAAAACCCCGTTCAGCCAGACCCGCGCATCGGTCTACCTGGATGCCGCACGTGGTATAGCAGCGCTTCTGGTCTGCCTGGGGCACTGGCGCAATCTGCTGTTTGTTTCCTATCCCCAGCTGCACGGTCCGCATAAAGTCCTGTTTGCGATCCCCTATGTCGTCACCGACGCCGGGCACCAGGCGGTGATGATCTTCTTCGTGCTGAGCGGGTATTTAATCAGCGGCAGCATCTATCGCATGATGGCCACGGGCACCTGGAGCTGGCGCCGTTATCTTACCCATCGCCTGGTGCGCCTCTGGATCGTCCTGATTCCGGCCCTGCTTTTAGGGGCAATCATCGACGGCGCCGGTCTCCATCTGCACCGCGCACCCGCTCTGTATGCGGGGCAGGTGCACAACAGCATGGGAGCCAATGTAATCGCCAACTATACGTTTCCGCACCTCCTCGCCTGTCTTTTCTTCTTGCAGGGGATTCTCATTCATGGCTCCTTCGGATCGAACGTACCGTTGTGGAGTCTCGCCAACGAGTTCTGGTACTACATTTTGTTTCCCCTGGCGCTGATCGCCGGCCGGCGGTCATTTGCAGTGAGAATCCGAATCGCCAGCGGAATCTTCTTTCTCCTGTTTGCCTGGTTTGTGGGCCCCCACATCCTTGTATCGTTTCCAGTCTGGCTGCTGGGCAGCGTCATGGCCGCCATCAGAGTCCCGCGCTTTTCCATCGTTCTGCGCACGGCGGTTTTTGCGGCGTATCCCCTGTTGTTCTTCTATCTCTCCAAAGCGCATTGGATTCCTCCGGCCGCTTCCGATGATCTGCTCGGCGTCGCCACGTTTTTCTTCATGCTTTGTCTCCTCCATGCCACTTCGGCCGCCCCATCGGCCAGGTGGGTTGGACTCTCGCGGACGGGCGCGCGATTCTCGTACACCCTCTATGTCGTGCACTTCCCGTTCCTCATGCTTCTCACCTCGCTCACAGCGGGAGACAGCCGCTGGTACCCGGATTTCCGGCACATCTCATTTGCGCTGCTTCTGCTGGCAACAGCAATTGGTTATGCGTACGGTGTCGCCTGGCTGACGGAATTCCGCACGGATACCGTGCGCCCGTGGGTGGAGAGCCACGTCATGCCGCGGCGCAGAACTCCCGAGGTCCCGGCGGCTGCCAGCTAAAGCATTTTCAGAGCTGTTGTCGGCCGAGGCCGGGAGAGCCAGTCCCCGCGATCCACACCGAGCGCCGGTCCGGCGCGAATGAAAAGGGCACAGCATCTCTGAAAATGCCGTAGCCACATCCCCGACCGTCGGTTTTAATAGAAGACAGGCCCCTCTGTTGGCCGCGCCTGTGCTCCCGGCCGCCGATGAGGCCCGACAACTATGATTCGCGAAATCGTCAAATATCCCGACCCCATTTTGCAGCGGCCGACCGAGAAGGTCACTGAGTTTAATGACGAGCTGCGCACCCTCGCCGCCGACATGTTTGAGTCCATGTATATGGCGCAGGGCATCGGCCTCGCCGCGCCGCAGATCGGCATCGGCAAACGAATCACCGTGATCGATCTGAGTAACCAGAAAGAACCCGGCGAGAAGCTCGTGCTGGTCAATCCGGAGATCGTGCACAGGGAAGGCCGCCAGGTGCAGGAGGAAGGCTGCCTCAGCTTGCCCGAGATCCGCGACAAAGTCGTTCGAGCGGCCAGGGTGCGCGTGCGCGCTCAGGATCTCAACGGCGTCTGGCAGGATCTTGAAGGCGAGGAGCTGCTGGCACGCGCCTTCCAGCACGAAATCGATCATCTGGATGGCATCCTTTTCCCGTGGCGCCTCAGCGGGCTCAAGCGCGATCTGATTCTCCGCCGGATCCGCAAGATGCAAAAAACCGGCGAGTGGAAATGAAGCTGGCGTTCTGCGGAACTCCGGCGTTCGCGGTGCCCACACTCAAACTGGCTCTCCGCGCTGGGCACGATGTGGCGTTGGTGGTGACGCAGCCCGACCGGCCCGCGGGTCGCGGCCAGCAGCTGACCGCGCCGCCCGTCAAGACCATCGCCCTGGAAGCCGGCCTCCGCGTTACCCAGCCCGAGAAGATCAAAAACAATCCGGATCTCCGCGAGGAACTGGAGGCGATCCGGCCCGATGCCATCCTCGTGGTCGCCTATGGGCGAATCATTCCCAAATGGATGCTCGACCTCCCGCGCTTCGGCAATCTCAACCTGCACGGATCGCTGCTGCCGAAGTATCGTGGCGCTGCGCCCGTACAGTGGGCCCTGGCCCACGGCGAACACGCGACCGGCGTCACCACCATGCGTCTGGACGAGGGCCTCGATACCGGCGACATTCTCCTCCAGCGGCAGATGGCCGTTGCCCCGAGTATGACCGCGACGGACATCCTTCCCCTGTTGGCCGAAACCGGCGCCGACCTGATGATGCAGACGCTGGTGGAGCTGGAAGCCGGCCGGATCGTCCCGCGGAAGCAGGACGAATCGCAGGCCTCGCTGGCGCCTTTGCTGACGCGCGACGATGGTCGCGTCGATTTTTCCCGGCCCGCGATGACGATCTACAACCGGTGGCGCGGCTTTCAACCCTGGCCGGGCGCATGGACGACGCTCCACGGTAAAAAGCTGACCCTTCACCGTTTGCTGCCTACAGAGGTGCGCGGCGCCCGCGGTGCCCAACCTGGAACCCTGCTGCTCGATGAGGGGACGATGTTTGCCGCCTGTGGCGACGGGACCTGGATCGAGCTGATCGAAGTGCAGCCCGAAGGCAGGCGGCGCATGACCGCAGCGGAGTTCCTGCGCGGCCAGGCTCTCGCGACCGGCACGCCCCTCGGTAACTAGCTGATGATCGCTCCGGCACGCCAGGCTGCTTACCGAATCCTGCTCCACATCGCTGCAACCGGCGCGCACAGTGACGACCTGCTGCGCAGCCCTGACGTGGATGCACTCTCCGCGCAGGATCGCAGCCTCGCGACGACGCTCGTGCTGGGCACGCTGCGCTGGCAACTCGCGCTCGATGCTGCGGTTAGCCATCTCCTGGCGCGGCCCGGGAGGAAGCTCAGCCCGGAGGCGGCGACCTCACTCCGGATGGGCGCATATCAGCTGCTGCATCTGGACCGAGTGCCGCCTCACGCCGTCATCCACGACAGCGTGGAACTGGTGAAGCGCAGCCCCGAGCATGGCGCGGCCGGGCTGGTGAACGCCGTCCTTCGGAAAATCAGCCGGGGCGGCGCACAACAGGGTTCAGCCGCCGCGGCGCATCCAGATTGGATGGTCCAGCGGTGGACGCGGCGCTACGGATCCGAAGCAGCCGAAGCCATTTGCCGATGGGATCAGGAGCCTGTGGCGACGGCCCTGCGAGTGGTGACAGATACCGACGGGGCGGACATCGAGACGGAGCCTGGAACATTTCTGAGCCATGCGCGCCGTGTGCTGCGCGGCGATCCGGGCGTTGCGGTCCGCGCAGGACAGGCTCGCATCCAGGATGAGGCTTCGCAGCTCGTCGCGGAAATCGCCGCTGCACCTGCGCCTGACGAAGCCTGCGTCTCGAAAGTCCTCGACGCCTGCGCGGCTCCCGGCGGCAAAACCGCCATCCTTCTGGAACGCTTGCCCCAGGCGCAGATTACCGCGGTGGACGTGAGCCGGAAGCGGCTTGACTCCATGCGCAAGATCCTCGGCCCCGCGAGCGCCCGCCTGCTCCTGAAGGTCGGCGACGCAGCGAAGCTGGAGCTGCGTCCCGAATGGGACCGGATTCTCTGTGACGTGCCCTGCAGCGGCACCGGCACCATGTCCCGCAATCCAGAGATCCGACTGCGGCTGACCGAAGCTGATCTCAGGCGTCAGCAGGCCCGCCAAATCGCCATTCTGCGAGCAGCGCTCGCGGGGCTGGCTCCCGGAGGACGCCTCATCTACTCCACCTGTTCGCTGGAGCCGGAAGAAAACGAGAACGTTGTCACCGCAGTCCTGCGCGAGACGCCTGGCTTCCGCACCGCCCCTGTCGCTCCAATCCTCGACGTCCTCGCCACGACCGGCGCCCTCACGTCGAAAGGCCGCGCCCGGCTTCGCAACGCCATAGAGGGTGACTTCCTGCGGACAATTCCCGGCATCCATCCCTGCGATGGCTTCTTCGCGGCTGTTCTCACCCGCGCATAGCTAATCCAGCGCCTCGCGGCTGCGATTGTGGAGAGCGAGTGCAGCGACCGCGGCGAGCGCGCAGGCCGCGGCCTGGTAGATCGCCGGCGCCATCGGGCTTCCCGACGCATGGATCAGGGCGACGGCAATCATCGGCGCAGTGCCTCCGGCGACGCCAATGCCCAGGTTGAAAGCCACGGCATGCGCGCTCACGCGGTAGCCCGGCGGAAACTGCTCGGCGAGCATCGCGGGCGCTGTGCCCATCACCACCGCCAGCAGAAATGCGAAGGCGAGTTGCGCAGCCCAGAACCCCGCAGTCCCGGTCCCCGCAAGCCGGTACGCTTCCCAGGTCAGTCCAGCCTCGGCGGCAAAGGTGAGCGCCAGCAGCGCACGCCGTGTGATCCATCGGTCCGAAAGCCACGCCGCAACGGGCACGACGAACAGAGCCAATCCCTGTCCCGCTGTATTCAAGCGGAGCGCCTGCGCCTCCGCCATGCCGTGGAACTCATGCGCCCACGCCGGCAGGAAGACCATGCTCAGGTAGTTGACAATCCCGTACCCGGAGGTGAACGCCAGCGTCGCCAGCAGCAGCCACGGCTGACGGCGAATGGCCTGGCGCAGCGGGGCCTCATTGCGCACCGCCGAAGCCGCGACGGGAGTCTCCGGCAGCCCGCGCCGCACGAAATACGCGGCGCCGGCCACTACTCCGCCCAGCAGAAACGCGATGCGCCAGTCCCCGTGTCCATGCCCGCTCAGAACCAGGCTTGAGACGCCTGCCGCGAGCAGCATCCCTGCCGTCGAGCCGATGTTCGCCACGCTGCCGGCGATCCCGCGGTGGCGCACCGAGCTGCTCTCCACCAGGTACGTCACCGAATCGACAAACTCGCCGCCGACCGAGATTCCCTGGAAGAGCCGTACCAAAATCAGCAGCACGGGAGCCGCCAGCCCAGCCTGGGCATACGTGGGCAGCACGCCTACAACGGTCGTGGCCAGGCCCATCAGCGTAACAGAAAGGATAAGAACGGAACGCCGGCCACGGCGATCTCCTAGCTGGCCCAGCCACCAGGCGCCCAGCGGACGCATGGCAAAACCGGCAGCGAATCCGCCGTAGACAGCCAGCAGCGCAGCAACCCGATCGTGAGCAGGGAAGAAGCGCTCGGCCAGCACGGGCGCCAGCAGCCCGTACAGCCCGAAGTCGTACCACTCCAGAAGATTTCCCAGCGCGCCGGCGATGGCAATGCGAACCCGCTGCTCCATGCAGGCTTCATGGTGCCATAGTCGTCCTCAAAGGCGGGTGCTCAGCAGGCGAGCTGCTTGCGGCCGAGGCGCAGTCCGTCCAGCCGTCCCAGCATCGTAACCGCTACCCGATCAGGCTGGAAGAGTTCCGTGGCCATCGCCATCACTTGCTCTTCCGTCACGCCTTCCACGCGGTCCAGAATCTCGTCGAGCGAGAAGAAGCGCTCGAAGTACATCTGCTGGCGCGCCAGGTTCGACATGCGCGACATCGAGCTTTCCAGTGACAGCAGCAGATTTCCCTTCAGCTGATCCTTGGCGCGCCGCAGTTCATCCGGCTGCAGGGGTTCGGTCTTCAACCGGCGAAACTCCTCCATGATCAGGTCGATCACCTGCACGGCGCGGTCTGCCGAGGTTCCGGCATAGACGCAAAGCGCTCCGGTATCGCGGTAGGGGTTCAGATCGCTGTAAATGGCGTAGACCAGGCCGCGCTCCTCGCGCACCGTCTGGAAGAGTCGCGAGCTCATGCCGCCGCCCAGGATCGTGTTCAGCAGCAGCGTGATGTAACGCGACTCGTCCGCCACCGGCGGTGACTGGACCCCGAGGCACAGCTGCACCTGCTCCAGAGACTTCTTATTCCGCAGATTGATCCGTGGTGTCACCTGAGGCACAGCGCTGTCGCTGGACGTCGCTCCTGGGCCCAGCGAGCCAAAATGCCGTGTCACCAGCTCCACAAAGCTGTCGTGCTCCAGATTGCCCGCGGCAGAGAACACCATATTCCCGCCCAGGAACCGCTCCTCGTAGAAGCGCAGCAACGTGTTCTGCTCAAAGCTGCGGACCGTCTCCCGGGTCCCGAGAATCGGCTTGCCCAGCGGGTGCCCCTTCCAGAAACTCTGCGTGAAGATCTCGTGCACCAGCGTGTCCGGATTGTCCTCGTCCATCTTGATTTCTTCCAGAATCACCCCGCGCTCGCGTGAGATCTCCTCGGAAGCAAAGACCGGGTTCAGCACCAGGTCCGACAGCACATCCAGCGCCGTCGGCACATGGTCGTCCAGCACCTTCATGTTGAAGCAGATGGTCTCCTTGCCCGTAAACGCGTCCAGGTTGCCGCCAATCGCGTCCACCTCCCGGGCGATTCGCTGGGCGGAGCGCGACTTCGTCCCCTTAAAAACCATGTGCTCCACAAAGTGGGAGATTCCGTTCAGCTCCGGGAGTTCATGGCGGGAGCCGCCGCGCATCCACACTCCCATGGCCACGGAGCGGACGTGCTCCATGCGCTCGGTGAGCACGATAAGCCCGCTGGGGAGGATGGTTCGGCGTATGTTGCGTTGGCTGTTCATGGCTGTGCGTGCGTTTCCGGGAGAGGGGCCCTGCCGGCTTTTCGATGCGCTATGCTCGGAATCAGGATGACTGCCGGCGGGAAACTCGATACCTCCATCTTAGACGCTGCCGGACCCCGTCGCGGTGGCGCACTTTTTGGTCTTCATAATCAGCAACTTAGCGAGAGCCTTGCCGAATTCCGGCTACCGGCATGGCGAATTCGCCAGTTGGAGACGGCTCTGTATAGCCAGCGGGTGACCACCCTTGACTCCATCACCACCTGGTCCAAAGATCTGCGGGAACAGGCGGCCGCGGCAGGTTTCCGGGTGGGGTTGCCGGAGATTGTCGAGACGTTTCGCTCCGTCGACGGCACCGAACGCTACCTGATCGCCTGCGCGGACGGACAGACCGTCGAGACGGTCTGGATGCCGGAAGGCGACGGAGCAGAGGACGACGATTCCGCGCCGGAACCGGACGACGGCAACGCTCCCGCCGGCCGAACCTGGACGCGCGCGGCCATCTGCGTCTCCAGTCAGATCGGCTGCGCGGTGAATTGCCAGTTCTGCCTCACGGCCAAGTTGGGTATCCTGCGCAACCTGACCACGGGCGAAATTGCCGGGCAGGTGGCAGCCGTGCTCAATCGCCACCAGGCTCAGCCGGGACGCGACCGCATCAACCTTGTCTTCATGGGCATGGGCGAGCCATTCCTGAATTACGACGCTTTCATGGAGGCGGTGCGCCTGCTCGCCGGTCCCATGGGTATTCCGGAATCACGGATGACCGTGTCAACCTCCGGTATTCTTCCGGGAATTTTGCGCTTTGCCGACGAGCCGGTCCGTCCGCACCTCGCCCTCTCGCTCAATGCGCCCAACGACACCATCCGCGAAGGCATCATGCCCGTCACGCGCAAGTGGCCGATTGCCGATGTGATCGAGGCGGCGCGCAAGGTGCCCCTGCGCCCGCACGAGCGCGTGACCTTCGAATACGTGCTGCTCGGCGGCATCAACGACCAGCCGCAGCATGCGGACGAAGTCATTCGTCTGGTGCGGCGAGCGAATTTCCCCGCCAAAATCAACCTCATCGCCTGGAACCCCGGCCCCGGCGTACCCTTCGCCATGCCCGATCCGCAATCCGTCGACGCCTTCCAGCAGCGCCTGCGCGCCGCAGGCATTCCGGCTTTCATCCGGCGCCCGCGCGGACGCGACATCTACGCGGCCTGCGGTCAGCTGAAAAAAACGACGATCGGGCGCTAGGTCTGTCTTCCTGAGCCTCCGCGCCGTGGAGCCCCGTCACGCGCCGGGGTTCCCAGCGAACCTCTGCGCTGGGATGGAGAAGCGATGGGAAGCGGAGCGAAGGATCCGCGGTGGCCGTTCGTGCCTCAACAGCTGGCGGAGAGACCCAATCCGTTCTGGCGCCGCCAGACAGCGAAAACGATGCGCGGCTTGAACTTCTGTGGATCTCCTACGCCGGGCCCGGCGAACGCATCGGCAACGCCAGCACCGCGTCCGTCACCCGGTCCGCCGCGTGGCGCAGCACGTCGCCCTCCGCCGCGAAATCGCCGGTCACGCAGTGAATGCCCATGGCCTCGATGCGGTCCACGTCGGCAATCGTGACCTCCGCGCCCTGCGCGGCATATCGCTCCCGCAGCGCTTCGGAAACCGGCGCCGTGTTCACCACGGCATAGTCGAAAATGGGGCGTCCGGCGTGCTCGTAAATCCGCTCGATGTGCTGCGACGCCGTCAGGTGCAGGCTCTCGTTGGCCTGGGTCATCAGGTTGCAGATGAAGACCCGCGTCCCGCGCGCCGCGCCCAGAGCTTCCGCGATCCCGCCCACCAGCAGATTGGTGACAATGCTGGTGTAGAGCGACCCCGGACCCACCGTGATCAGGTCAGCCGCGGCGATCGCGTCCAGCGTCTCCGGCGGCGGCGGCGGATCGGGAGGCTCCAGCATTAATTCGACGATACGCAGACGGCTGGCGGTGATGTTAGTCTCGCCGCGCACCACCGAGCCATCCTCCATCCGCGCCGCCAGCGTGACATTGGCCTGGGTGGCCGGCAGCAGATGCCCGCGCGTCGCCAGGATCTCCGCCGCCAGACGGACCGCCAGGGCGAAGTCGCCCGTCATCTCGGTAAGCGCCGCGATGAACAGGTTGCCGAAGTTGTGTCCGGCCAGGCCGCCGCTGCTCCCAAAACGATGGCGAAACAAGCGGGAGATCAGGTGCTCATCTTCTGACAGCGCCACCATGCAATTGCGCAGGTCGCCGGGAGGCAGCATATTGAAGTCGCGGCGAAGACGCCCGCTGGAGCCGCCATCGTCGGTCACCGTCACCACCGCGGTCAGGTCGGCGATGAGTGGCGAGCGCACAGGAACTTCCAGCAGTCCGGCCGCGTGCGGAACACGATGTTTCAACCCGCGCAGAAGAGTCGAGAGGCCGGTCCCTCCGCCCAGAGCCACCACCCGCAGCGCTGCGGGTGTCGCGGGTGCCGCGTCCCTGGGACGGCTGGCGGGGGCCGAAGATGTCGAGACAGATACAGTCACAGCATTCGTACGGTCTGCTCTGCTGAGTTTAAACCCGTCGCGCCGCAGCTAAGGTATCTCTGGATACAGCAGCTCAGTAAAACGCGGATCGTCGACCATATCGATGAAATCGGGATCCGTGCGCGCTTGGATGCGCAGCGCCGGATTCAGCTCGACCGCCCGCGCCAGGTGCTCCAGCGCCTCTTCGTTTTGCCCCGTCATGCTGTTCAGCAACGCAACGCCGTAATGAGCAAAGTCGGAGTTCGGGTACGTCCCCAGGATAGCGTCGAACTGATCGCGCGCGTCCTCAAAACTGCCGGCATTCAGCAGCGAAACGGCGTAGTCATACTGCTCCTCGGGAGAGGCAAAACTCCGCGAGGAGTCGGCGCCGCGCCGCTCGCAGACGCTCTGGTACATCCGCACGCGCTCCACCAGCTCGGGTGGCGCGTCGCGCAGAATCTTCTCGAAGAGGGCCCGGGCCTTCTCGAACTTGTTGTCCTGCATCAGCTCCAGAGCATTCTGATAGTCCTGGAACACGCGTGGCTGGCCGTCGCCGCTGGCAGATCGAGCCTTCGACGGTGCCGTCCGTGGGCGGCGCGCTCCCGGCGTTTCCCGTGCTTCGTGCATTCGAGCCATAAATCTCTTTTTGACCCCATCGGACGACTCGCAGCGCAACGCGCCGGCGGTTGTCCTTTAGAACCATGTTTTATACGCACAATGCGCCGCTACGTCAAATCGGGGCATCTTTGCTTTCGTCTTGCCCTGGTGCACATCGCATGAAGAGAATGGTAGCGTGGCTTTGGGCATGCGGCGGCGGGGACACTCACTCATCGCGACGGGACTGATCGCGGCGGCCGTGCTGGGCGCTGGGCTGGCTCGCGCGGAGAAACCCTCATCCCCATCCGAGCTGAAACCCGCGCTGCGCATTCCCGTCGCCCCGCTGGGTTATCTCCCGCCTGGAGCGTTCTATATCACCTATCGCCTCTCCTCGGCGGCCTTGGGGTTCTTTGACGACGATCGCCTGCTCTTTACCTTTCAGGTCACGGGACTGATGCAGCGCCTGCCCGGCGACCAGGGCAACGACCAGCAAATTCGCGCCCTCGTGCTCGACGCCCACACCGGACAGGTTCTCAGGCAAACCGAATGGCGTCTGCGCGATCGCGATCCCTACCTGTGGCCCTTTGTCGACGGTCAGTTCCTGCTGCGCATCCACAACACCCTCTACACGGTAGGGCCTTCTCTCGAATTGACCCCCTATTTGCGGTCGCCGTCGACCCTGCGGCTCGTCGAGATATCGCCCCAGCGGAAATGGATGGTTGTAGAGTACGACGACTCGTCGAAAGTGCACACGGGGCCCAGCCTGGACGGCGATTCCGCAACTCAGACACCGGTCAAGGTTCTGATTCTTCCCGCGGGATCCAAAAAGCCCGCGGGAGTGAGCGAGATGAATGAGCCCGGCGATCTGCCGCTTCTCGGCGATGGGCTGATGGACGTCGCGGAAGGAAAAGATATTGCCTCCTGGTCGTTGCGCGAAGTGCCGTTCCAGGGCAGTACCCAGGTCCTGGGGAACGTGCACTCGTTCTGCCGCCCGCGCGTGCAGCCGCTCAGCAACACCGCGAGCCTGGTCACCTGGTGCTCGCAGCAGGACAACAACCAGCCTGTCTTCGCGGTCAACACGGCTGGCAAGGAGTTGTGGCAGGATATCTGGCAGCAGAAATACGTCTGGCCCTGGTTCGACTTCGCCGAAAACGGCACCCGCTTCGCCTACGAGTCCGTCGAGATCAATGTGCCCATGAGCATTGTCGGCTCCTCCCTGGACCTGAACGAGATCGTCGGGCAATTGGCTGGCGTCTACGACACGGAGACGGGCAAGCTGGTGCTGGTGCGCGACACCTCGCCCGTCCTCACCGCCGGTCAGAACGTGGCGCTTTCTCCCGACGGCCGCCGTTTCGCGGTGCTCCGGCATGGCGCGATTGAGATTTACGACCTGCCGCCGG
>JASHNS010000035.1 GCA_030041515.1 Acidobacteriaceae bacterium | reverse complement strand
ACCGCCATCAGCAGGCATGCCGAGAACACGGAGCTGGTGGAGGCCATCCGCGCGGATAGCAGCGCCCGGGCATGCAGAAACTGCTGCAGTGCCGCGCATACTGCGCTGAACATGACCCAAATTGCCAGGTAACCGGCAACGAAGAATGCCGCCGGGATGACCGTGCCCTGCTGCGCCTCGCGCCGGCGTTGCTCCTGACTGAAGGCGAAAACAAAGGGCAGGGTCGAGGGCAGCATCATGGCCACCATCATCACCGTCCACATCGCGAAAAGCGACTCCGCGTCCGGCCGCATCGTCATCGCGCATCCGTCGCGCATTGTCATGCCGATCGAGAGACGCATCATCGTCAGCCAGGCGATCCCAGCCACCGCCAAACACCCGCCCAGCAGGATCGTTCGGTCGCGATCGAGGAGCCAGCCCGTTGCCTTTGCCATCGCGATTAGTTTTGGTACGCGAACGGGGAATACAGGCCATTGCGGTCCGACAGCGTCCAGCGATAACCGTGGTCCTGATACCGCAGCGCTTTCGACTTCGCCACCACCGCGGGGAATCCCGGCGCGATGCACAGAGGATGGCCGCTGATCGCCACGTCCGCCCCACCCGCGCCGCCGATCGCCTCGATCTCCACGTCAGCAACTTAGCCGACTTTCAGAGTTCGACGTTTCCCTTCCTGGGTAAACTCGATCGGCGCGCTCGCTACACCCAGCACCTGTCCAATGTGCGATGCCAGCCGCGCCGGATGACCGCCCTTCTGTCCTGCAAAGATCTTCACGAGTGCATCCTTTTGCTTTTCGCTGGCCCGCTCCTCCACGTACAGCGCCACTTTCCACGGAACCTCATGCATTGTGCCAGGGGAGTCCACCGCCAGACTCACATTCAAGCCGGCCAGATCGATCTCGTCAAAATGCCCCTCATCGATATGCCAGCCCACGACTACCGTGCAGTCGCCTTCTGTCGGCCGGCTCAGGAAAATGCACGGACAGGCAGGCTTGCAATTACAGGACTCCAGATATTGCCCGGATACACGCCAGTTGTCGCTCATAGAAACCTCCTGCTTTCGACGTTGGCTTCGGAAGACCGGCAGTGTAGCCCTTCCCGAGTTCATCGGTCCAGCGCTCCGAATCGGGGCTCCGTGCGCGTTCCGCGGTCTCGGTTGGAATTCATGATTCCAACCTGGCACGGAGCCATTAGAGAGCACAATGAACGAGCGGTCCGCAACGCGGCATCCCCCGCGCAGGCCATTTTTGATGCACAGATTGAAATGGCCTGAACGGGCCATGGAGACGGTTAGGCGACCAAAAACCCGCGCCGTGCCGCCTGGGCAACGGCTGCGGCTCGTGTTGGTACATCGAGCTTGTTCAGGATATTCGCCAGGTGGCGATGAACCGTGTGTTCGCTGACGGAGAGTCGCTCAGCGATGGAGTCGTTGCTTAGCCCTTCCGCTACCAGCTGCAGCACTTCGATCTCTCGCCTGGTCAGCTCACGATGCTCCGGTTTCCGCACTCTGGCCGGATTCACCGCGCAGCACTTGAGAAGATCGGAGAGCAGCCTTTCCGCTCGTGCGACCTCCAGCCCCGCATCGAGAGCCGAAAGAGTCGCCTTGCCGCGGCGAAGTTCTTCGACTGCGGCGTCCGCTTTTCCCAGCGCGCTTAGTGCACGAGCCAGTTGAACCCGTGCCCGCCCGGTTTCGAACGGCGCGCCACTGCGCGCATACATTTCGCAGGCATCTTCGAAGCAAAGCCGCGCCTGGTCGGGATTTCCTTTGCTCAACGCGGCGTAACCGAATGCGAAGGTCAGGTCGGCCCGCAGCGGAGCCGTACCGACCACGGCTGCGATTTCTCGCAGCTCGTCGAGAGCGACCTTCGTTCCCGGCCAGTCACACAAATCGGCACGCGCCTGAATCGCAACTTCGAGTCCAGAAGCCCGGTCGGTACGATTGGACGCCGGCACATGGCGCAGGTATTGTTCGATCAGTTCCAACGCGCTGCCCGGGTCATCGCAATCGAGAGCCAGGCGGGCTCGCGCGAGCAATCCCGCCCCGTGCTGCCCAATCTCCTCGAGTATGGCTGCAGCTTCGGAAATCCGCCCCTGTCTTCGGCGCAGTTCGGCGAGACGTAACAGCGCATCACCCTTCATGGCCGGCCGGCTTGCTGCAAGTTCCTCGCTCGCGGCACACAACTCCTGTTCCGCTTCGTGCCACGTTCCCCGCCACAGGCATATCGACGCATACTGAGTGCGACATACGGCAGATAGTGGACGCAAGCCCCATTTCGCGCAGAAGTCCTTCAGCCTGCGACACCACTGCACCGCTCGTTCGTAGTCCCGTACACGCTCGCATGCCGCAATCAGATAACATCCGCACAGACCGATAGCCACGCGGTCCGTCAATTCCCCGGCAATTACCGCCGCACTCACCTCATCGAGAATTCGCATCCCGTCGGCAACTGAGCCGGATGCGACCAGAGCAAGTCCTGCAACCGCCCGGCCCAGCATCTCAAGGTCAATGCTTCCTGCCTCCTGGGCAATGCGAATTCCTTCCTGGGCCAGGGAAAGTGCGCGTTCCGGGTCGCCTTCTTCGAGAAGGCACAGAGAGCCCTCGCGCACTTCGAGCCAAGCGCGCTCCGCACACGGCGGATGGTCTTCGAGAAGACGACGGGCGCGCTGCAGCCAGCCATTGGCAACGACATTTTCTCCGCGAAAGGCCCAGGAATCCCAGGCCAGCCACACAGCAACTCGGGCCGCTGCGGCGCGATCTCCTTGGGCCAGATACAAGCGATAGGCTCGCTCGCGGGAATCAAAGACCACATCGGCCAGGTCGAGCCACCACGCCGCGGTTCCCAGGCCCTCGAGCGCTTCAGGAAACTCGCGGACACGGAGCACCGCCTCGAAAGCCGCAAGCGCCTCCGGCCATGCGCCTCGCGCGAGCGCTTCGTCGGCGGTCAAGCATTCGGATGGTCTCGGAAAGACCATAGGATAGGGGTTGATTATAGAAGACCGTTGCTAATGAGCGGAGGACACCGACTAAAGGGGA
>JASHNS010000034.1 GCA_030041515.1 Acidobacteriaceae bacterium | reverse complement strand
GTATTCATTGGCCTTGAAGACCTTGCTGAAATCCACTCTTCCGATCATGTACTGATCGTCCACGGGGACCTGGTAGAGCTTCACATCGGGACGCATGTCCTGGATGTAGGTCTGCACGAGCGGGGTGCTCTTCTCCACCTGCCGGATCGTCACCTTCTCCCGGGCGATGGCTTCCTGCACCAGCTGCTGCTGCTGGGGCGTTAACGGCATGGGCTTAAAAAATTGGCGGTGCTTTTTCGCGTGAAAAAGCGGCGCGCCATGGAGAAGCGGGGCACTGAGCAGCGCCACCATCCCCAGCATCACGACCTTACGAACCATGCATCCACTCCTGACTTTCTGTGCGGCCCTTATCAAACGATTGTCGCCAGCCTGAGTGAGGCTGGGCTGTGTTGGTCTGCCGTCTACGCCATCTGGAACGTGATTCGCACCACGCTGACCTCATCCACGGGACGTCCGCCGCGGGTCGCTGGCTTGAACCGGATCTGCTCAGCCGCCCTCACCGCTTCCTGATCCAGGCCATGCCCGAGGCCATTCACTACTCCCAGAACCTCAACCTGTCCAGAGGCCAGGAAGCGGACGCGCAGTGTCACGTCTCCCTGGATTTTCAATTCGCGCGCCTCGGCGGTATACGTCGGCAACGGCTTGCTGATGACGACGATGGGTGTCGACGCTGGTTCAGTGGGTTGAATCGTACGAGCTGGACCGTTGCCGAACTCGGTGTTGCCGAAGCTGGCATTAGCAACCGTGCCGTGGCTGCCGGGACGACCTGTGCCGCCCACGACACCGCTCCCGAAACCTGCAGACGCAACGGCGCCGCGGTCGCGGCCGCCCGGAACTCCGTGGGCTACGCCGGAACCGAAATCGGCTCCATGGATCGAGCCAGCGCGTGCGCGGCCAGCTCCGACAGGCCCAATGCCAGGGGCTCCGCTGAACGAGCCGACGGCGGCGATGGTGCTCGGCCGGTTCGCGTTTGGATTCGCTTTTACGCCCTGCGGATCGCCAAAGCCTCCGGCTTTCAGAGTGGGATGAGCCATGTTATTGGCGACCAGCGTTGGCGCTTCGCTCTTAAATAAACCCACTTTGGGTTGCGGCGGGGGCTCGACACGGCGCGGTGGCGCCGCATCCAGCTTCGGCATCGCCGGCGTCGGCATCTTGATCTCCACCGGCCGCGGTGGCGGTGGCGTTACCGGCTTCGGCATCGCAATCTTTGGCGTATTGTCCTGAACCACCGGAGGCGGCGGCAAAAACTTTGCCTGGGGAACCACGGGCGGCGTCGGCTTGGGAACCGGGGAGGGAAACACGAGCTGCGTGACTTGTTCATGCTGTCGCACGACACGCACCTGAGCCAGGCTCAGCAACAGGACAATGGCCGCCACGCTCGTGTTGAGGAGCGTGCTCAGCGCAAACGAGCGCCCTCTGCCTTTCGGCTCAGGCAGGAGCCCAAACGTGCCACGATCGAAGGGGGAGTCGTAGGTAGCCATAACATTCTTTCCGTTAGAACTGATTTGCCGCGAAAAAGCTTCGGTCATCTAACCGGGTTCGAGCTTTGAGTGCACACCAAGGTCCAAAATTTGTTGATCCAGGCTTCTGAGGTGCGACGGACCCCACATCTGCCCAGATGCCGATCAGGGTTGGTTGACCTCCAGTTTGGCACAAGCAGTTACCGGCAGGATACCCAAAAGGTTACGTTCGAATCCCACGAACGCGTTACTAGTGGCCGAAGCCTCTCCAGGCCCCTTTTAAGAATAAAGACGCACAGCGGAGGTTCTCCGCTTACTCACGGCGGCCACGGCGGAATGCCATTGGTCACCGCGGCACCGTACCCCGAGTTGAATCGAACGTGCCGCAATACATCCTGGGGTAACAGGTGTGCATCGAGCGATTCCGGATGCGCTATAAGAAGAGGAGGCCGGAAGGGGACTGCTCCCTAGCATACAAAAAGAGAGGGGACGAGGGGTGAAAATTCTGGTGACTGGAGGCGCTGGGTACATCGGGAGTACCGTTGCTCGCCGCCTGATGGCCGAGGGGCATCAAGTCGTTGTTTTTGACAATCTTTCCCACTCCCAACGGTGGATGGTGCCGGCTGGGGCGGAATTCGTGGAAGGGAATGTAGCAGACCGCCAGCAACTTGAGGCGCTCCTCGGCTCCGGCTTTGACGGTGTTCTGCACTTTGCAGCGTTCATCGAGGCAGGCGAAAGTATGGCGAAGCCAGAAGTATACTTCCGTAACAATAGTGCTTCGACGCTGAGCCTACTGGAGGCCATGCTCGCCACAGGCGTTCGAAGGCTGGTTTTCTCGTCGACAGCGGCGGTTTACGGTGAGCCCGAGTCTGTGCCGATCCGGGAAGATGCGGCCCTCATCCCGACCAATCCCTATGGTGAATCAAAACTTCTGGTGGAAAAAATGCTCGCCTGGATGTATCGGGTACACGGTTTCCCGTACGCCAGTTTGCGTTACTTTAATGTGGCTGGTGCCAGCGGCGGCGAGGGAGAAGCGCACGAGCCGGAAACCCATCTGATCCCGTTGGTTCTGGATGTTGCGCTGGGCCGGCGTGAGCACATCAGGATCTACGGGGATGATTACCCAACGCCCGACGGTACCTGCATCCGCGATTACATTCATGTCGAAGACCTCGCTGAAGCCCATCTGCTGGCCCTTACAGCCCTTCGTGGAGGGGGTCAGCATATCTATAACCTCGGTAATGGAGCCGGATTCTCGGTTCGCGAAGTGATTGAGTCGGCTCGTCGTGTGACACATCATCCAATTCCGGCACAAGTGGTTCCGCGGCGTCCCGGCGATCCGGCTGTTCTCATCGCCAGTTCAGAGAAGATCGACCGCAATCTGGGATGGAAGCCGCGCCACACGCAGCTGGATACGATCATTGCCAGCGCCTGGGTGTGGCACCAGAAGCGATACAAATAACATAGAAAAGGGAGTCCCGAGCGGGACCCCCTTCCTGTGGACTCACACCGGGCCGACGGATACCGTTACTTCTCAACCTCTACACCGCGCCAGAAGGCAATGTGGTTCTTGATATTACGAGCCGCAGGATTTGGATTCGGATAATACCAGGCGGCATCCTGGTTTTCCTGCCCGTCCACCATGAGGGTGTAGTACCGGGCCTGCCCCTTCCAGGGACACGTCGATGTTGTGGAGCTCGGACGCAGATATTCGCGATTTACCGCCCGCTCCGGGAAGTAGATGTTTCCCTCGACCGTCTCGTAAGTATCACTTTCCGCAATCGTTTTGCCGTTCCAGACTGCCTTCGCCATCGTTCCGCCTGACCTCGACTCACACATTAGAGCAGATGCCGCCGCAATGCAAACGCGGCAGGTCCGGGAGTGCCTTTTGGGCCGCCGATAGACGCCAGCGCCAGCGTGTGCCAGGCTGGAGAACACGGAGGGCCGCCCCATGCCCACGCGCGTCGAACGGCGCACCGTCGACCTGTCGCAGTATCCGGATCTCGTGGTGGTCTATCTCGGGATGCGGGTGAACCGGCTGACGGGACTGAAAACTCTGACAGGCTTCGGCCCGAAGATTTCGAATTCCGTCGCGGCGCAACCGGACGGATTGCTGCGTCACGAGAATTTTGTTTTGTCATTATTCCCGATGCATGCCGGCATGAGGCAGTACTGGCGCGATATGGACTCTCTGCTTGCGTGGACTCGATCGGAGCCCCATCGCGTGTGGTGGAAGAACTTTCTCCGCGACTCGGGCGGCACCGGCTTTTGGCACGAGACCTACACCATGCGCGGTGGAATGGAGGCGATCTACGATGACATCGCGGCGCCGCTGGGTTTTATGAGCTTCGCACCCGTTATCGCGGCGCGCGGATCGATGTTCACTGCCTCGCATCGCGTGGCCGGCGCAGAGAAGGCGGTGCCAGTGATCAGCGAGAAGGAACTGTACGGGCCCTAAGCGCCCACTTCCTCGAAGAATCGGACTACCGACTCAATGCCGCGATGGAAGTTCGGGATGTGAAACTTCTCATTAGGAGCGTGCAGCCCGTCATCCGGCAGCCCGAAGCCCATCATCACCGAGGGAATCTTCAGGTACTTCTCGAAATCCCCAACGATCGGGATCGATCCGCCGGAGCGGATGAAAACCGTATCCTTCCCCCAGACGGATTTCAGCGCTTTCGTTGCCGCACGCACGTACTCGTTCTCCGTGCCGATGAGGATCGGCTCGCCGGAGTGGATCAGCCTCACATCGACGGACACGCCCTCCGGCTTGATCTTCTCCACATAATCCTTGTACTGCCGGAAGGTCTTGTCGGGGGTCATGTCGGGAACAAGCCGCATGGAGATTTTTGCCGTAGCTTTCGCGGGGATAACGGTCTTTGCCCCAGCGCCGGTGAATCCGCCCATGATGCCATGCACGTCAAGGGTCGGCCGCGACCAGGTGCGCTCCAGGGTGGAATAGCCTTTCTCGCCCACCAGCTTCGAAGCTCCCATTTCCTTCTCGCGGTACTCTTCTTCGTCGAACGGGAGATTTTTCCAGGCTTTCAGCTCGTCGGTGCTCGGCGTCCTCACGTCGTCGTAGAAGCCGGGAATCAGAATTCTCCCGTCGCGATCTTTCAATGCCGCGATAATTTGCGCCAGCGCAACAAAGGGATTGGGCGCGGCCCCCCCGTACATGCCGGAGTGGAGATCAGTTTTGGCCCCGCGCACTTCCAGTTCGGTGTAGATCATACCGCGCAGTCCCACGCAGAGAGTCGGCAACTCGGGCGCAAACAACTCCGTATCGGAGATCAGGGCGAAGTCTGCCTTCAGCCGATCGGGATGCTCGCGGACGAATGCCGCGATCTGCTCCCCGCCGACTTCTTCTTCGCCCTCGTAGATCAGGCGCACGTTCAGCGGAAGCTTGCCAGCGTTGGTTTTGAAAATCGACTCAAACGACTTGAGCTGCAGGACCAGTTGCCCCTTGTCGTCGACCGCGCCGCGCGCGTAGAGGTTCTGATTGCGTTCTGCAGGCTCGAAGGGCGGAGTAATCCACTCATCCAGTGGATCGGGAGGCTGCACGTCGTAGTGCGCGTAACATAACGCAGTTGGCTTGCCGGGGGCATGAAGCCAGTCGGCATAGACCAGCGGATGGCCTTCGCCTCTGGCGGGAATCACCTCAACGTGTTCCATCCCCATCCGCCGCAGATCCGCGGCTACCCATTCTGCGGCTTTCTGCACGTCGATCTTATGCTCGGGGAGTGTGGAGACGGATGGAATCCGCAGGAGGGTCTTCAGGTCATCAAGAAAGCGCGCAGCGTGTTCCCGCGCGTAGGCAATCGCAGCATCCATAAGCTCGCCTCCGGTGAACCAGCAAACAGAAAAGTATACGGCGAGTGGCTACGCTTCCCTCTCCACAGGCGCGAGCTCCACCTCCGCAGCCGCTCGCCCGCTGTGCATCTGCGACGAGGTCACCAGCGCCACGGCGCCGAGGACAGCGACCATGCCGACGTATTCCGTGGGTCGAAGATGCTCCCCCAGCACGATAGCGCCCAAAATTACGGCCACGACTGGATTGACATAGGCGTAGGTCGCGACCTTGGCGACGGGCACGTGATGGATGAGCCAGATGTAGCAGGAGAAGCCGAGAAGCGATCCAAAGAGGACCAGGTACCCCACAGCGCCCATGCTCCGTAAGGTCCACTTGGCATGAGGCCACTCCCAAAGAGACGAGGCCAGCAGCAGATTGCAGAGGGCCGCGGCGAGCATCTCCCAACCGGCGGCCACCAGGGGATGAACCGGCAACCGCAGCCTCCTGAAGAGGACGGAGCCGAACGCCCAGCTCATGCCGCCCAGCAGAACCACGGCCGCGGCCAGGAGTTGCATCGCGCCCAGATGGCTGTGGGCATCCACGGCCTCATGAAAGCTGGGCCACAGCAGCGCCATGAGCGCCAGCAAGCCCAACCCAAGCCCAACCAGTCCGCGAGCGCGCAAACGCTCACCACTGGGCGACAGCGCCTCAATAGCAGCCACGTAGAGGGGGATGACGGCGACAATCAGCGCGGCGAGGCCGCTGGGCAGATACGTCTCGCTCCAGACCAGACCCACATTGCCGGCGAAGAGCATCATGGCGCCCAACAAGCCGAGCCAGGCCATAGTGCGCCAGCCGTGCCACAGCCGCTTGCCGCGGAGCGCACAAAAACCCAGCATGATGACCGCACCGGCCAGCATGCGCGTGCCGGCCAGGATGGGCGCGGGCAGCAGCCGCACGCCGATGCTCATGGCGGTATAGGTCGCTCCCCAGCACAGATAAACGCTGCCGAACGCGGCAAGAATCGCGAACCGCGCCGGATGGGAACTGGATGTCGAGGAGGAGGACACGGGTTTATCTCCATCGTATCGTTCGCCGCGCCCTTCCGCGCCCTGGGCCTGCAGCTCGACACTGCGCAAATCATGCGCCACGCCGCGTCGAATGGCGCAATTCTGCGTGTCACTCCATTTGTTGCGCTCAGGCCATTCACGTTATAGTGGGGAATCTAATGCGATTCGTGACCGCAACGCGTGGGCCACGGCGTTCCTGGGTTGCTGTCCTGGGAATCGTCTGCATCGCGCTTGTGCTGTTCACAGGCATTCTCCGCGTCACCCACTCCCACCCTGACGGCCACATCGATCCTGACTGCTCCCTGTGCATGACGGCGCACACCGTGGCGCAGGTGGTCGTGGTGGTGGCCATCCAGATCACCTCGCAGCCGGTCGAGCGCTACATCGCTGAAATCTATTGCGCTCCGCTACCCCGCCAGCGCTTCGTCCTGAAGCTTGCCAATCGACCTCCGCCCGGAACTCCTGTCTTCGCCTGAAGCAGTAGTTCGCCCAGGGACAATCGATATCTTTCGGAGGTTACATGATGCGCACGTCCATGCGCGGCGTGGCGGCACGCCTTTCTATATTGGTATTCCTCGCGGTGTGCCCGGCGGCCCCGCGTGCCTTTTCGCAGTCGATCGTCAACAGCGGGATGATCCGCGGCATCGTCACCGACCCCACCGGCGCAGTAGTGCCCGGAGCCATCGTCACCATTCAGAACCCGGTGAGCCAGTACCTGCGCTCGATGAAGACCGACAGTACCGGCCAGTTCCGTTTCACCAACATCCCCTTCAACCCCTATCACATGACCGTCACTGCGAAGGGCTTCAGCCCATTCGTGCACGATGAGAACGTCGACTCGAGCGTGACGATCACGGTCCCGGTAAAACTCCAGGTGGGCACGTCAGCGACCACCGTCGAAGTGACCGGGGAGGATCTGCTGGAGAATAGTCCCACCTTCCACACCGATGTGGACCGGCGGCTGTTCCAGAAGCTGCCGCTGGAGAGCCAGTCTTCCGGTCTCAGTTCTCTGGTCACCCTCGCCTCGCCCGGCATTTCCGCAGACTCGAACGGGCTCTTTCACGGCCTCGGCGATCACGCCTCCAACTCGTTCTCGATCGACGGCCAGTCGATCACGGATCAGCAGAGCAAAGTGTTCTCCAACCAGCTACCGGTCAGTTCGATTCAGTCCATCGAGGTGATCGACGGAGCGCCGCCGGCGGAATACGGCGGAAAAACGAGCGTGGTGATTGTGGCGACCACCCGCTCAGGCCAGGGGATGACGAAGCCGACGGGTTCGATCTACAGCTCCTATGGCAGCTTCGGATCGTCGACGGGCGGGTTCGATTTGGGTTACGGCAAGCAGAAGTGGGGCAATTTCATCTCGGTCGACCTGCTCAACACCGGTCGCTTTCTCGATCCGCCCGAGTTTACGGTTTTCCACGACAAGGGCAACGAAGAGAATTTCTTCGATCGCGTGGACTACACCCTCGATCCGAAGAATTCCCTGCACCTGAATCTGAATTACAGCCGCTCCTGGTTCCAGACGCCGAATGCGTTTCAGAACGTGAACGTCATGAACGACGTTCCGGGAACGGGCGCTTCAGCCAGTCCGGTTCTGACGAATGTCGGCAACACCGATCAGCGCTCGAAGATCGGTACCTTCGACGTCTATCCCAGCTACACGCGGGTGATCAACGATCATTCGGTCTTCAATTTCGGACTGTGGGCGCGCAAGGACCTGTACAACTACTTCCCCAGCGGCAATCCTCTGGCCGATCTGGGACCCGCGAACCTGCAGACATCGTCGATTTCGCAGATTCGCACCTTGCTGAACACGGCGGCACACGCGGACTACACGTACGTGAAGGGGATCAACAACCTCGACATTGGCGCCCAGTATGGGCAGACCTTCCTGCGCGAGAGCGACACTCTGGGGATCGTCGACAACACCTACAACTCGCCCTGCATGGACGCGAACGGGATTCCCCTGCCCGGATACTCCAGCCAGGCCGATTGCGACACGGCGACGGCGCTGCCCAACGGAAACTACCTCCCGGTGCTGGCGCCGTATGACCTGACGCGCGGAGGGTCCAGCTATTACTACTTCGGCCATACGGACGTAAAGCTGCTGTCGCTCTACGTTGAAGACCGGATCCAGCAGCACAACTGGGATTACGACCTGGGGCTCCGCGAAGATGTGTACAACGGCCTTGCGGACGCCAACCAGACCGAACCGAGGCTGGGCGTCTCCTACCAGATCCATCCAACGAACACCGTGCTGGGGGTTTCCTATGCCCGCACGCTGGAGACGCCGTTCAACGAGAACCTGGTGCTGTCCAGCCAGGGTTGCACGAATCCGGTGCTGGCGCCGCTGCTGGCGTGCTCTCCTGCAGTAACGGGAAGCGGTGTTGTCTCGAAGAACCTCCAGCCCGGCCTCCGCAACGAATTCCACGCCAACGTGCAGCAGGCCTTCGGCAAACACGCCGTCGTCAGCGGCGAGTACATCTGGAAGTACACGCACAACGCCTTCGACTTCAGCGTGCTCGGCAATACCCCGATCACGTTCCCCATCGACTGGCATAATTCGAAGATTCCGGGATTCGCGCTGCGCGCGGAGATGCCCACCTGGGACGGCGTGTCGGCTTTTGTGGTGATGTCCTCGGTGGCCGCGCGGTTCTTCCCGCCGCAGGTCGCCGGAGCCGGAGCCACCAGCGGGGTCGCCGTGGGGTACCCATTCCGTATCGACCACGACGAGAAGTACAACGAGACGGCGCACCTGCAGTATCAGTTCCCCGGGAAGCATAGTCCCTGGTACTCCTTCAACTGGCGATTCGACAGCGGCCTGGTGGCTGGTTCCGCGCCTTGCTACAACGTGACCGATCCCAACAGCGCCTGCCCCAACAGTTCTCTCGGGCCCGGCGGCAATCCCGCGATGCTCAACGGCCAGCCTGCCGTGGCCCTGGTCGACAATGGAATACCCGCCGGCACGAATCCGGTGAGCAGCACCCCTGTGGCTCTGCCCCTGACTGCGGACGAGGAGTTCCAGTCCGGGCTGGCCTGCGACGGGGACAAAGCAACGCCAACCCACCTGATCGGCACGCCCGTAACGGTCAACGGCTCCACCTACTACGAGTGCCCGGCCAACGAACTGACGTCGAGCCTGCTCAGCATCCCTCCGCCGGGCCAGGGCGATAACGACCACGAGCCGCCGCGGGTCGCTCCGCGCAACCTTTTCGATATGGCTCTCGGGGAAGACAACCTCTTTCACGGGGACCGCTACCAGTGGAACGCGCGGGTCACAGCCATCAACGTGACCAACAAATACGCGCTCTATAACTTCCTCTCCACCTTCAGCGGCACGCACTATGTGACGCCGAGGGCCATCACAGCCCAGATCGACGTGCAATTCTAGGCCCCTGCGGATTGGGGATGGCTCTGGATGCCGTCCCCTCGGCCGCTCCGGAGGCGCTGTGGCTGCGATGAACCTGTGGAAGCGCGGCAGCAAGCGGCGGGTCGCGCAAATTCGCTGGAAACGCTGGGAGATCGTCCACGCGATCCTCCTCGCACTCTCCATGGTCGGCTTCTGCCTGTGGATCGGCTGGTGGGTAGCCACGCATCATTTCGACTGAGGCCGTGGCTGCCCCGACTCGGCCCTGCGCCGGGCCCCCGCTCCGTGATACAACAAACCGTGGCGCCCCCCCGGTTCTAACCCCGTTCTGGCGCCTGCAGGTATGCCCACGCAGGAAAAAGTTCTGATTGTCGAAGACGAGCCGCACGCGCTCTCCGGACTGGCGGAGTTGGTGTCAGGTTGGGGCTATCGTACGGAGACGGCGCGCGACGGTATCGAGGCGCTGGAGAAGGTCACGGCCTGGCAGCCAGGCATCATCGTCTCTGATCTGAAAATGCCCCGCATGGACGGACTGGAGCTGCTCGCGCGGCTGGGCGAATCCAGTGAAAAAATCGCTGTCGTCATGCTGACGGCCCAGGGTTCCATCGAAGCGGCCGTAGAAGCGATGAAAAATGGCGCCTACGACTTTATTCAGAAGCCGGTCGATGCTCCGCGGCTGCGCTCCATCCTGACCAACGCGAGCCGCCAGCGCGAGACGGAGCGCGAGCTGGAGGTGACCCGCCGCAAGCTGCGGGAATCCGGCGTGCTCGGCTCGCTGGTGGGCGCCTCGCGCAAGATGCAGGAGATTTTCACGCTGATCGAGCGCGTCGCGCCCAGCAACGTTTCGGTGCTCATCACCGGCGAAAGCGGCACCGGGAAGGAGCTGGTAGCCCGGACGCTGCACGACCTGAGTCCGCGCCGCGGCAAGCCGTTTGTCGCGGTGAACTGCGCGGCAATTCCGGAGACACTGATTGAGAGCGAGATCTTCGGCCACGAGAAAGGCGCATTCACCGGAGCGATCGAACGGCGCGCGGGCTGCTTTGAACTGGCGGAGGAAGGCACGCTGCTCCTCGACGAAATTGGCGAGATGCCGGTGGGCACGCAGGCCAAGCTGCTGCGCGTGCTGGAAGACCACAAACTGCGCAGGCTGGGCAGCAAGGTCGAGTCGCCGGTGGACGTGCGCGTTCTGGCGGCCACCAACAAGAACCCGGAGCAGGCGGTAGCCACGGGTCAGCTGCGCGGCGATCTATTCTACCGCCTGAACGTCTTCAACATCCACATGCCGCCGCTGCGCGAGCATTGCGAAGACATTCCGGCAATCGCGGAGTCTATGATTGCGGACATGAACCAGAAGCATCAGCGCAAGGTCACGAGCCTTGACAATGAAATGCTTGCGCGCCTGATGGCGCACGACTGGCCCGGCAATGTGCGCGAACTGCGCAACACGATCGAACGCGCGGTGGTTCTGGGTGGGGAAGGCCAGCTGCAGCCGCGGCATCTGCCTCCCGGATTTGGGTCGCGCCCGCCGCGGCCAGCCGGCGAGGTCCCCGCGAATGCCATTCAACTGGAGGTCGGCGCCACCGTAGACGATGCGGAGCGGCTCCTGATCTTCAAGACGCTGGAGTCCACGCACAACAATAAAACCCGGGCTGCGGAGATTCTGGGCATCAGCCTGAAGACCTTACACAACAAACTCAGGGAGTACGGCACGGCTGCTGCCGCGGGCTCGGCGGAGGAGTAGTCCGGTATCCTGTGCTCAGCCCCATGTATCCCAGGGCCCCGGGCAGGCTGTGCCGCTCTCCCGAGCCGGCGTGGCGGTCGACCCGCGGAGACTGAGTTCAGTCCATGCGCCTGAAGACCAAACTCGTCCTCGCCATCACCGGGCTCGTCTTCGCGGTGGTCGTGCTGTTCTCGTGGATGTGGATCAGCCAGATGCTGCAGCAACACATCCAGCAATCCTGGTCCGTCACCGATAGCCAGGCGCATGAGCTTGTTCTGGAAATGCATACGGCGCTGGAGACCGGATTGGCCCAGCGCCACTTCGATCCGCGCGACGAGGCGGCCGTAGAAGAAGCGGTCGCGGAGACGCTGCGCCAGGACCCGGGTCTCAATTCTCAGATCACTGCGATTGAGAATTACTCGCCTACCGTGCTGGACGTTGTCATCGTGGACAGCCATGGGCGGGCACTCGTGACTGCGCCGGACGCGACGCTGGAGGGCCAGGTGCTGCCCAGCCGTCCCGACTATGGCGCGTTGCTGCATCGGTCGCTGATCGGCACGCTGCGCATCGTCTTCGGACCGCCACGGGTGTACGACGTGAGCCGCGGGCTGGATCTGTACAACCGGCCCTTCCTCACGGTGCGCATCGGCATCAACACCGCCTTCCTGCGCAACGCATTTCATCCCTGGCTGGTGGAGTCACTCTCATTCATTGGCCTCGCCATGATCATTTCGATTGTGGTCGCTGCGTTTGTCGCCAATCTTGCGCTGCATCCGCTCGAGCAGATCAGCCGCCGCCTGGACGCGCTTGCGGCGCAGGAGGCAGTCGCGGAGGACGCAGTGCGCCGGGAGATTCAGCGAGCGACTGAGCAACCGGCAACTTCGGAAATGGTTCCGCGGTCTGAACCGGCGGCGGGAGATGAGGTTGCGCAGGTCTCCGGAAAGATCGAGCGCCTCGGACAGCGCATCCGCAACGTGGAGGAAGTGTTTTCCGCTCTGCGCGAGAACCTGGATCAGATTCTGTCGAATCTGCAGGACGGCGTGATGCTGTTCACGCGTGACGCCCGCGCGGTGCTGGTTTCCAGTTCGGTGGAACGCTTCCTGAGTATCGGGCGCGACCGCATTTTTGGCGCCGAGGTGCGCGAGATTTTCGATCGCAGCACGCGACTGGGCCGCACCGTACGCGATGCTTTCGAGGGTGGAATGTCGATCGTACAGGAGGAAGTGACCACCGAGACGGGACGTCGCGTCGAAGTTTCCCTCGATTTTATTCACGACACGCACTCTGCCGATCGCCACTCCCTGGGGGCTCTGCTCACGCTGCACGATCTCGAATCTGTCCGCGAAATCGAATCGGAGCTGGAGGTTTCGCGGCGCATGGCTTCGATCGGCCGGCTCACCGCTGGCGTGGGCCACGAAGTCAAGAACCCCATCAATGCGATCGTTGTCCATCTCGAACTGCTGCGCAATAAGGTGCATGGCGGCGATGATGCCATGCGTCATCTGGACGTCATCCAGAGCGAAATTCGCCGTCTCGACCGGGTGGTCCAGACCCTGGTGGATTTCTCGAAGCCGGTGGAGCTTCAGCTTCGCGATCAGGATTTGCGCGGTGTCATCTCAAAGGTGCTGCTGCTGGCTTCAGCCGAGTTGCAGACGCGCGGGATCACTCTGGAAAGTCAGGCGCCAGCGTGGCCGGTCGTCTCGCGCGTGGACGCGGACCTGCTGGAGCAGGCTCTGCTGAATATCGTCATCAACGGAGCGCAGGCGATGGCTTCCGGTGGTGTCCTCGAAGTCCGTCTGAGTGAAGATACGCGATGGGCTTCGATCCTCGTGCGCGACCACGGCGAGGGCATCCCCGAGGAGATTCGGCCACGTATTTTCGATCTTTACTTTACGACGAAGAAGGAAGGAAGTGGCATCGGACTGGCGATGACCTGGCGCATCGTGCAAATGCACCACGGGCAGATTGACGTAGAATCGAAGGCTGGGAGCGGAACGGCGTTTGTATTGCGGCTCCCGTTGATTTCTGCCGGTTCGGGACAGCGCGTATTGACACAGGCTGCGGAAGCCGCGGTTCCGGGCGAGTTCGCCCGCCACGGTGGCAAGACCCAGCCGGAAAGGTCCGGACCATGAGATCCGGAAAGCGGTTAGGAATCTCTGCGCTCCTGCTGCTTGCGCTGTGCTCGGGCTGCCTCAAAAAGCGGCCTCCTGTCACGCCGCCGGTGCAGGCGGAAGCTCCTTCGTTGCCCAGTGCCGTGCAAACGTCGGCGATGATCCCGCCTCTTCCACCGCTCCCCGCGTACTCTCCGAGGCCGGTGATCCTCAATACCGCAGTTCCGCCGGAAACCAGCGAGCGTTCCCGGCACAGGATCTTTCGCCACCGCGGCAAGCCGGAGGTTGCCGGCAGCCGGTCGACGGAAACCGCAAAGCCTGTCCCGCAGCCCCAGGTCGCCAGCAGCCCGTCTTCGGATGCATCGCTGATCGGGCAGCTATCGACGGCAACCAGCGACGGAAGCGCGGCAGACCGAGAGGCGATCGCTAAACAGATCGACTCCACCGAAAGCGGCCTGAACGGGATCAAGCGTCCCCTGAACACGCGGGAACAGAAGACGGCGGCCCAGATTCGTACCTTCCTGGCACATGCGAGGGACGCGCTCAAGACCAATGATCTTGATGGGGCGCGGACGCTGGCCGTCAAGGCGCATTTGTTGCTCGATGAACTGACTACTCAATAGAACAGGTGTTTAGCGCTCGCCCCACTTCAGCTTGGCGCGCAGCAGATCGAAAAAGCTGTGATCGCCGAGGCGAACCAGCTTCACCGTCGCATCGGAGCGACGGCAGCGCAATTCGTCGCCCACTCGCATCTCGATCGCTTCCTGCCCGTCAATGGTGAGAAAGATCTGGTCGGGAACCCCCTCGATGCGTACCAGAATCCGCGAGGCGCCCGGTACTACAGTGGGCCGCAATGTGAGCTGGTGAGGCGAGATTGGCGTTACGATCAGCGCGTCCGTGTTGGGGACCAGCACGGGACCGCCCGCCGCCAGCGAGTACGCCGTCGATCCCGTCGGGGTAGCCACGATCAGTCCATCCGCGCGAAAGGAGGCGGCCAGTTGCCCGTCTACTTCCACGCTGAAATGGCCCATGCGCGCGATCGCGCCCTTGGCCACGACCACGTCGTTGAGGGCATCGTGCTCGCTGTGCAGTTGTCCATTGCGCCACAGTTCGCTGCGCAGCATGGCGCGCGTTTCGATGCAGCACCCTTTGCGAGACCAGGCTTCGAGATGATCGTAAAGACTGGCGAGAGGAATCTCCGTCAGAAATCCCAGCGCGCCCAGATTCACGCTCAGAATGGGCGTGCTGCTTCGCGCGAACACTCGTGCAGCGGCCAACAATGTGCCGTCGCCCCCGAGCACAATCACCAGTTCCGGATCGCGCGCGACCATTGCGGGGCGCGGGCAGACCTCCTCGGTTGTCACATAATTCGCACTGACCGGATCCAGCAGGGGTTCGCAGCCGTGCGCCTTCAGCCACAACACCAGGTCAGGAAGCAGTTGGCGCAGTTCTTCCTTCTGCGGCTTGGAAATGACGGCAACGCGCGGCATGGATTCAAGTGTAACGCCCGCAGGAGAAACGGCCGGCAGACGCCGGCCGCTCGCTGCGATTCCGCCGAGGTGTTATGTGGTTGCGCGGCTCTTGACCGCCAGGAACTGTGCCGGGACCGGTTGTCCACTGGCGTTCACCAGCTTCGAATCGATGGTGCCGATATCCTTCAGCGTGGTGGTGTCTATTTCATGGATCAGGTTATCCCCGCTGGTGCTCACGAAGAACAGGGAGCCATCGGGCGAAAACACTCCAGCGATTGGCGCCTGCGCGGTGCCGGAGAGCTGAATCGTGCCGAGAGTGCCGAACGTGGGAGAGGTGGAGTTGCCAGCCGGAATGTAATACGGCAGCACCCCGGTGGCGCCTGTTCCCTGATAGAGCACGAACGACAGGTTGGAATACGGCGACGACACGACCTGATCGATCTCAGTTGCGGAAACCGGCAGGGCCTGCTGGTTGAACGCCGTATTCATGGTGAGCGGCGTCGCGTTGTAGGCGGGGCAAGCATTCACAGGAACGCCCGGTGTTCCGGAGAGGGTTGTGGTCGGATAGAGCCAGATATCCGTGAACGTCGTTGGGTCTGCGCCCAGGATATGATTGCCGTCCGACGTGGCCGTGATCTGTGTCGTCGGCGCGGGAATGCCTCCGGCCGCTGTAGCCGGTGGATAGTACGGCGGGGTCGCGCTGGCGTTAGGGCAGTAGCTGTGCGCGGAGGTTGATGTTCCGCTCATGAATGCCGCCACATCGGGGACCGTGAGCGCCAGGGATGCTCCGCAGAAGGGATCGTAGAGGGGGTTGTACGCGGGCACCGATGCTGAACCTGCTGCATCCAGCTGACAATTGTAGGCAGGCTCGTTGTTAAGCGGATAACTCGACCATCCCGTGGCTGTGTTGTATATGAACAAGGTGTTCTGGCCGGTCGCCGGATTGACTCCGGTGATGTAAACCGTCGTTCCGTCGGGCGAAAACTGGGCGCGCTGGGCAATGCCTGACGTGTAGGTGGCCACGTTGCCCGAGGGGTTAAACAGATAAATGACCTGGCGAAGCTGATCGTTGACCACCACCAGGCTGCTGGTAGGGGATACGGCGAGGACCACTCCGGGAACAGCGGGGAGTTCCTTCGACAGGGCGTCGCTCCCTGCGGTGTAGGTCATCATCTCGTGATAGCTGCCGAAGTACAGATTGTTTCCGGCCTGATCCATCACCATGGAATTCGGCGGGTAGGGCAGGAGGACCGGAGCCGCTGTACCCCCGGTGGAGAGATCGACCTCGGAGAAATATTGCGATTGCGATGAAGCCATCCAGAGCTGATTGCTCACTCGCCCCGGCGAGTTAATGGTAACGGGATTGCCCGCCACCGGCATTCCGTTGCCCAGAAATCCAATGAGGTTCACGGGCGCCGGATTACAGGTGGGCGGAGTGCACACGGCCGTCACCGTGGCGTGGCTGGGGAAGTTACTGGTGACGAGGCCCGTGCCGGCGACGCTGAGATTCTGGGGCTCGGTCGAGGCGAAATTCAGCGTCAGACCATTAATCGGGTTGTGCTGGGCCGTGTTATCCGTCGCGCTGGCCACGACGGTTTGTGGAGAGCTTGGCGTCACGGTAGCCGTGGTGCTGCCGTTCACAGACAGCGAGATGGTCGCGGGCGGGCAGGTGGAAAAATATCCGGCCGCGGAACTTACGTCGGAGTTCGACAGACCAGCGTTGATAATCGTTGCGCCGGGGAGATTTGCAGTCGCAATGCCGTTCGCGGTCGAAGAGGCGGTCGTCGATGTCGGGTTGGTCGTGTTGTTGATGGTGACGATATTGGTCGTCTGCGGTGCATACGTGATCGTTCCGATATTCGCGCGTGGATCGGTGCAGGAGTACCCGCTGGTCGGGCTGCACAGAATGGCCCCTCCTGGCCCCAGAACTGTGGTCTCGGCGAGCAACGTTGTATTGAGGGTGCCTCCCTGGGGGACACACGCCGTTTGGTTAGGGATCGTCACCGACGTCACGGGTGGGTGGATATACACGTCCACCGGATTGCTCGTGGCTCCGCCTCCGCTGGCCGTCACCTGCACGATGCCGCAACTCGTGCTGTTGCATCCGTTGAACGACGACAGGGATGATCCCGCGGGCGGGGTGCAGATCGTAAAGTTGGGTACGCCACCTTCGCTGTTGCGGTTCCATGTTCCGGCGCAGATCGTTCCGAGGGGCGAAATGTCGGCGAGGAGCAGGTTGCTGCTGGTATAGGTATAGTGGCCTACAGCTTCGGATCCGCCGAGGCAGTTATAGGCCTGTGCCGGGCCGGCCTGGTACGTTTGGCCCCAGGACAGCGACACGCCTGTCGTCTCCGGCTGCAGGATCACGGACGTCACCTCAGTGGTCGTTACGCCGTAGGCGTGGCCATTTTTAATACAGTAGTTGCCCGGATCGTGGCCGCAGCCCGTAATGGAAAGACCAATTGGAAGTGAGAAAGCAAACAGGACTGCAAACGCAAGGTACCGCCGCATGAAACCTCCCCGCCTGTGCAGTCAGAGCCGCCCAGGCGGTCGAATCGCCAGGAAAATTCCGGGTGCGATTCAGAATACCAAACGGAAGGGTCTTCGGCCCAGTGGGCCGGAAGCTGGAGGGGTCCCTATCCAGCCCTCAGGCGATTGCTGATCGTTCACCCTGCTGCGCCCCCCGGCTGCTACTCCCTGCTCTCGGGCATGTACTCCTGGAACCAGGCCACGGCGCGCTCCAGCACATTCAGACGATCCGATGCTTTGACGAAACCGTGGCCTTCACCGGGGTAGACCACCAGCTCCGTCGGGACATTCAGATCGTGCAGCGCGTGCCAGAATTCGAACGACTGCGGTGCGGGGCACTCTCCGTCGCGGTCACCCACCACCATCAGGGTCGGAGTGCGTACATTCTTCACGAAATTGATGGCCGAGCTCTTCGCGTACACCTGCGGGTCGTCGTAGACCGATGCGCCGAAGAAGGGAATCATCCATTGATCGATGGAATTTTCACCGTAGTAGCTGAGCCAGTCCGAGAGGCCGGCGCCCGAAACTGCGGCGCGGAAGCGGTGCGTTTGGGTAACTGCGAACATGGTCATAAAGCCGCCGTAGCTCCAGCCCGTGATGCCCAGGCGGTGGTCGTCCACAGGATACTGTTTCTCCACCGTGTCCACGCCCGCGAGGATGTCTCTCAGATCGCCGTAGCCGAAGTCTTTGCGATTCGCCTGGGTGAACGTCTCACCCTGACCGTAGCTGCCTCTGGGATTGGGCATCAGGACGAAATAATCCATTGCAGAGAACGGGACCGCGCCGTAGCCGGGGTATGGCCAGTGCGGCATATTCGCCGCCGAGGGGCCGCCATGCACGTACACCACCAGCGGATATTTCTTTGAGGGATCGAAATGAGCAGGCAACAGCAGCCACCCCTGCACGCGGAAGTTCTGATTCGTCCATTCGATGGACTTCGCCTCACCCCACAACGGTTTTAAATCGTCATTGGCGTGGGTAATCTGTTTCAGGTTCATCAGATCGCCGGCCCATACCTCTGGCGGCTCAGAGAATGAGGTGCGAACGAAGCCGATGTTGTTTGAGTTGGACACCGCCACGCGCATCTCCAGGCCGCCGGCTCCCACGCTGTCGGGAAGCGTCAGATTGTAATCCGTCGACTCCTGACGCTTGCGGAAGTCATAGACAAACAAGTGCGATGAGCCGCCCCTGACCTCGGCAATCCCGAACGACTGCTGATCGAGCCATTCAAACCAGACCGGGGTAGCGTGGCGCCCGGCAGTTACATCTGCAGGCTGACCTCCAGAGGAAGGCACGACGTAAATGTCTCCGCCGGTCGATCCCTGATCCGACATCAGTCCGCCGATAAAAGCGATCTGCTTGCCATCCGGTGACCACCGCGGAACTGCCATCTGCAACCCATGCAGCGAGCCCGTAACCGTTCCCGGATCCACAACCACTTTGGCCGGACCGCCCTGCGTCTGCGTGAATAATCTGGCCACCCACCAGTTGTTCTCGCCGGGGGGCGGCGCAGCGATATACGCCAGGCTTGTCGAATCCGGCGACCAGTCGTACTCATACACGTACAAATTCTCCGGGGTGAACTCCGCGAGCTGTCCGCTCGAGGCATCCAGTGCAGCGACGCGCTGGATTTTGATCCCCTCGACGCCGATTACGCCCGACGGCAACGGTTCAGGTGCCACCGGGCTGGGCCGACGCATCGATCCCGGGACAAAAAGGAAGCTGAGCTGTTTTCCATCCGGGGACCATGCGAGCTGATGGGCATAGCCGTCGAGCTCCGCGAGCTGATGCGGCGCGCCGCCTCCGACCTCTTCCAGGAAGACTGCCCGCTTATGGTCCGCCGTGCACGAGGAGAAAAACGCGATCTGTTTGCCATCCGGGGAGAAGACCGGCTCGCTTTCCATACCGCGCGTTCCCTCCGCACAGGCCGTGATGGTCCGCTGCGAGGAGGGATCGTCCAGGAGCGCCAACCGGATGCCGGTGCCAGCCGGGCCTCCTTCAGTCCACACGATCCGCTTGCCATCCGGAGAAAGGTTAACGTCCCTGTACTGCTCGACATGGCTCACCGACTGGATGAACTGGCTGAGGCGTGGGTTTTGGGGCGGATTGACTTCGGGCGCCTGCGCCAGGGTGGAACTGGCGCAGAGCGCGGAGGCCAGAAGGCCGGCGCTGAAACGCGCGGCGGCAAAGCAGAAAATCTTCATGCGCGCTGTTCTATCAGGTTGGCGCGGGCTGCGCAACGAATCCCGCTGTGGACTGTGCCCTATCATGGTCCGGTATGGTGCAGGTGCGACGAGCCCTATTTCACGATGGCAGCAGCGACGCGGAACTGTGCCGCACGCTGATGCGCGAATATGCCGCGCATCTGAACTTGTCGGTTGGCGGCGAGCACATCTGCGTTACCACGCTCGAAAAGGAATTGGCTGTGCTGCCCGGCCTTTACGCCGAACCGGCCGGCGCGGTGCTGCTGGCTTTTGTCGACGATGAGCCCGCGGGCTGCGTGGCGTTGAAACCGGCCTCGACGGAGGCGTTCGGAACCGGGCGTGGGTGCGAGATGAAACGCCTCTGGGTGCGCTCCGGGTATCAGGGCCGCGGATTGGGCCGGACGCTCGCTCAGGCTGCGCTCGATCTGGCTCGCGAGTACGGGTACTCGACGATTGTCCTGGACACCATGCCTCGCGCCATGCAGGCGGCTTACGCACTCTATCAGTCGATGGGCTTCGAACTCATTCGCGGCAGCCTTGCAAAGGCGGCGCACCGGCCGAGCGACGTCGCCGAGATGGTTTACATGCGCAGGGAACTCTTATGACCGCAACTCTGCCGATCCTGCATGCGGCGCAGCATCCTCATGAGCATTTTGCCAGGGCCCGTGAGCTGGAATCGCGGCTGCACGCGGTGTTAAAGGGGGAGGTTCGGTTTTCCGCTGCCGATCGCGCCCTGTACGCGACCGACGCGTCGAATTATCGACAGGTGCCGGTCGGCGTCGTGCTGCCCCGTGACGCTGCCGACGTCGAGGCGACTATCGCCAGTTGCCGCGATCTGGGAGCTGCAATCCTGCCCCGCGGAGCAGGGACCAGCCTGGCCGGCCAGTGCTGCAATGTCGCGGTCGTGCTCGACTTCTCGAAATATATGCGCCGGCTGGTCTCGCTCGATCCGGAGCGCCGCGTGGCTGTTGTGGAGCCGGGCATCGTGCTCGATCGCGTCCGCGAAGCCGCGGAGCGGCACCACCTCACCTTCGCACCCGATCCGGCCACGCACTCCCGCTGCACCATCGGCGGCATGATCGGCAACAACTCCTGCGGCACGCACTCCGTGATGGGCGGCCTGACCGCCAACAACATTCGTTCGCTCGACGTGCTCCTGGCCGACGGCACGCGGATGAACGTCGGTCCCACCAGCGACGAGCAGTGGTCCGCTATCATCGCGCGGGGCGGGCGTCCCGCCGCGATTTATACCGGCATGCGCCGCATCCGCGATCGATATGCAGACGAGATTCGGCGCCGTTTCCCGCGCATACCGCGTCGAGTCTCCGGCTATAACCTCGACGAATTGCTTCCCGAGAACCACTTCAATGTTGCGCGCGCTCTGGTCGGCAGCGAAGGCACACTGGTGACCGTCCTGAGCGCGGAGCTGGATCTGATGCACAGCCCGCCATGTCGACGCCTCGCGGTGCTTGCCTTCGCCGATGCCTTTCTTGCCGCCGATGCTGTACCTGAAGTCGTCGGTCACGGCCCGATCGGCCTCGAAGGCATCGACGCACTGCTTCTCGAGTTCATGCGCCGCAAGCATCTCGCCGTCGAGGACGTGCAGCTGCTGCCCGAAGGAGGCGGCTTCCTGCTCGTCGAATTTGGTGCAGAGTCAAACGAAGAAGCCGAAGAGAGAGTCCGTGATTTCCTCGCCGCCTCGGCGCGTTTTGCGGCGCAGCCCCTGGGCGGACGCGTGTACGAGCCAGCCGAAGCCGCTCGCATCTGGCACGTTCGCGAATCTGCGCTGGGCGCCATGGTCTTCGTTCCCGGTGAACCGCATGGCTGGGAGGGTTGGGAAGACGCTGCGGTTCCGCCGGAGAAGCTCGGCTCCTATTTGCGCCAATTCTCTGCGCTGATGCGCGAGTACGGCTACCGCAGCCCGCTGTACGGACACTTCGGCCAGGGCTGCGTCCACTCGCGCATCAATTTCGACCTCGAATCGGAGCATGGCATCCGCACATTCCGCGAGTTCATCGACCGCGCCGCCGATGTCGTCCTCGCTCACGGCGGGTCGCTCTCCGGCGAGCACGGCGACGGCCAGGCCCGGGGCGCACTGTTGCCCAGGATGTTTGGCGCTGAATTGATGGAGGCTTTCCGCGAGTTCAAGGCGCTGTGGGATCCGGAGAACCGGATGAACCCCGGCAAGATGATCGATCCGGTCGTCGCTTACGATCCGGCCGAAGGTCTGCGCCTCGGCGCGGGGTATCAATCGCCCATGCCCGAAACCTTCTTTCGATTTCCCGCGGAGCATGGATCGTTCGGCGAGGCTACGCTGCGCTGCGTCGGCGTCGGCGCCTGCCGCAAGGAGACCGGCGGCACCATGTGCCCCAGCTACATGGCTACCCGCGAAGAGCGCCACTCCACCCGCGGCCGCGCTCATTTGCTTTGGGAACTGATGGAGGGTAAGGTGCTGCCCGCGGGCCCGAGCGCTGGTACGGTCGCCTGGAAAAACGACGCCGTGCGCGAAGCGCTCGACCTCTGCCTTTCCTGCAAGGCCTGCAAAACCGAGTGTCCCGTCAACGTGGACATGGCCACATACAAGGCCGAGTTTCTGGCGCACTACTATCAGGGCGGAGGGCGACCGCTGCAGCACTATGCCTTCGGCTTCATGGATCGCGTGGCCCATGCGGCTTCGCTCATCCCTGGGCTCACGCCGCGCATTGCGAATATCCCCCTCGCGCTACCTGGCGTAGCGAACCTGATCAAAGCCACGCTCGGGGTCGCCCAGCAGCGGAGGCTGCCTCGGTTTGCGCCGCGGAGCTTTCAAAATAGCTGGAAGAAGTCAGATGAGGAACGGGGCGAGGCGCGGTTGCCAGGACGGCCAATCCCCGCCGCACGCGGAGTGCCTGAACGCGCAGTCCTGCTGTGGCCGGATACCTGGAACAACTACTATCATCCGCAATCACTGCACGCGGCGGCGCGCGTGCTCGTCTCCGCGGGATTCTCCCCCGAAGTCCCCAGGCATCACGTGTGCTGCGGGCGTCCGCTCTACGATTTCGGACTGCTACCCGCCGCCCGCGCTTACCTGGAGAGAATCCTCCGTGACTTCGCGCCACAAATCGACGCCGGCCTGCCCTTCGTGTTCCTTGAGCCATCCTGCGCCAGCGTCTTTCGGGACGAGCTGGTGAGTTTTTTCCCCTCGGACGCTGGTGCGCAGCGCCTCCACGCGCAAACTTTACTCCTCAGTGAATTTCTCGTTCGCCACGCGCCCGATTTCGAGCCCGCAAAGCACCCCGGCGCGAAGATCGTGGTCCAGGGCCACTGCCATCACAAGTCGCTGATGACGATGACCGACGAGGTTGCGCTTCTGCGGCGCACCGGCGCCGAGGTCGAGTTGCTCGACTCCGGCTGCTGCGGAATGGCCGGCCCGTTCGGCTTTGAACGCGAGAAATTCGAGGTGTCGCAGATCCTCGGCGAGCGTGTGCTGCTCCCCGCAGTCCGCGCCGCCACACCAGAGACGCTCCTCGTCGCCGACGGCTTCAGTTGCCGGGAACAGATCGCGCAGGATTCGGAGCGGCTGGCTGTTCATTTCGCAGAGGTCATCGCGCCCCGCAGTTGACAGCTCACCAACTCTCCCCTAAGGTAGAAACCAGATGCAGGTTTGCACTCATCATCGCCATCACCATCATCACGTGACGAGCGTGCCGGCGAACCATCGCATCCCAGGCTAAAAAAGCCAAACCACAGGATTCGAGAAGCCCGCCGGCGCCCAGCGCAGACGGGCTTTTTGCTTTTCAGCCCCAAAACTGAAGGATGATCATGACCGAACCGACAATCGATTTCGCCAAAATGGACGGCCTGGTACCCGGCATCGTGCAGGATGCCCGCACCGGCCAGGTGCTGATGCTCGGCTTTCTCAACGACGAAAGCTGGCGCAAAACAAAGGAAAGCGGCTTTGTTACCTTTTGGAGCCGTACCCGCCAGAAGCTCTGGATGAAAGGCGAAACCAGCGGCAATCGTCTCCGTATCCTCGATGTCGCGACTGACTGTGACCAGGATGCGATCCTCTTCCGCGTCGAAGTCGAGGGCGACGGCCTCGTTTGCCACGAAGGCACCGTGAGCTGCTTCACGCGGCCGCTGTCTGCCGGAAACGTGGCTGAGGTGCGCGCATGACGACCGCTCCGAACAAGCTTCGTCTCGGCATTCCCAAGGGCAGCCTGCAGGACTCGACGATCGCTCTCTTCCGCCGCGCCGGCTGGAACATGTACGCCGATGGCCGCTCCTACTTTCCATCGATCGACGATCCTGAGATCGAGTGCATGCTGATCCGCGCGCAGGAGATGGCGCGCTACGTCGATCACGGCGTGCTCGACGCCGGCCTGACCGGAATCGACTGGGTGGTCGAAAGCGGTCTTGAGGTCGAGAGCATCACGAGCCTGGTCTACGCCAAGCAGAGCCGGCGTCGTGTGCGCTGGGTGCTCGCCGTCCCTGAGTCATCTCCGTGGCAGCGCGCCGAAGACCTTGCCGGCAAGACCATCGCCACGGAACTGGTGGAAGTCACAAAGCGCTATTTCGCAGAAAAGAAGATCCCGGTGAAAGTGGAATTCAGCTGGGGCGCGACGGAAGTGAAGCCGCCGACTCTGGCTGATGCGATCGTGGAAGTGACGGAAACCGGCAGTTCGCTGCGCGCCAACCGTCTCCGGATTATCGAAACTGTGATGGAGAGCGAAACGCATCTCATCGCCAACAAGGCCGCGGCTGCCGAGCCGTGGAAGCGCGCGAAAATCGACACGCTCGCGCTGATGCTGCGCGGCGCCATCGACGCACAGGGCCAGGTCGGGCTGATGCTCAACGTTGAGAAGACCAACCTCGCCACGGTACTCGCGGTGCTCCCCGCACTCAATTCCCCGACCGTCTCCGAGCTCAGCGACGCGCGCTGGGTGGCCGTCAATACTATCCTCGAAGAAAGTACGGTTCGCGATGTCATTCCCAAACTGAAGGCGGCGCAAGCCACGGGGATCGTCGAGTACCCGCTGAACAAGGTGGTGCTGTGAAGCTGCTTCGCACCAGCTCGCCGGCAGGGCGTGCGGTGGTCGCCAGGATTACCGACCGGGGCAATGCTCCGTATGAGCGCGCCCTGCCGCAGGCTCGGCGCATCGTGGAGGCGGTACGGCGGGGTGGCGATCCTGCCTTGCTGCGGCTGCGCTCGCGCCTTGATGGGATCCCGGCTCAGGTGCCATTGCGTATTTCCGAGGTTGAGCTGCATGTGGCGTGGGAATCTACTCCTGCCGATACGCGGCAGGCGCTCAAAGTGGCCGCGCGCAACATCCGCAGCTTCGCCTTGCGGCAACTGCCGCGAAACTTCGACCTCAAGCCCGCACCCGGCGTGACTGCGGGACAGCGCGTCCTGCCCATCGCATCCGCTGGTTGTTATGTCCCCAGCGGACGTTACCCACTGCCGTCCACGCTGCTCATGACCGTGATTCCTGCACAGGTGGCTGGAGTTTCGCGGATCGTTGCGGTTTCGCCGCACCCGGCGAAGGAAACGCTTGCGGCTGCCGCCATGCTCGGCATCACAGAGTTCTACCGAATTGGAGGGGCGCATGCCATCGCCGCGCTGGCGTATGGGACGGAATTCATTCCGCGCGTCGACAAGCTCGTCGGCCCTGGGAACGCCTGGGTGACCGCAGCCAAGAAGCTCGTCGCGTTCGATTCCTCCATCGACATGCTCGCCGGGCCCACGGAGATTCTCGTCGCCAGCGAAACCGGCGATCCCGCCTGCATCGCTGCCGATCTGGTTGGCCAGAGCGAACACGATCCCGACGCCGTGGCCATGCTCATCACCACCAGTGAAGGGCTGGCCCGATCGGTCATGCAGGAGACAAAGCGCCGTGCGGCCGGTAACAGGATTGCTGCCGCCGCCCTGGCAAAGAACGGCTTTGCGATCGTGGCCCGCTCTGTCGATGAAGCTCGCGAGATCGTCAACCACGTCGCTCCAGAACACCTCACCGTCGATTCCGCTGCCGATCTCGCCTGGGTGCGCAACGCGGGATCCGTCTTTGTTGGCCGCTGGTCCGCGCAGCCGCTCGGTGACTACGTTACCGGCCCCAACCACACACTGCCCACCAGTGGCCTCGCGCGCACGCGAGGTGGGTTAAGTGTGCTCGATTTCGTCCGCCTGGTCACGGTGCAGGAGTACGCTCAGGCGGGTGTCCGGCAACTCGGACCGGCTGCTGTCCGCCTCGCGCTTGCCGAAGGTCTGAACGGGCACGCGAATGCCATCCGGGAGCGAGGCATTCGATGACAGGCGCGAAACTCCAATACCCGCCGGTATCCACTGCTGTCCGCCGCATGAAGGAGTATCATCCGCCTCTCGGCGACCGCAGAGGCCTGCGACTCGATTTCAATGAAAATACTCTGGCCTGCACACCTCGTGTCGTTGAAGCCCTGCGTGGCATCACCGCCGCCGACCTCACTCGTTACCCCGAACGCGAGCCGCTGGAGCGCCGGGTTGCCGAACATCTGGGCCTTGCTCCGGGACAGGTGCTGCTGACCAATGGCGTCGACGAGGCGATTCATGTCCTCTGCCAGACGTATCTCGAGGGCGGCACAGAGATGCTGCTCCCCGTACCCACCTACACGATGTACGAGGTCTACGCCTCTGGCATCCCGGCACGCGTCGCCTGTGTTCCGGCCGAAGATGGATTTCGCTTTCCATTGAACGGGCTCCTGAGCGCGATCACGCCCGCAACCCGTCTCATTTGCATCGCGAATCCCAACAGCCCCACGGGCCAGGCGGTGCGCCGTGAAGATTTGCTGCGAGTGTTCGAGGCGGCGCCCCACGCGGCTGTCCTCATCGACGAAGCTTATTTTCACTTCCACGGAGAAACCGTCCTGGACCTTATTGGGCGCGCACCCAATGTCATCGTGGCGCGCACATTTTCCAAAGCCTATGGCCTCGCCGGCCTCCGCCTCGGAGTATTGTGCGCCGCCGAAGAACCAATGCTGTGGATGCACCGCGCGATCTCACCGTATAGCGTCAACTCCCTCGCGCTCACCTGCCTTGGCGCCGCGCTCGACGACGAAGACTATCTCCGCTGGTATGTCGAGGAGGTTCTGGCATCGCGCACTGAATTTCAGGCTGCCCTGGATCGCCTCGGCTTGCCCTACTCGCGCTCGCGGGCGAATTTTGTTCTTGTGCAAATCGGCGCGCAGCATCGCGCATTCGTCGAGGCCATGCGCCAACGCGGCGTTCTCGTGCGCGACCGCTCGGCCGACCCTGGGTGCGATGGCCGCGTCCGCGTGACGCTTGGCCCACGGGAACACACGAAGCAGGCCATTGCCGCTCTTGAAGCTTCACTCGCCGCAATCGGCTGGACGCCATCGGGAGTCAACGCATGAAGAAGACCACTCGCACCGCCGCCATCGACCGCAAAACTGCGGAGACCGACGTCCGGTTGCGCCTCGCCATCGAAGGCCAGGGCCGTTACCGGATTTTGACGGGCATCCGCTTTTTCGATCACATGCTGGAATTATTCACCCGCCACGGCGCCTTCGACCTTGAACTCAGCTGCAAGGGCGATCTGGATGTCGACCAGCATCACACCGTGGAGGATGTCGGCATTGCGCTCGGCGAAGCCTTTGGCAAGGCGCTGGGCGATAAGCGCGGCATTCTGCGCGCCGGGTACTTTTTGATGACGATGGACGAGACGCTCGGTCTCGCTGCCGTCGACCTCAGCGGCCGTGCGGCACACCACGTCGAAACCAAAGTCCGCACGCGCCTCGTGGGCGATCTCCAGTCGGAGCTCGTCGAAGACTTCTTCGAGGGATTCGCTCGAGGGGCGCGCGCGAACGTGCATGTGAAGGTGATGTACGGCCGCTCCAGCCACCACAAAATCGAGGCGCTCTTCAAAGCATTCGCCCGCGCGCTGCGCTTCGCCTGCTCGCGCGACCCTCAACTCCGCGAGCAGCTGCCCAGTACGAAGGGTCTGCTCTGATGCTCGCCACCGTGATCGATTACAAGGCCGGCAATCTGACCTCCGTCGTGAAGGCCCTGCGTCACCTCGGCGCCCAGGTGACAGTCACAGAGAGTCCATTTGAAATTGCCGGCGCCGAGCGGGTCATCCTGCCTGGAGTGGGGCATTTCTCGGCCACCGTTCGCCTGGAGAAAACCGGGATGGCCACGGCGTTGCGGGATATTATTGGCCGCGGCATACCGTTTCTTGGGATCTGTGTCGGGCTGCAGTGGCTCTTCGCGGGCAGCACGGAGGCTCCTGGCTGCGGCGGGCTCGCGGCGTTTCCCGAATCGTGCGGCCGGTTCTCCCCTGGCAGGAAGATTCCCCATGTCGGCTGGAATTCCCTCGACATCCGTCCAGGGTCGCGCCTCCTGGCCGGAGTCCCCAACGGCGCCTTCGCTTATTTCACGCACTCGTACTGCGCTCCTCTCATCGCTGCAACCGTTGCGGCTACCGATTATGGAGAGCCTTTCTCCGCCGCCATCGAGCGCGGGAATGTCATGGGCGTGCAATTTCATCCGGAAAAGTCCGGCGAGACGGGATTGCAGGTTCTTCGCAACTTTCTGGAGTGGCGGACATGCTGACTCGCCGCATCATCGCCTGCCTGGACGTGCGTGACGGACGCGTGGTGAAAGGTGTGCAGTTTGTCGACCTCATCGACGCCGGCGATCCCGCCGAGCTTGCCGCTCGTCACGCCATTGCGGGAGCCGACGAAGTCGTCCTGCTCGATATCACGGCCACCCATGAAAACCGAGGCACGCTCCTGGACACCGTTCGTCGCACGGCGGAAAGGCTGTTTGTTCCGCTCACGGTTGGCGGAGGCATTCGCACAGCTGACGAGGCGATGGCCGTCTTTGAAGCCGGAGCCGATAAGGTCAGCATCAACTCCGCCGCGCTCGCCCGGCCGGATCTCATTAGCGAGATTGGCGCGAAGTTCGGTGCGCAGGCTGTGATCGTCGCCATCGATGCGCGGCGGGTGGCCGGTTCGCCCGTGAAACAGGCAGAAGTCTTCGTCGCGGGAGGCCGGAAACCTGCTGGCCGCCGCGTTGTCGAGTGGGCTCGCGAGGCGGAATCCCGGGGCGCGGGGGAAATCCTCCTCACGTCGATGGATTCGGATGGCACCCGCTCCGGCTTCGATTGCGAGCTAACCGCCGCGGTCAGCCGGGCCGTGCAGATTCCGGTGATCGCGTCAGGAGGTGCGGGCAACGCTCAGCATTTCATCAGGGTCTTCCGAGAAGGCTGCGCGGATGCAGCGCTGGCTGCGGGAATATTCCACTTCGGAATCGCCGATGTGCGAACGCTGAAGGAGCAGCTCCAGATCGACGGAATCCCAGTGAGGTTCCCATGTTGATTCCCTCGATTGACCTGATGGGCGGGCGCATTGTGCAACTCGAGCGTGGTGAAACCCTCCGTCTCGCGTTCGACGACTTCGACTACTGGATTGAGCGCTTCGCCGGGTATCCGCTCGTGCAGCTCATCGATCTTGACGCAGCCAAACGTACCGGCGACAACCGCCGGCTCATTCGGCAGATCGCGCGCCGGCTGCCGGTTCAGGTCGGTGGCGGCATTCGCAATGCGGAGCAGGCGCAGGAGCTCCTGGCCGCCGGCGCACGCCGCGTCATCTTCGGTTCCTCGCTGTTTCACGAGACGGGCGTCAAGACAGAGTTCGCCGCTGGCATTTCCAGCGCGATCGGTCCGGAGCGTTTTGTCGCCGGCATTGACACAAAATCCGGACGCATTGCCGTTCGCGGGTGGCGTGAGCAGGTCCGCGTCACTCCGGCTGAGGCCATCGCCGCTCTCGAACCCTGGTGTGGGGCGTTCCTTTACACCCATGTCGACACAGAAGGAACGCTCCAGGGGTTTCCGGTCGAGGCCGCCCGCGCGCTGCGCCCTCTCACAGTGCGCCAGCTCATTGTCGCCGGAGGGGTCCGGCAGCAGTCCGAAATCGACACTCTGGATGCTCTGGGTATCGATGTAGTGTCCGGGATGGCGGTGTATTCGGGTCTTCTGGCACCGTGAAATTCCGTGCCATCGGCCGCCTTTCCATCCTCCTCGACGAGAAAATGCTCTAAGCTGTTACGTCCGGCAGGGCGGACGGGCCAACATGACAGGAAGACGGAGTCGCATGCGCGTTGCCAATCGTCTTGATGAGGTCGGATTCTCCGACATCGTGCAGATTCGTAACAAGGTTCTGGAGCTGCGTGCGGCGGGCCAGCCTGTGCATGCTTTCCACGGCGGCGAACCGTTCTTTGACACGCCACAGACGATCAAGGAGGCCGCGATACAGGCACTGACCGACAATCTCACGCGGTACGCTCCTTCCTCCGGCATTCCAGCGTTGCGCGACGCCATTGTCCGCAAGCTGCAAGCGAAGAACCGCATGCAGGCTACGGTGGATGACGTCCTCGTCACGGTGGGCGGCGCGCATGCTCTCTACGCCGCTTTTCAGGTCGTGTTAAATCCAGGCGACGACATGCTGCTCTTTTCGCCCTACTGGACCCCGATTCGCGATATGGTCACGATGACCCAGGCGCGGCCCGTCATCGTGCCGACGGCCACGGCCCGGCGCAACGGCCTCACCGCATCGCTCGAGCACTATTCCACCCCGGCCACGCGCGCCATTTACTACAACACACCGCAGAACCCGTCCGGGGCGGTCTTCACCCGCTCGGAGGCCGAAGAGGTGGCTGCCTTCGCCCAAAGGCGCGATCTTGTCGTGATCGCGGACGAAGCCTACGAGGACCTGGTCTACGACGGCGAGCACGTTTCCATCGCCTCGTTGCCCGGCATGGCGGAGCGCACCATTACGGCCTACACGCTCTCGAAGAGCTATGCGATGACGGGCTGGCGCGTTGGCTATGCCGTCGCCCAGGAACCCTTTATGACCGCCCTGCGCAAAATCGTGCTTTACTCCACCAACGGCGTTTCCACCCCCACGCAGTGGGCCGCCGTGCAGGCCCTGGCTGTGCCGGAATCCCAGATTGCCGGCCGCCGCGAGGAATATCGGCGACGCCGGGACAAACTGGTCGCCGGACTGAACGAACTGGGTCTCGAATGCGCTTTGCCGCCCGGAGCTTTTTACGCCTTTCCCAGCGTTGCAAAAATCCACAAGGATAGCCGCCGCGCTGCCGCACTTCTCCTCGAAAGGGCCCACGTCGCCACCATCCCTGGCGTCGTGTTCGGGGCGCAGGGAGAAGGCTGCGTGCGCTTCAGCTACTCGGTTCCGCCGGAAACGATCGACGCCGGTCTGAATGCGCTGCGCTCATTCCTGAGTTGACGGGCGGCCCGAGCGTGGTGGGCTGGTCCCTTCGGGCCCGGGAAGCTGACGGCCGCGCGGTTAGCATCGAAGTATGTCGAAGTGAGCGAGCAAGCATGCTGAACGTTGGTCTTTCCGAAGCCGTCGATCCCGAGTTGCGTGGATGCCTGCCCAAAGGCATTGAGCTGGTTCTCATCCCTTCACATCCCGAGACTCCGCTCGATGTTGAATTCTGGATTGCTCCGCCGCTCTCCGCTGCCGCAGAACGCGCGTGGCCCTTCCTGCGCGGCGTCCGGGTGGTCCAGTCCACGCTGGCCGGCATTGATGCGCTGCGGAAGCTTTTGCCTTCCGACGTGATTCTCTGTGACGGCCGCGGCGTCCACACGATCTCGACCGCCGAGTGGGTCGCAACCGCGATTCTCGCTTCGCTGAAATATCTGCCTTTTTACGACGAGCTGCGCCGTGTGCATTCGTGGCCGCGCCGCCGCGAGGCGGAAGAGCATTTTCGCGCGCTCCACCCCACGAACAAGGTTTTTTATCCGCACGTGCTCATTGAGGAGTTACATGCGCAGCGCGTCCTGATCGTAGGCTACGGGTCCATCGGCGAGGCGATCGAAGAGCGCCTGAAGCCCTTTGGCGTTGAGATCGTCCGAGTCGCCCGCAGGGCGCGCCCCAACGTTGCGGCTCCCGTTCACGCCATCACTGAGCTGCCTGCACTCCTGCCCTCGGCCGACGTCGTTGTGCTCATCGTTCCTTCGACTTCGGAGACAACGGGCATGATCGGCGCGCGCCAGCTTGGGGCGATGAAGCAGGGGGCGCTTCTCGTGAATGCGGCACGGGGCCCTGTTGTCGACACGGACGCGCTTGTGGCGGCGCTCAGCAGCGGACGCATTCGTGCGGCCGTCGACGTCACGGACCCGGAGCCGCTTCCGGAAGACCACCCTCTGTGGGAGGCGCCGAATCTGTTTCTCACGCCGCACGTGGCCGCATCGACGCCGCAGTTCATGGTTCGCGCCATGCAATTGGCCGCTGCCCAGGTCGTCCGCTATCTGCGCGGCGAGCCGCTCGAAAATGTAGTAACCGGAGAGTATTAGGCATTCCTTCTTTGCGTGCACCTGCGATCCCGAACTCTCCCGAAGACCGCCGCGCACACAGGGTGCGCATCCAGCCTCACCGCGTCCCACGAAGTGCCTTCCGGCGTCGTCCAGCACCTCCTGTGCGGCCATGCCGTGCTGGAATCGTGACGGTAATCACTGAAAGAGCCTCCTGGGAAGGGGTAGAACCTGGCCAGAAAGAAGGTGAGCCATGCTTTTCCTCATCTGGCTCGTGCTCAGCCTTTTCGGTGCTTTTCTGCTTCTGCTTCCCGCCGCACTCTGGCTCCGTGAGATTTACCGACGCTATTCCGGCAGCCGCCTGGTCTCCTGCCCCGAAAACCAGGAGTCCGCCGTCGTCAGCATCGATGCTCGGCGCGCAGCGGCAACCGGAATGCACGGACACCCGGAACTGCGACTCTGCGGCTGCACGCGGTGGCCGGAACGCGTGAACTGCGGGCAGCCGTGTCTGCCCCAGGCCCTTCAGCCGGAACCACCAGCTGAAGTGGGGTCAAGATCAAAGCGGATTTACCATCTGCCCATTCTTCTGGCGGGGTTTGCCGCGTGGTGTCTGGGAGCGATTTGGCATGCGCAATACCTGTTCCGCCCGCAGTGGGCGGGTGCCCTCGGGCTAACCCGCGCCCAGGTTAAACAGATCGTCTGGTGGATTTCGCCGCACCTGCTGACGCTGGCGGCATGTCTGCTCTTTGCCTACGGCGTTGCGTGGCTGCTGGCCGCGTTTCACCGCAAGGGGGTGTTTCCGGGCGTTCTCATGGCCGTGCTGCTGGGCGGAGCCGTGGCTGCGGCAAATGCCTACGGCCTTGCCAAACTGCCCCACGATTTGCTCGCGATGGAAGCGGGTTACGTCATCCTGACCGTGATCGTCGTGGGTGCGATGGTCGGCGGGTTGTACGACAAACTCGTGCTGCGGCTGTAGTCCAGAAGTGGCGCGCTCGGGTCAGGGCCCATTCGGATGGGTGGATTGCGCAACTTGGCGGTCTCGACCACAACCGGAGGTCTGCGCTTCAGCTGCTACTGCCCGTTGGACGGCCACTCGTATGCCACAACACCGAGATTGCTCAGCACCTGCAGCGCAGCCTCTTCATTGCGCCGCACCGCGGGTCGATCCTGCTTCGGCGCGCCTGGGTCGTCCTGCACTGCAATCACGCGCCCGTAGGGCCATACGTTTTGCGGCAGTGCGGTAAGAGCCTGCGGCAGCTCGTTCAGGCGCAATTCCAGGCGTTCCCGCCGTGCCGCCTGCGGCCGTAGAAGCGAGTCGCCTGGCGCGTGGGCGGGCCCCATGTCGGGATAGAGCATGGTCAGGCTCACCGTGGACGTCGTGACGACCAGAAAGGGATTCTGCCAGCTCGCCCGCGTGTGAATCGTCATGTACTGGTTCTTCGAAGGCAGCGGGATGACGTCGAGTTGCTGCCGGTCACCGTCCATCACCGCGGCCTGCGCTCGCTCCTCCTGTATCGCTTGTGCGCGCGCCCTCGCCGCCGCTTCCACGCGGGTTGCGGCCTTCCGCGGAGTTTTCGAACAGGCCACCAACGACGCCAGCATTAACGCGCTGGTGGCGACGGCGAGCGATATCTTATTGTGCGTGCCGATCACAGACCATTCCCGAACCAAGGATAACAAGTGGGCTGCTTCCTGATGTCCGGGACGGGCCATCCGGGGAACCGGTGCGGATGCCTGTCGCTGGTTGGCTGTACCGCATACCGTTCGCCGCTCTAGAATCGTGCAGTGACGACGAGCCTTTTCGATCTCTATAAAGTGGGCATCGGACCCTCCAGCTCCCACACGATGGGACCCATGCGCGCGGCTCGGCGCTTCGCCGTCGAACTGGAGGAATCCGGTACTCTGGCGCACACGGCGAAGGTGCAGACCGACCTCTACGGTTCGCTCGCCCTCACTGGACTCGGCCACGGCACGGATCGGGCTGTTCTCCTCGGCCTGAGCGGTGAGGAAGCCGGGACGATCGATCCCGCAACCATCGAGCCAAAGCTTGAGGAGATTCGCGCTTCGGGCAGCCTCTCGCTGCTTGGGCGCCATCCGGTCCGGTTTCGCGAAGCCGAAGATCTGCTGTTGCATCGCGACCGGATGTTGCCGCCGGGTGCAAAGACTCAGCATCCCAACGGCGTGCGATTCACCGCCTGCGACGAGGCAGGACGAGTGCTCCGCGCTGGTACTTTCTTTTCGATAGGAGGCGGCTTCATTGTCGCCGATGGCGAAGAGCCCGGTGAAGTCCCACGCTCAGGGGGCGACGTGAGGGACGCCGACCTGCCCTATCCGTTTTCCAGCGCGGCTGAGTTGCTCGAAAGAGCGCAGGCGGCCGGGCTCGCGATCTGGGAGTTGATGCTGGCCAACGAATCCGCGCTGCGGCCGGAAGAGGAAGTCCGCGCCGGCATCCTGCGCATCTGGTCCGTCATGCAGGGCTGTATCGATCGCGGCATGGTCACCGAAGGCATTCTGCCCGGCGGCCTGGCCGTGCGCCGACGCGCGCCGCGACTGACTGAGCGCCTGCGCCAGAAGGGATCCAGCGATCCACTGGCGCCGCTCGACTGGGTCACCATCTACGCCATGGCGGTGAATGAGGAGAACGCAGCAGGTGGCCGCGTGGTGACCGCGCCGACCAATGGCGCGGCCGGGGTCATCCCCGCCGTGGCCCGCTACTACCGTGATTTCATTCCTGGTGCCGATGAAGAGGGTATCCTGCGTTTCTTCCTCACTTCCGCTGCCATTGGCGCGCTCTATCGCGAGAACGCCTCCATCAGCGGCGCAGAGGTGGGCTGCCAGGGCGAGGTGGGCGTCGCGTGTTCGATGGCTGCCGGAGGCTTGGCCGCTGCGCTCGGAGGCAGCAACGATCAGGTCGAACATGCCGCCGAAATTGGAATGGAACACAACCTCGGTATGACCTGCGATCCCGTCGGCGGCCTCGTCCAGATCCCCTGCATCGAGCGCAACGCGATGGGTGCGGTGAAGGCCGTGCAGGCGTGCCGCATCGCCATGAACGAGACGGAGGGCCACAAGATATCGCTCGATCAGGTGATTCGGACGATGTATCTCACCGGCCTCGACATGCAGTCGCGCTACAAGGAAACGTCGCTGGCTGGATTAGCGCTGAATGTGATTGAGTGCTGAGCGGACTGGCCGTCCAGGCGAAGGGCGCTGCGTGCCGAACGCTTGTCAGGCGACCCTGGCCCAGCAGACCACGCAGTCGTAGTGAATCGTGACCGCCCCGTTTTCCCGCGTTTCTGCGAAGAGCTGCCGAACCGCAGCCTGCATTTCCGCGAAGCGCGGATGCCCTGGCCGCGGAATGTAGGACGAGGAGAGAACCCGCCCTTCCAGCGCTTCCAGCGTGAGCGACTGCGCGTTGGGGAAGGTCCTGCAGCGCATCTCTGCCGGAGCGAAGAACTGCGCCAGCCGTTTACGGCCGACGTGTTGATCTTTGACAGCCATGTAGTCCGCGCCGAAATCCCGCAGCAGGCGCTCGTAGCCGTCGTGGAAAGCATCGCCGCGGAGCCGCCGGTTGTTATAGATCACCGCGCAGCCGCCACCGGGTCTGAGAATCCGAGCAAACTCGGCGCGTGTCCTCTCAAGATCGAACCAGTGCATCGCCTGGGCCACGGTAATCAGGTCCGCCGACGCGTCGGGCAGCCCGGTGGCTTCGGCTGTGCCGGCAACACAGCGCAGCTTCGGATACCTCGCCTCGAGCGTCGCGCACGCGGCCCGCATTTCGTCGTTGGGCTCGAGGGCGGTGACCGCGAATCCCGCCGCGAGGAAGATCTCGGTTAGCAGCCCCGTTCCGGCAGCGACATCGACGACGGCTGCGTTCTCGCGCAGCCCGCACTCGGTCCGCAGCCACTCCACCACTTCCAGCGGATAGCCGGGCCGATAGCGCCGGTAGCTCTCGACGCGGCCTGTAAATCGTTCCGTCGGATTCGCGATCATCAATTCCTCACGCAGAATCGGATGCTGCTGATGGTTTCGCCGCGCAGCGGCTTCCGCCTGGACGGCTAGTCCCGCTCAATGGCCATGGCCACGGAATTGCCGCCGCCCAGGCATAATGCCGCCAGGCCGCGCTTCGCGCCGCGGCGAATCAGCTCATGCATCATGGTCACCAGCACGCGCGCGCCGCTGCAGCCGATGGCGTGACCGATGGCCACGGATCCGCCGTTTACGTTCGCCTTCTCGAGCGGAATGCCCAGCTCGCGCAGCACCGCCAGCGCCTGCGCGGCAAACGCCTCGTTCACCTCGAAGAGATCGATGTCGCCGACCGACCATCCAGCCTTCTCCATCGCCCGGCGCGCACCCGTCACCGGCGCCATCATCACCCATTTCGGATCGATGCCGCTGGTCGCGTGCGAGACGATCCGCGCCATCGGCTTCAGTCCCAGCTCCTTCGCCTTCGCCGCGCGCATCACCACCACGGCAGCCGCGCCGTCGTTCACGCCCGGAGCATTTCCTGCGGTGACGGTGCCGTCTTTTTTGAACGCCGGCTTCAGCGCGCGCAGTGCTTCCAGGCTGGCATCCTCGCGGATCGCCTCGTCCTTCTCAAAGAGAAGCGGCGGCTCCCCCTTTTTCTTCGCCGGAATCTCCACGGGCGCGACCTCGGCAGCGAACCAGCCCTCGCGCCAGGCTTTGGCTGCGCGGCGGTGCGACTCCAGCGCAAACTCGTCCTGCTCCTCGCGCGTGATGTGGTATTTCTCCGCGACCAACTCCGCAGTCTGGCCCATGTGGAAGTCGTTGTAGACGTCCCACAGGCCGTCGTGAACCATCGAATCGACGGCCACCTGATTGCCCATGCGGAAACCGGCTCGCGCCTGCGGCAGCAGGTACGGCGCGTTGGTCATGGACTCCATACCCCCGGCGACGATGATCTCTGCATTGCCCGTCTGGATTGACTGCGCGGCGAGGGCGATCGCTCGGAGGCCCGAACCGCAGACCATATTCACGGTGACCGCGCTGACCTCCGGCGGCAGGCCGCCGTAGATCGCCGCCTGGCGCGCCGGATTCTGTCCCAACCCAGCCGAGACAACGTTGCCCATGATGCACTCGTCCACCTGCTCCGGGCGCAATTGGGCGCGCTTCACGGCCTCGCGCACCGTCACCGCGCCCAGGCGCGTGGCGGAAACGCTGGAGAGCGAACCCTGAAACTTCCCAACCGGCGTGCGCACGCCGGAGACGATTACGATGTCTTCCATAGTTTTTCTCACTGCATCATTCGATGCGAAACCGGCCCGTTAGAATCCAATGGAAGATAACAGACCGTGAGGTGATCATGCACGTTCCTCAATCGGAAACCGCGACTGCGTGGCGTAGCCGGCTGACAGCGGCGGTAGCGCCCTGGTGGCACGCCGCTCTGCTGGCCGCGCTGCTGGTCGGCGTTTCCTGGCTGAATGCTCGCAGCACGCGGCACGGTAGTGTGACGGGGCACCTTGAGGCAATCTATGGGGCCACTATCGTCGCGGAGTGGGTTCTGTTCCTGCTCGCGTGGTGGGGCTTGCGCATGAAGCGGATTCCCATCGCCGAAGTGATGGGCTTTCGTCGTGGGCTGCGCGCCTGGGCGGAGGATTTGGGAGCCGCCATGATCTTCTGGATCGCCGCCATGATCATCCTGGCCCTCATCAGCCTTTCGCTGCGGCTTGGACACCTCGCCTCGGCGCAGAAGACCGTGGCCGCGCTGGCGCCGCACAATGCTACAGAGATGCTGCTGTGGGTTGCACTCTGCGTCACCGCAGGGTTTTGCGAGGAGTTCGTTTTCCGGGGATACTTCCTGCGCCAGTTTTCCTCTCCCATCCACCGGGTGTGGCTCGGAGTGCTGCTGTCATCGCTTCTCTTCGGCTGCAGCCACGGCTACGAAGGCGCGGCGGGCATGATCGCCATCGTCGTCTACGGCGCGCTCTTCTGCGTGCTTGCCCTCGCGCGCGATAGCCTGCGTCCGGGGATGTTCGCCCATGCGTGGCACGACATCATCACGGGAGTCGCGCTGGTTTTGTTGCGTCACGCCCACCTGGTGTGACGAAAAATCCTGCGAGCATGCATCGCGCAAATTTGCAGGAATCAACTTCCGCCAGGAAAAATCTGAATTTTTCTCTTGACACTGCAGGTGCGGAACTCTATACATTCGTTAACTGCAACATTTATGTTGCAGACATCGATGTTCGCATCGAAAAGGGAGAATAGAAACTATGGCAACGAAGAAGGCAGCAAAGAAACCGGCGAAGAAGGCAGCGAAGAAGGCCGGGAAGAAAAAGTAAGCCATCCACGGCAACACCTCGGGGGGATGCGATGAGCATCCCCCCGATGCTTTTGTAGCCATTATTCATGCGGGTTCCCGCAATTCGTGTTCCACGCCGCATCCTGTGCACACTTTCAGTTCAGGTTGCCAAGTGCTCCGCCGCAGTACCCTGTATTCATGACGCGTCGCCGCTGGATTGCCGACACGTGGGACGAAGCAACGGCTTCGCTGGTGGGCGGCCAGGCCGCGCATCTCATCCGAGTGCTGCGCGCGCAGCCAGGGATGGAATTCGATCTGGTCGCCGGCGGACGCGTTTTTCACAGCGTGATCGCCGGCATCGCGGATGACGTGGTTCGTTTCAATCTGATCGCGGAAATTCAGGCCGATCCGGCATTGCCCGTTACGCTGCTGATCTCCATCTTCAAGTTCGATCGTATGGAGTGGGCGATCGAGAAGGCCGCTGAGCTGGGCGCCGAGGGTGTTGTTCCCGTAATCGCGCGACGGAGCGAGAAGCATCTGGCTCAGGCTGCGGCGGGGCGCGTGGAGCGCTGGCGCCGCATCGCGCTGGAGGCATCGCAGCAATCGCGCCGCTCTGACGTTCTGCGTATCGATGATCCGCTGCCGCTGAAGGCCGCGATACTCGAGCAGGAGCGCGCCGTGCGACTGGTGCTGGCGGAGCAGGAGCGCTCGACTACCCTGCGTCACGCGCTCAGCGAAGCGTTGGCGGCCGCAGGGGACGAGATGCCAGCAATTCGCATCGCCGCCGGCCCCGAAGGCGGCTGGGCCGCCGAAGAAGAGGCCATGCTGGATGCGGAAAACTGGAAAGCGGTGAGCCTTGGTCCGCGCATCCTGCGCGCTGAGACAGCTGTGACCGCTGCGATGTCGGTCGCGGCGTCGTTACTGGAGTAATGCGGCCCCGCCGCGCAGTCGGGATGAGCCGCTCAGGATATTGCTCAGCGTTTCACGCCGAAGTTGTGGTTGCTTGCTGCGCGGGCGGAATCACCAGATTATCAATGAGCCGTGCGGACCCAACCCATGCCGCGAGAGCAATGAGAGCGCCCAGCCGAATGTCGGGCAGATCTTCAAGCGTGTCAGGATCGATGATGCGGAGATAGTCGAGACGAACCGCCGGCACTTCGGCCAGGACCGCGCGACCTGCATCGACAAGCGTAGCCGCATCGGAGGCGCCCGCCGCGACGCGTGCCTCGATCCGCTGGAGAGCACGGTGCAGAGCCAGCGCAGCCTGCCGGTTTTCCGGCGACAGATAGCGATTGCGCGAGCTGAGCGCGAGGCCGCCAGGATCGCGCACGATGGGGCAGACGACGATCTCAAGGGGAAAGTTGAGATCGCGGACCATGCGACGCAGGATCGCGACCTGAGCGGCATCCTTCTGGCCGAAGAAGGCCTTGTCCGGGCCGACGATGTTGAAGAGCTTGGCGACGACGGTAGCGACGCCGCGGAAATGTCCGGGGCGGGACTGGCCGTCGAGGCGATCAGAGATCCCTTCTACTTCGACCATGGTGCTGGAGCCCTCGGGATACATTTCGGCTGGTTCCGGTGCGAAGAGGAGGTCGACGCTTTCGGCTTCGAGGAGAGCGCAGTCGGCCTCAAAGGTGCGCGGGTATTTCGAGAAGTCTTCGTTGGGGCCGAATTGGGTGGGGTTGACGAAGATGGTGGCCACGACGGCGTCGCAGGCAGCGCGCGCGGCGCGGACGAGGGAAATATGGCCCGCATGCAGCGCGCCCATCGTGGCAACGAGCCCCACGCAGCGCTGTTCGGCGCGAAGGTCGGCAAGTGCGGCGCGTGTTTCAGAGATGGTGCGGACAATGCGCATTAGTTTTCGGGGTCCGCGAGAGAAGCAGCGACTTCACTAGACAGATGATAGCTTTCCGCGTCGGCAGGGAAGGCGCGCGCCTCCACATCGCGACGATAGGTTTCGACCGCGGAACGAAAGAGCGCGGCGGCATCACCGTAACGGCGCACGAATTTAGCGGGCGGCGAAAAGCTGAGGTTCACGAGATCGTGGAAGACGAGGATTTGGCCATCGCAGTCCGGGCCCGCCCCGATGCCAATGGTTGGAATGCCGACCTCCGCGGTAATGCGGGCAGCGGTTTCGCGCGGCATGCCTTCGAGGACAAGGGCCGCAGCGCCGGCGGCCTCCAGCGTGTGCGCGTCATGGAGCAAGGCTCCAATGGCGGCGGGAGTTTTGCCCTGCACCTTATAGCCGCCCATCCTGTGGATGGATTGCGGCGTGAGGCCAAGATGCCCAATCACCGGGATCTCGGCTGCCGTGAGGCGCTCGACCAGTTCTGCGCGCGCGACACCGCCCTCGATCTTCACCGCCTGCGCACCCGCTTCCTTGATAAAACGGACAGCATTCGCCAGGGCATCTTCGACGGTGAGGTGATAGGAGCCCCAGGGCATGTCCGCAGCGACCAGCGCGCGGCGGACGGCGCGGCGGACGGCGCGCGTGTGGTGCAGCATCTCATCGACCGTGACAGGCAGCGTGCTGTCATAGCCGAGCACGACCTGCGCGAGCGAGTCGCCGACGAGGATCAGGTCCACTCCGGCTTCGTCGACCAGGCGCGCGGTGGCGTAGTCGTAGGCGGTGAGGGCCACGATGGGATGACCCGCCTGCTTCTTTTGCTGCAATATCTGGAAGGTGATGGGCGAGGATGCGGAGGCATCCGAGGAGCGGAAGTGCGGAACGCTCATGATTTTCTCCAGTGCGGCTCCTCGCGGAAGCCGAGGATGCCACCCGAACCAGTTTCAAGGGTACGCCGCCCTGGGGCGAGGCGTCCAGGCGGCCGTTGAAGGACTACGAGGGCGCGGCAGATCGCTCAGGTTGGCAGCGGGCGCGATTCGATGCCCTCTGCGCCGAAGATGCGTCTATAGCGCTCAATCTCCGTGGACAGGCCCAAAGCCTTTTCCGGATTATCGGAGAGCTTCACGGCAGGCCGCCCCCCCGCGTCCTGCAGCTTGCAGACCAGATGCGGAGGGTCGAAGCTGACATCCCCGCGCGGGTTGCAGTCGCGGAAATCATTGGTGAGCAGAGTACCCCAACCGGCGGAAAAGCGAATGCGTCGCTCGGGGATCCATTTGCGGGTGTCGGTGAAGTCGGCTGCGCGCCGGAAATCACCCGGTGCCGAACCTGGCTGGATATTGCCCGCGAATTTGGCGTGGAGGCGAAGAATCTCCTCGGAGTCGAGAGAATCAGAGGCGATGAAGAGCTTGTTGCGCGGGTCGCGTCCACGGGATTCGAGCCAGGCGATGTATTCTTCGCCGGCGGCCTCCGGGGGTTTGCTGTCGGCGCGCTGACCGGTCCAGTCCGCAACCCAGTCTGGAGCATGGCGGAGAAACTGTGTTGTGCCGAAGGTGTCAGGCAGAAGAATGAGCAGCTCGCCATGATACGTTTGCTGCCACAGATCCAGCAGCCGGTATTGCGATGCCTTGAGTTCCTCATCGCTCGAGGCCATAGCCGCCAGCCCCATGGGCAGCTCATGGGCGTTGGTGCCAATGGCTTCGAGATCGTGCTTGTAGGCGAGATACGTGTTGGACGTGCCGATGAAGCCGGGGCCGAGAACATCGCTCATGGCCAGAATCACATACTCCTGCCAGAGGAAGCTGTGCCGGCGCCGCGTGCCGAAATCGCTGATGCGCAGGTTGGGCACGCCGCGCAGACGCTCCATCTTTTCCCACAGTTTGGCTTTAGCGCGCGCGTACAGGATGTCCAGTTCCAGCTCGGTGAGGCGCTTGAGGGCGGTGCGCGTTTTCAGCTCGCTGAGAATCGAGAGGGAGTATATCTCCCACAAGGTCGTCTGGGTCCACGGACCGTGGAAGGAGAGCGAGAACTGGCCGTCGTGGACGGAGAGGTGGTACTCGGAGAGGCAAAAGCCGTGCTCGAGCCAGTCGAGGAAGGCGGGCTCGAAGATGCCGCGGCGGCCGTAGAAGGTATTGCCGGCCAGCCAGATGATTTCCGATTTGTGAAAGCGCAGGCTTCTGAGGTGTTCCAGCTGCGCGTGAAGCTCCCCGACGCTGATGGCGTCCGCCAGGCGCAGACCGGAGTCGCGGTTGAGCAGGGAGAACGAAGCCGGCGTGGAGGAGAAATGCTTCCAGATGAACTGAAGCATCAGGAGCTTGTAGAAATCCGTGTCCAGCAGCGAGCGGACGATGGGATCGAGCTCCCAGTTGTGATTGTGCGCCCTCCGCGACAGATTAATAATCACAGTAGAAATACTTTACCGCGGGCACGGGTTCCGCGTCGGAGCAGACATGGCGCACCGATTGCCGATCTTCTGGGACGTGGATACGCAGGTGGACTTTCTCAGCCCGGGCGGGAAGCTGTACGTGCCGGGTGCGGAAGCCATTGTGCCCACGCTGCGGCGGCTGACGCAGTGGGCGGCGGAGAACCGGGTGCTGGTGGTGGCGTCGGCTGATGCGCACCATGGGAACGATCCGGAGTTCCAGCAATGGCCGCCTCATTGTCTGGTGGGGACCGCGGGGCAGGAGAAGATTGCGGAGACGACGCTGCCGCGACAATTGATTTTGCCGAATCGCCGTGTGGAGATCCCCGCGGACCTGAGCAACTGGCAGCAGGTTGTTCTCGAGAAGCAGCAGCTGGATGTTTTCACGAATCCCAATACCGGACGGCTGGTGGAGCAACTGGGCCGGCCGGATGTGGTGCTGTACGGCGTGGTGACAGAGATTTGTGTGGTTCGGGCGGCGCGGAACCTGGTGGAGCGCGGTTGCCGGGTGACGCTGGTGGAAGATGCCATGGCGGCGCTGAATCCCGCGGAGGCGCGGAAATGCCTGGACGAACTGATGGGACAGGGAGCGCGGCTGGCGAAGGCCGGCGACATCGTCGGGGCATAGGGCGGAGGATGGCTTGGGGATGAGCTGGAGGGAATATGAGTCTGGTTGGCATCCAGCGCGGGCCACGAGTAAACCGTTTTATGAATTGCCAGTTTGATCCTTGTAGATTATCGTGATCATCGCGACGGTCGGGGCCGCTCCAGGGAAGCAAACACGGGCCACACCTTTCGAGTCCATCGCTCTCAGCGGGGAGTCAGCAGATGGCTGGATTACCAAGCCGATCTCTTCTCAATGCCAGCCGAGCCATTCCTGTTGCATTCCTGATCCTCCTGTCGTTTCCGCCGCGATCGCCGGCGCAGGCGACGGCGAAGCCACCGGCCGCGGCTGCATCAGGAACGGCAAAATCCTCGGCCCAGCCCCCCATCAGCATCACCAGCACCGAAGTTTCGCTGGATCTGGCGGTACGCACGAAACATCATCAGCCCGTGCTGAACCTTGAGCCTTCGCAGCTCACAGTCAGGGATGACGGGACGCCGGTGCAGCTGACATCGCTGCGTCTGGTGAATGCAAATTCAGGATCGCAGCATCTCGTCGCGCTGGTCTTCGATGCGCTGGATGCGAGGGCGGCCGGGGCGGCGCGCAAGATGGCGGAGAAGATCCTGGCAGCGATCCCTGGGAACGGATACACGTTCGCTGTGCTGCAGGAGAGCGGGCGTCTACGTCTGTTGCAATCGTGGACCCCGGATCGGCGGCTGGTGGACGCGGCGGTCGCGCAGGCGACGCCAGCGACGCCGGCCCCGGCGTCGGGGGAGATGACGCCGGCGGAGAAAACCCTGATTGCCTCTCTGCACAGCGACGATCTGAGTTTTACGGCCGCGGATCGCACAGAGGGGAAGGTCATGCTGGATGCTCTGGAGCAGTCGCAGCGAATCCTCGAGGAGCGCCGCAGCTACCCTTCGCTGGCGGCGCTGCAGGCGCTGGTGGTCAGCGATCGGGCACTGAGCGGGCGGAAGTTCATCTTTTACTTTTCGGCGGGAGGGGCGTTCGATTCCGACGCTCGCGGTATCCTGCATACGATCGTGGGGCTGGCGAACCGCGCGGGCGTCACCATTGGAGTGGTGAATACCGGCTTCTACGATCCGCACGACAATGCGGCTCTGGAGGCCTCCCAGGCGAGCTCGATTCTGGGCGAAGTTACACCCGGGGGCGGTGTCAGTGCCGCCGGCTCCGCGGCTGGCGCGGGCGCCTTCACCCCCGGCTCAATTCTCAATTCCGTCCATTCGTATGACATCGCCGGCTTCGAGTTTGGGAGCGTGGGCAACGGACAGAGCGCCCTCGTCGCGCTGGCTGACGGCACCGGGGGAATCTACGTGGGCGGCTCCAATGCCAAACGTCAGTTGCGGGAGCTGCACGAAGACCTCAGCTCGTGGTACCAGGCGTCCTGGGTGCCTCCGATCCAGACCTATGACGGGCAGTTTCGCCCGATCGATATCTGGTCGTCGCGCAAGCATCTGGTGATTCGGGGGCCAACAGGGTACTTCGCGGTGCCATCCGCAGGGGCATCGGCAATCCGCCCGTTCGAGATGCCGCTGCTGAACCTGCTGACCCGGCCCACGCTGCCCACGGATATCGATTTCCACGCCGGGGTGCTGCATCTGGGTGCGCTGCCGGACGGCAATGCCGCGGAACTCGTCGTGCAGGTTCCGGTTTCGCAGCTTGAGGTCCGCGAAGACGCGAACACACACATCTCGTCGGCGAATGCCGCCATTGTCGCAGTGATCAAGGACAGTCAGGGCCAGGTGCTGCAGCATTTCGGCCAGGAGTTCCCCCTGCACGAAGCGCCGGAGATGTTTGCGATGGATTCCAATCAGATGTTGACGCTGCAGCGCCAGTTCTCTGCGGGGCCGGGTGTTTATACGGTGGAAGCCGTCGTGCAGGACCGCATCGGCAACAAGGCCGGCGCGCAACGGATGACGTTTACGATCGATGCTCCGCGACGGGGGCCATCGCTGAGCGACATCGCGCTGGTTGAGAGCATCGAGCCCGCCGAGGAAGACAACCAGACCTTCTTTGAGCCGATGCACTACCGCGACGGCCAGATTGTGCCCAATCTCGACCCCCTTCTCCCCGAACAGACACGGTCTGTGTCGCTCTTTCTTCTCGTGCATCCGGCGGCCGGGAGCGCAAATCAGCCCACGCTGCATATGCAGGTCTTCCGCAATGGCCAACTTCTCAGCGAAATGCCGATGGATCTGGCGAAAGTCTCAGGCACAGGCGCGGCGGTTCCGTGCCTGGCGACGATTCGAGGTCACGCGTTTCCTCCCGGCGCCTACCAGGTGAAAGCGGTTCTGAGCCAGGACGGCGCCACCGCTTCCAGCCAGGTTTCTTTCCGCGTGGAAGGTTCGATTGCGGCGTCGAGCGCCCCGATCCCTGCGCCGACCGTGGCGGACTCCGGACCGGCCATCCATGCGCGTGACGTGGCCGAGGCGGCGACGGCCAACAGCCCGTTCGTGATCGACAGCCCCTCGAATCCGCTGCCGGCTCCCACAGACGATGCGATCCGGACTGCGATCGAAGCCGCTCGACAGAGGGCGCTGGGCTGGTCCGACACGCTCGAGAACTTCTACTGCCTCGAGGTGACGAACCACTTTGTGGATGCGACCGGTGAAGGCGACTGGAAGCCAAAGGGAACCCTGGTAGAGCTGATGAAGTATGTGGACCATGCGGAAACACGCACCACCCTTCAGGGCGACAGGGCGGTCCCCGGCAGCGAGCCGGATCAGCTCAAGTTTTTTCATTCCACGGGCGAATTCGGGGCGATGTTCCACGTCATCTTCGACCCGTCAGCGAAAGCTGCTTTTGCCTGGAAACGATCCGCCCTTATTGAAGGCCGGCCTGTGCAGGTGTTCGCCTTCCAGGTGGAGCGCGCCAACTCAACCTTCGACCTCACGGATCGCAACGGCCATACTCAGCCGGTGGGCTTCCACGGCCTGGTGTATCTCGATCCGGCTACTCGCAGCGTGCGGCGGATCAGCGTCGAAGTAGACGATATTCCTTCAAGACTGCTGATCCGCGCCTGCAGCATGTCCGTGGACTACGCCTGGATTGCCTTGGGAAATCACGACTTCCTGCTGCCCGTGCGTGGGGCCGTCAGCCTGCAGGAGACGGAGAAGCGGCCGGTGCTGAATCGGTTTGAATTCCGCAACTATCGCCGCTTCGGCTCTGAGGTGCGGATGCTGTCGAACAAGGAGATGAACGAGCTGGCGCAGCAGTGACGGGACGGCGGGCTCAGGCGGCAGCGCCGCCAAAGCTGATCTCGTTTCCGTCAGGGTCTCGATACGTCAACTTGCGTACGCGGTTGGGGAGGGTTTCCCGTTTTGCCGGCTCCATCCCGCGCTTGGCAATCTGATCGGCAAAAGCATCGAGATCGCTGACGAAGATCGTGTGTCTGGCGCGGCCGGCGATTTCCGGTATCTGGACGATATAGAGGTAGCGATGTTCCGCCAGTTCCCACACGGCTTCTGTTGCGAGCGGAAAGAAGGCGGGCGCGGATCCGAGCAGCCGTTCGTACCACGGGAGGGCATGCGCGTAATCGCGAACCGGAATTCCGGCGAACAGATCGAGGCTCTTGACTGGAATCATCGGCGCTGGTCCTTCAACGGGCGTCTGCCCTCTCGCCGGCAGGTCAGAGCTTGAGCGATTTGAGATAGGCCCGGAACTGTGGGCCGAGGTCGTCACGCTTCAGAGCGAAGTCGACAGTGGCCTTCAGCATGCCGAGTTTGTCGCCCGCGTCGTAGCGGGTGCCCTCGAAACTGTAGCCGTAAACTTTCTCGGTGGCGAGCAGGCGCTTGATGCCGTCAGTAAGCTGGAGTTCGCCGCCCGCGCCGAGCGGAGTGCGCTCCAGCACTTCGAAAATGGCGGGCGTAAGAATATAGCGGCCGATGATGGCGCGGTTGGATGGCGCTTCCTTTGGCCGGGGTTTTTCCACCAGATCGCTGACGTTAAAGAGGCGCGCATCGGAGGGGTCCTCCTTGCCATCCAGCACGCCATAGGCAGAGATGGCGTCGCCCTCGATCCTCTGCGTCGCGAGAATGGAGGAATGCGTCTTATCGTACGCGTCGACCATCTGCTTCAGGCAGGGAGTGGGTGCGTCGATCACGTCGTCGGGAAGAATGACGGCAAAGGGCTCGTCACCGACCAGATCGCGGGCCATCAGGACGGCGTGGCCGAGGCCGAGAGCTTCTTTCTGGCGCACGTAGGAAAGGCGGACCATCTGTGAGACCTGGCGGCTGACGGCGAGCAGGTCCATCTTGCCGCGCTTCTCGAGCGTGTTTTCAAGCTCATAGCTGATGTCGAAGTAATCTTCGATCGCAGATTTGCCGCGTCCTGTAACGATGACGATCTGGTCGCAGCCCGCAGCCAGGGCCTCTTCGACGCCGTACTGGATGATAGGCTTGTCGACCAGTGCCAGCATTTCCTTGGGGATGGACTTGGTGGCGGGCAAAAAACGAGTGCCGAAGCCGGCAGCGGGGAAGATAGCCTTACGCACTTTGGTGCTGGTCATGGACGCGGATGAATTCCTTCCTGAAATTTGGGAGACCTGAGGGAGATACCGGAGACTGAAGGACTCGAATAGGATGCGGCTTGTTTTCTGCGCGTTGGCGAGACGGCGGAGAGCGGCGCAGATGAGGACCTCGGGTGCACGTGCATTTCCGGGCCTCCAGTATCACTGATGAGCGACGCGACTGTCATCATTTCAGGAGGCAGGAGACAGGGCGGCCTCCTATACTGAATTCCATGTCGCGCACAATGGGACGGTCAGAGAGCCTGCGGCTGCGGGCGGAGAAGCTGTTTCCCGGCGGAGTGAACTCGCCGGTGCGTGCGTTTCGCGCGGTGGGCGGCGCGCCGCCTTTTGTGGAGCGCGCCGAGGGCGCCTATCTGTGGGACGCCGACGGCAACCGGTACATCGACTACTTCGGGTCGTGGGGGCCGATGATTCTGGGGCACGCGTTTCCACCGGTGGTGGAGGCGATTCGCGCGGCGGCGGCGCGGAGCGCTAGCTTTGGCGCGTCGACGGCGGCCGAGGGCGATCTGGCGGAGCTGGTGGTGTCGATCTGGCCGTCGATCGAGAAGCTGCGCTTTGTGAGTTCCGGGACCGAGGCGACGATGTCGGCGATCCGGCTGGCGCGCGCGTTCACGGGGCGAAAATACGTGGTGAAGTTTGAGGGCTGCTACCACGGCCACGCGGACGGGCTGCTGGTGAAGGCCGGGTCGGGCGTGGCAACGTTTGGGATTCCGGGATCGGCGGGCGTGCCGGAGGAGACGGCGCACTTCACGCTGGCCCTGCCGTACAACGACGAGGCCGCGGTGGATGCGGCGTTCCTGGCGCACAACGGCGAGATTGCCTGTGTGATTGTGGAGCCGGTGGTGGGGAATGCGGGATGCATTCCGCCGGCGGATGGATATTTGCAGGCGCTGCGGCGGATCACCGAGCGCGAGGGCGCGCTGCTGATCTTCGACGAGGTGATGACGGGATTTCGCGTGGCGCTGGGCGGGGCGCAGGAACTGTATGGGATTCGCCCGGATCTGACGACGATGGGCAAGATCCTGGGCGGCGGCCTGCCGTGCGGGGCGTTCGGCGGACGCGCAGAGATCATGGATCGGTTGGCGCCGCTGGGTCCGGTGTATCAAGCGGGCACGCTGAGCGGGAATCCGCTGGCGATGGCGGCGGGCCTGGCGACGCTCGGCTATCTTCGTGAACACCGAGCGGAAGTTTATCCGCGCCTGGAGCGGCTGAGCGCGAGCGTGGCGGACGGCGTGGCTGCGACCGCTGCGAGCGTGGGCGTTCCGCTGACGACAAATCGCGTCGGCGCGATGTTTACGTGGTTCTTTACCGCGGAGCCGGTACGGGACTTTGCCGGCGCGGCGCGATGCGACACGCGCCGTTTCGCGGCTTTTCATCGCGCCATGCTCGAGGCCGGCGTGTGGCTGCCGCCGTCGCAGTTCGAGGCGGCGTTTGTGAGCACGGCGCACACCGACGACGATGTGCGGCAGACGATCGAGGCGGCGCGCCAGGCCTTCAGCGCGGCCGCCTCATAAGGTCAGTAGCTACGGTTTCGACTGGCTCAGCGACGGCGGCGCATCTTCGGGAGCCGCGCCCCAGGACTGATCCGGCTGCGCCGCGAGGGTGAAACGCAGCGTGCCGCCGCGCGTGATGTCGTGGAAGTCGATCCAGTTCTGCGCGTGCATTCGTCCATCCAGCGCGACCTTCGCGATGTAGGGCGTGCTGTCCGGATCGGCCGAGGTCTCGATGGTGAATGTTCCGCCCTGATACGGCGGGTGCAGGTGCACCACGATGCGCGGGAAGACGGGGCTGACCAGCTCATACGCGAGGCTGGCCGGGTCGACCGAGTAGAGACCCATCATGCTCATCACCGCCCACGAGGACATTTCGCCGGCATCGTCGTTGCCGGGGATGCCATCCGGCGAGGCCGTGTAGTTCTCAGCAAGAACGCGGCGGACGACCCGCTGCGAGTTCCAGGGCTGGCCCGAGAAGTTGAACTCAAACGGCGCTTCGAGGTCCGTCTCGTTGTAGGGGTTGTAGTAGCCGCCGTACCAGCCGGGTTTTTTGTAGTCGAAGAAGTGTGACAGCCGCTGATTGAAGAGGTCCGGTCCCATGGCCTGGACGACCCACGCGAGATCTGCGGGTTCCATCCACTGATAGTGCCAGCCGGAGCCCTCGATGAATCCGTGTTCTTCCTGTTTGGGATCGAAGTTTGGCACCCACTGGCCGTCGGCGTCGCGCGGGCGGAAGAACTTATCCTCCGGGTTGAAGACGTTGCGGTAATAGAGAGCGCGATCGTACATGGTTTTGGCCGCATCGTTTTTGCCGAGCGCCACGCCGAGCCGATAAAGCGAGGCGTAGGCAATCGCGTCTTCCTGAATCTGGGAGACGGAGCCGTACTTCATCTTGTCGTTGGGCACGTAGTGGACCTTGTTGATCCAGTCGATGGCTGCCTCGCCGGCGTAGGGCTTGCCGGGGGGCGGAGCCTCGGTGGCGTCCTCATACATTCCCCGCCACGCGGACTTCATATCGAAGCCGTGCAGTCCGTCGAGCCACGCCGTGGCGAGTACGACCGAGAGCGGGCTGCCCGCCATCACGTTGGTGTAAAGGTTGATCTGCGGCCAGCGGCCGACCCATCCGCCCTGCTGGTACATCAGCACTACAGACTGCGCCATATCCTCAGTGCGGCGCGGCGCGACCAGCGCCAGCAGCGGCATCTCGCTGCGGTAGATATCCCATCCGGACCAGTTGGCGTAAATCTCGTGACCCGCCGCCACGTGATGGATCTTGCCGTCGAAGCCGAGATAGCGGCCGTCCGCGTCGCTGATGATGCTGGGCATCATCAGGCTGTGATACAGCGCTGTGTAGAAGACGGTGCGCTCGACAGGAGTTCCTCCGGAAACGTCGACCACGCCGAGATCGTGGTTCCACGCGGCCTCGTTGGCACGGCGAATCTCCGAAAAGCTTTTGCCGGCAGCTTCGGCGGCCAGATTGTGTTTCGCGCCGGCCAGATCCACATAGGAAATGCCGATCTTAGCCTCGACGGTTTGTGCGTGGGACTGCGCCGGCCAGGTTGCGTAGGCGCCGATCCAGCCGTCATGGTCATCCTGCGTTGCCTCCCTCGTGCCGTCTGACGGTGCGCCGGGCTCATGTGTCGTGCCGTTCCACGTGCCGAACGAGGCGAACGGCCGGTCGAAAGTCATCACGAAATAAACGCGATAAGTCTGGTGGTCGCCGCAGAAGGCGCGGTTTTCAACATAGCCCTGAATGGTACGATTGCCCACCACCTGCACGTGTGCGCCCGCGGTGTAGTTGAGCGTGTGGCTGATGGGAAGGAGAACGTTGGCGGGCTGCCCGGCGGGAAACGTAAAGCGCACTGCGCCGGTGCGGTCCGTCGCGGTCAGCTCGGCATTGATGTTCCAGCGCGAGAGCTGGACGCCGTAGTAGCCCGGCGAGGCTTCCTCGTTGCTGTGCGAGTAGGGCGACTGGAAATCGGCGGTCTGAGTCTGGACCGGGCCGGTGGTCGCGGTGAAGAAGACATCGCCTTCGTCAGGGCAGCCCACGCCGCTCATGTGCGTCATGCTGAAGCCCTGGATGGTGTCCTGATAAAAGTGATAGCCGAAACCGTTGCTTTCGGTGTCCGGGCTGAGCTGCACCATGCCGAAGGGCATGGTGGGTCCGGGGAACAGATTGATGCTGTCACCAGGACCGGTACCTGTTCCGATCAGCGGATCGACGCTCGAGACGGGCGCGGCGTTCTGTGCGGCCAGCGAACCGATGCCAACCGTGAACAGCGCCAGCAGAACAGGGCAGACGAAGCGAACGAGTTTCGGAAATTTTCCGGAACGAAGACCAGCAGGCGAAGAGAACATGCGGCATCTCCTGGGTTTTGCAGCGTGAAGGAGTGGAAGAGACAGGAGCGACTGGCCGGAAACGATCAAACCTCTTCATCTTAGGCGCGGAGAAAGAGGGTTGTCATGGGCCAACCGGGTGTAGGCCTTGCACATCCCACGTTGTATCGGCCTGAGGTCGATCGTTGCATGCTTCTCGACCCACGCATCTCGTCTTCTGTTTCTGGCGCCGCGCGCGAGGCTTTCACCGGAAGAAAATCTCCCAGCCGCCGTGCCCAGAACGGAGCCTTTCCCGTTGACCGCTGAACCGACGCCGCTCCCCAGCCGCCAGCTGCAGGTCACCGAACGCGTGACCGTCGATCCGCGCCTCCATCTGGCCGCGATTGTCGATTCATCGGATGACGCGATCGTCAGCAAAAATCTGAACGGTATCGTGATCAGTTGGAATCTCGGGGCGGCTCGCCTGTTCGGCTATACGGCGGAGGAAATGATCGGCAAGCCGATTTTGACGGTGATCCCGCCGGAACTTCACTTCGAAGAGGAAGAGATCCTGGGAAAGATCCGGGCCGGCGAGCGGATCGAACACTATGAGACGATCCGGATGAAGAAAAGCGGAGAGCGCTTTCCGATCTCCGTGACCATCTCGCCGATTCGGGACGAGGCCGGAAGAATCATCGCGGCGTCGAAGATTGCTCGGGACATCACGGAGCGGCGACGATTCGACGAGAGCCGGTTCCGCCTGGCAGCGATTGTTGAGTCGGCAGACGACGCGATCATCAGCAAGGACCTGAACGGGATTGTCAAAACCTGGAATCAGGGCGCGTTGCACATGTTTGGCTACACCGCGGAAGAAATGATCGGGGCGCCCATCCTCCGCCTGTTTCCCGAGGAACTGAAATACGAGGAAGACGAAATTCTTGGCAAGCTGCGCCGGGGCGAGCAAATTCATCATTACGAAACCAGGCGCAGGAGGAAGAACGGAGAAGTCTTCGATATCTCGGTCAATATTTCTCCCATCCGGGATGCCTCGGGGAAGATCATCGGGGCGTCGAAAATCGCGCGGGACATCTCCGACAAAAAGAAAATCGAGAATCTGCTGCTGCAGTCGGAGAAGCTGGCCGCTACCGGCAGAATGGCAGCCGCGGTCGCTCACGAAATCAACAATCCGCTGGAATCGCTGGTGAACCTGATTTTCCTGGCCCGGCAGAACTGCGCGCCCGAGAGCAAGGCCTCGAAGCTGCTGACCACCGCGGAAGAGGAACTGGAGCGGGTCGCGCACATCGCGCGGCAGACCCTGGGGTACTACAAGGACACGTCGGCGCCCGTGGCGCTCCACATTCACGACCTGCTCGACAACGTTCTGACCGTTTATGGCGCCAGGATGATGTCGGCGGAAATTGCCGTGGATACGCGCTACGACGATCTGCAAAAGATCTTCGTCAGCAAAGGAGAGGTGCTCCAGATCTTCTCCAACCTCATCGCCAATGCCATCGACGCGATGCCGGAGGGCGGCGTTCTGAAGGTTTCCAGCCGGAAGGTTTTCAGCGGGTCGAAGGACGGCATCCAGGTTGTGATTCAGGACAACGGCAGGGGCATCGATCCAGCGAATCTCGACAGGATCTTTGAGCCGTTCTTCACAACCAAGGGAAATCTCGGCACGGGAATCGGACTCTGGGTCGTGCGTCAACTGGTGGAACGGCGCGGCGGTCAGGTGTCCCTGACCAGCAGCACGAGCCACAATGCCTCCGGGACTACCGTTACGATTTTTTTGCCCTTCGCCCATCCGAAAGACGCGGACGACGAGAAAGGAAAAACACGTTGACCGAGGGCTCTGTGCTGATGCCGTTCATCGCGAAATCCACGTTGGCGGGAAACGAATCCGGAGAGAGTCGGCGTGCTCCCATGAGCTCGCGCGCGCCGGACCCCGAATCTGCGCTGAGCCGGACCAAAGTGCTGGTGGTGGACGACCAAAAGCTGATTGCGGATACGATTGCGGAGATCCTGAGCAACGCGGGCTTTGAGACGATGGCCGCCTACGATGGCTGGGAGGCTCTTGAAGCCGCCGGCAGGTTCCATCCGCACTGGCTTCTTTCCGACGTTCTGATGCCGCGCATGAATGGCGTGGAATTGGCCATCACCCTGCGCCAGACGGATCCGCAGCTCACGATCCTGCTCTTCTCCGGGCAGGCGGGCATCTCGGACATCCTGCTGGAAGGACAGCGGCGGGGCTATGAATTCGAGCTGCTGGCCAAACCGATTCATCCTCTGAAGCTGATCGAGCGGCTGAAGCAGGAATAAGCAGTCCGCAATCAGAGGCTTACCCGCGGAATCCCCGGGTTCGGGGGTGAAGTCTCCGCGTCTGGGCGCCCACGCCTCTATTCCATTGAATTCGCTTGTCATGGCCCGTAAAATCGAGATACGGTCGTCCTGCGGCCCTTTATGCTCCGGCTCACCAAAAAAGCCGATTACGGCCTGATGGCCCTGAAGTATCTCGCCGAGCACCCGGTGGATGATTCGCTGAGCGCGCGCGATATCGCTGAGGCGTACCACATTCCGCCGCAGCTGCTGGCGAAGATTCTACAAAGGCTGGCGAAGGTGGGCATCCTGCGCTCGCATGCGGGCATGAGCGGAGGCTACTCGCTTGAGAAGCCGCCGCGGGAGATTTCGGCGTTCGAGGTGATCCGCGCTATCGATGGGCCGTTGTTCATCACATCGTGCGGCGCGACGCAGAGCTCCTGCGACCTGACCGAAAGTTGCACCATCAAAGAGCCGCTGGCGCGTGTGAACGACAGCATTTCGGATCTGCTGCGCAACATCAGCATCGCCGACCTCGCGGAGACGCCGGGCGCGGCACCACGATCGGGACCCGGCCAGGAACTGGTCACGATCCGAATGTAGGGCTCGCCAGTCAGGCAATGCCATTGGGAGTTGGGATGAGACTACCCATTTATTTGGACAACCATGCCACCACGCGGTTGGATCCACGCGTCCTCGAGGCGATGATGCCGTACCTGACCGGCACGTACGGCAATGCGGCCAGCCACAGCCACAGCTTCGGCTGGGCCGCGGAGCAGGCTGTGGAGACGGCGCGGGCGCAGATGGCGCAACTGATCGGGGCGACGGCGAAGGAGATCGTCTTTACCTCCGGCGCGACGGAGAGCAACAACGTTGCGCTGAAGGGCGTGGTGGAAACTGCGCGGCAAAGCCAGCCGGACCGGCCGCTGCACATCGTCACGCAGGCCACCGAGCACAAGGCGGTACTGGACGTGTGCGGGTGGCTGAGCAGGCAGGGCTGCCTCGTGACGACGCTGCCGGTTTCGGCGCAGGGACTGGTTGATCTGGACGAGCTGCGGCGCGCGCTGGACGACGAGCCTGCGCTGCTGGTGAGCATCATGGCGGCGAACAACGAGGTGGGCACCATGCAGCCGGTCGAGGAGATTGGCGTGCTGTGCCGCGAGCGCGGCGTGCTGTTCCACACAGATGCGGCGCAGGCGGTGGGAAAGATTCCCGTTGACGTCGCGCGCGCGAAGATCGACCTGCTTTCGCTTTCAGGGCACAAAATTTATGGGCCAAAGGGCGTGGGCGCACTGTACGTACGGCGGGGCGTGAAAGTGGCCGAGCAGATGCATGGAGGCGGCCATGAGCGCGGCATGCGGTCCGGCACGCTCAATGTTGCGGGCATTGTGGGGCTGGGCGCGGCGTGTGCGCTGGCGGCGGGCGAAATGGCGGAGGAAACCGTTCGGCTGGGCGTTTTGCGCGAGCGCCTGCGGACGAAGTTACTGGCGGGGCTCGAACGCGTGCGTGTGAACGGCTCGGCCACGCATCGGCTGCCCGGCAATCTGAGCGTGACCTTCCAGGGAGTGGACAGCGAGTCGCTGATGATGGGGCTGAAAGATGTGGCCGTGTCGAGCGGGTCGGCGTGCACCTCGGCCTCGATTCAGCCCTCCCATGTGCTGCGTGCGATGGGGCTGAGCGAAGACGATGCGCACAGCACGCTGCGCTTCGGCATCGGGCGCTTCAACACGGAAGAAGAGATCGATTTTGTGGCGGAGCGGATCGTTGAAGTGGTGCCGAAGCTGCGCGAGCTTTCGCCCGCCTGGGCGGAGATGACCTAAACCGCCTCCAGCACTACGCACTTCAGATATTCCGTCTCGGGGATGTTGAGGACCACAGGGTGGTCGGCGGCGGCGCCGCGGATTTCGAGCAGGCGTACGCGGCGGCGCGCGTCGCCGGCGGCACCGCGCAGGGTTTCGAGAAAATCATTGAGCGAGACGTGATGCGAGCAGGAGCAGGTAATGAGACGGCCGCCCGGGCGCAGCATCTTCATCGCGCGAAGATTCAGCTCGCGATAACCGCGCAGCGCTCCCTCGAGGGCGCGGCGGCTTTTGGCGAAGGCGGGAGGGTCGAGCACGATGGTGCCGTACTGCGTGCCGGCATCGCTCCAGTCGCGGAGCAGATCGAAGGCGTCGGCCTCGACCCAGTCGACTTCGGTGCTGGCGAGAGCGGCGCGATTCTCTTCGAGATTGCGCTCGGCAACCTCCAGTGCAGCATGCGAGACGTCGACGCCGGTGACGCGCGGGCAGGAGCGGGCGAGGTGCAGCGCGAATCCGCCCTGATAGGTGCAGACGTCGAGGGCTTCGCCGCGAGCATGGCGCGCGGCGGCGACGTAGTTCTCGCGCTGGTCGAGGAACGCGCCGGTTTTCTGGCCGCTGGCGGCGTCGAAGTGAAAGTTGAGGCCGTTGAGACGGAAGACGGTTTGAGTGATGGGACGGTCGGGATAGCGCGCGAAGAGCGTGGCCGAGGCGGGTGAGCTGAGCTGTTCCAGCTCGCGAATACGGGGATCCTCGCGCTCAAGGATAGTGTCAGGGTCGAGGGCGTCGCGGAGCGTTTCGGCGACTGCGGTGCGGGTCGAGTCGGTGTCCAGCGCTTTATGCCGGAGCTGGACGATGACCAGGCCGGCGTAACGGTCGGCGGTGAGGCCGGGCAGCTCGTCGGCTTCGCTGAAGACGAGCCGGCAGGCGTCGGTATTTGCGTCGAGCAGGGACTGGCGGCGGCAGATGGCGTCGCGGAGCCGCTCGCGCAGCAGGTCGAGCCAGGCGGACTCCGCAGCGAGCAGGTCACGCGTGACGAGGCGCAGCGCGATTTCGGAAGCCGGGCTGTAGAGCGCGGTGCCGAGCAGCGCGCCGCGCTGGTCGGCGACCGGGATCAAGCCGGCGGGGATGGCCCCCAGGTTGTTGGGCCACGCTTCCACGTCGGAGCGGTAGACCCAGACGTGGCCGGCGCGCAGGCGGTCCGCGGCGCGGCGAGAGATCTGGACGGCGTTGGGAGGGAGCTCGACGTGGACGTCGGGGGGCTCATGTATGTTGGCGCCTTCGCGGCTCGCTGCCCCCCTGTGCGGGCCCGGTCCGTTGGTGGATTTTGTGCGGCCTCGATGAGATCTCGGCTTCGGCATGGTCTTTCAGAATCTTCGCACAGCGGCTCGGGGCGGCGTGACGGGCGCAATCGTCCCGCGATACCGTTGCCGATCCTGCTGCAAAGCCCGCATATAATGAATTATGGCGAGTGTTCAGCCTCAACCGCTCCAGGTTGAGCGGGTCTCCGGGCCGGGGTCCCCATCAGCTTCCGCTGATGGGGTGGTTGACCCGTTTCCGGAGAAGTTTGGGCGGCTCCTGGACACGATCCGCGGCAACCGCCCCACCGACGATCTGGAGATCATCCGCCGCGCCTGGCAGTTCTGTCTGGAGCACCACAAGGGGCAACGGCGCGCCTCGGGCGAGCCCTACGTGCTGCATCCGCTGGAAGTCGCGATAGTGCTGGCGGAGATGAAACTGGACTCGACGGCCATCGCGGCAGGGCTGCTGCACGACGCGGTGGAAGATACGCCCGTCACCACCGAGGACATCGTCGCCCGGTTCGGCGAGCAGGTGGCGCACATCGTCGAAGGCGTCACCAAAATCGACAAGATCCAGTTCGCCAATCGCGAAGATCGTCAGGCCGAGAATGTTCGCAAGATGCTGCTGGCCATGGTCAGCGACGTGCGCGTCGTGCTCATCAAGCTGGCTGATCGTTTGCACAACATGCGCACGCTCGAGCATTTGTCGCCGGAGCGGCAGCGCTCCATCGCGCGCGAGACACTGGACATCTACGCCCCGCTTGCGCATCGGCTGGGCATGGGCAAGCTGCGCGGCGAGCTGGAAGACCTGGCGTTCCGCTATGTGGACTCCATCACCTGGGAACAGCTGAACGAGGCCGTCGAGGCGCGCCGCTCGGAAGGTGAGCAGTTTCTGGCCGGCGTGGAGGCGCTGCTCGTCGAGAAGCTGCGTGAGAACCACATCAAGGCACGGGTGGAGTGGCGCATCAAGCGGCTCTTCAGCATTCACCAGAAGCTGGTGAAGTCGCAGACATCGATTGATCAGGTCTACGATCTGCTGGCGCTGCGGGTGATTACGACCAGCGTGCAGGACTGCTACGCAGTTTTTGGGTTGATCCACTCGATTTGGCGGCCGGTGCCGGGGCGCATTAAGGATTTCATCGCGATGCCGCGGCCGAACCTCTATCAGTCGCTGCACACGACGGTAATGGGCGAGGGCGGGCATCAGTTCGAGGTGCAGATCCGTACCGAGGAGATGCACCGCATCGCCGAAGAGGGCATCGCCGCGCACTGGAAGTACAAGGACGGCGGCTCGCCGATTAGCGCGCGCGACGAGCAGCGCCTCGCGTGGGTGCGGCAACTGGTCGAGTGGCAGCGCGACATGAGCGATCCGAACGAGTTCCTTTCGACGCTCAAGATCGATCTGTTCCCGGAGGAGGTTTATACCTTCACGCCGAAAGGAAAAGTGGTCGTGGTGCCGCGCGACGGCTCGCCGATCGACTTTGCTTACGCGATTCACACGGAAGTCGGCAATACCTGCGTCGGTGCGAGGGTGAACGGGCGCATGGTGCCGCTGCGGACCAGGTTGCGCAACGGCGACATCGTGGAAGTGATCACGCAGAACGGGCACACGCCCAGCCGCGACTGGCTGACGTTTGTGAAGAGCAGCCGCGCGCGCAACAAGATTCGCCACTGGCTGAACGAGCATCAGCGCGAGCGCGCCATCGAGATCGGCCGCAAACTGCTGGAGCGCGAAGCGCGGAAGTACAAAATCCCGCTCTCGCAGTTCGAAGAGTCAGACTTTGCGCGGCTCGCAAATGAGTACAGCGTGGCCACGCCGAACGACCTGATGGCGGCCATCGGCTTTGGGAAGTACTCCGCGCGTCAGGTGCTGAACAGGCTGGCGCCGGGGCTGGTGCACCAGCAGCCGGAGCCCGAAGCGGCGACGGCGCCCGGCGCGGCGGCGGTCACGCGCGTCTCGGCGACGAGCGGCTCGGATTCGCTGATCGTGGAGGGCCAGAACGAACTGCTGGTCTATCGCGCGCGTTGCTGTAACCCGATCCGCGGCGAAGAGATCATTGGCTATGTCACACGCGGCAAGGGTGTGGCCGTGCATGCGCGCAATTGTCCCAACGTGCAGAATCTGCTCTACGAGTCCGATCGCCGCATCGCCGTGGAGTGGGCGCGCGCGCCCGAGGTGAAATCCGGCCCCACACAAACGTATCCGGTCAAGCTGACCATCCACTGCGACGATCGCGCGGGCATGCTGAAGGAAATCACGGCGGTCATCAGCGACGAGGAAGCGAATATCCGCACGGTGGAAACGCATCCGGGCGACGCCGGGGACGCTCTGATCGAATTCGTTCTGGAAGCCGAGGATCTGCGCCATCTGAACCGTCTCGTCCAGGGCCTGAGGCGCTTGCCAGGCGTGCGTGATGTGCAGCGCTCGCAGAAGCTGTAGGTTATTTCCCGCCCTTCGCCCGCACAACCACTTCAATGTTGCCTCGGGTCGCATTCGAATACGGGCACACGCGATGCGCCGCTGCGGCCAGTTCTTCCGCACCCTTCTGATCCTGCTCGGGGATGGTCACGTCCAGTTCCACCCGCAAGGTGAATCCCTCACCGTTGCCCTCGTCAAACGGGCCGACGCCAACGCGCGCGCGCACGCTGACCGTGCCGGTGGGCTTCTTCGCCTGCTGCGCCATGAATTCCACCGCGCCGCCGAAGCAGGCCGCATAACCGGCGCCGAAGAGCTGCTCGGGATTGGTTTTGTCACCCTTGCCGCCCATACCCGGCGGCAGAGCCAAATCGTGGTCCAGCAGGCCGTCGGACGAGCGCACATGCCCGTGGCGCGCGCCCTCCGCCGTCACATCAGCCGTATAGAGAACCTTCATTGAGCTTGATCCCCTGTTGTCGATTTTCGGGCAGCTCCCCACCGGAATTGCGCCGCACTCTGAAGTTACCAACCCCGATACGGCACGTCCAATTGCTGAATTCAAAATCAACGAACAATCCTATAAAGTCTTTGTGGAGGCTTCATGCGAATTCGTCCCCTGCTTGCCTGTGCAACGCTCGCCATGCTCGCTTTGCCCGCTCTTGCCGCCAACCCAAAGGGCCATGGCGAAACTGACCTTGGGCTAAGCGGCTTTTTTGCTTTGACGCAAAGCGCCACCGGCAACTTTGTGACGCATACGACGCCGAACTGGTATGGCGGCACAGTGGAACTGCGGCACGTCAGCAGTCCGCTGATGGGCTTTGAAGCCGCGTACTCGATCGTAGGTCCGCACAACGATACGTGGTCGACCACAGCCCCGCTTACGCCGCCGGGGTTTCCGTGCACACCGGCCTGCAGTTTCACGCCAGCGGCGACGACGGTACAAACCTTTGACCAGACGTTTTCCGTGGACTGGGTGCCTTCGATGAAAGTTGGGAACCTGCGGCCCTTCGCCGTACTGGGTATCGGCGCCCTGCTCGCCACGCCCGATAACGGCCAGGTGACGGTGGCGATTCCATCGAGCGCGGGAAGCGCTCCGGTCGAGAACTATTTCAGCCTGTCCAGTGTTGTCACGGCGGCCTATGTCTACGGCGCTGGTGTTGATTGGCAGATTTTGCACCGCGCTGGTATCCGCCTGCAGTACCGTGGCGAGATGTATAAGGATCCAGACGTGGCAGCGTCGCTTTTTCCCGCGACGGGGGCCTTTGTCCAGACTGCCGAACCTACCATCGGCATTTATTTCGGGCTGTAGGCGCGAAGCAGGGGCGCCGCTGGCATCAGGCTGCTGGCTGCTCCAGGCCGCGCAGGAACTGGTCGAGCTCCCCCGGCAGCGGCACCTGGAAGTGCAACGGCTTGCCGGTGGTGGGATGAGCGAATTCCAGCTCTGCCGCGTGCAGGAAATTGCGATCGAGCGCGAGGGTTTCTGGTTGAGGCGCCGATTTGCCACCTGTAACTGGCTCCGTGATGCGCGCCGGCGCGCCGTACAGTGTGTCCCCGACGACCGGGTGGCCGAGCGAGGCAAGGTGTACGCGGATCTGGTGTGTTCGGCCGGTTTCAATCCGCACTGAAACCAGCGTAAATGCTCCAAATCGCGAGCGAATGCGGCGCTGCACGGTATAGTGCGAAACCGCGTGGCGCGCGCCCGATTCACGCCGGGTCGTCATGCGCGTACGCCGCTGCAGATCGCGGGCGATGGGCGCGTTGATGGTGCCTGCGGGGTGTTTCATCTCGCCGTGGACGAGCGCAAGGTAAGTCTTGCGAATCTGGCGGCCCGAGAACATTGCAGCCAGGCGCGCGTGCGCGGGGTCGTTGCGGGCGACGATGATGAGGCCGCTGGTTTGCTTATCGAGGCGATGCACGATACCAGGCCGCAACTCGCCCCCGGCACCGGAAAGCGCTTCATACCGGTGCAGCAGCGCATTCACGAGAGTGCCTTGATCGGCCGCCCCCGCACCCGCGTGAACCATCATGCCGGCTGGCTTGTCGATGACTGAAAGATCATCGTCTTCATAGACTACCTGCAGCGGAATGTCTTCCGGGAAGGCTTTAAGTGGGGGCGGCGCGGGATTGCCGAGGACCTCGACCGTTTCGCCGCCGCGCAGGCGCAGGGAGGGCCTGGCCGATTTGCCATCGAGACGGACCTTGTCCTGGCTGAGCAGAAGCTGCACACGTACGCGGCTGATGCCCTCGATCTGGCGCACGAGCCAGGCATCCAGCCGCTGACCTGCCGCTTCCGCCGGAACTGAATAGGTGCCTGTCATAGTGACAACGTTATTGGGGCGCTGTGGCCGGTGCGCCAGGACCCTGCAGGCCGGGAACCCACACGGGGACATTCGGCGCTGGCGGCGGAGGAGGCGGCGCATTTGGAGGGATCCAGCCTAACTGGACGAGCCAGTTGCGCAGCAGCATCGGCCAGGTGGAGAGCGGCTCAATCGATCCGCAGAGTCCGCAGCCGTGGTTGGAGTAATCGTAAAAGTGCGCCTCCGACGGAACGTGATGATCGAGGAGCGCGCGGTAGAAATCGAGACTGTTCTGGATGGGAACGGTGGGGTCGAAGCTGGTGGCGAAGAGGAATGTTGGGGGGGTCTTGTCAGTCACCTGATACTGATTCGACAAGTTGCGTTCCAGCTGCGGGTTCGGATGAGCCCCGAGCAGGTTCTCGCGGGATCCCATGTGCGTGACCGGAGGAGTCATGCCGATGACCGGATAGGCGAGAATCATGAAGTCCGGATGGCAGCTGAGCTTGTCGACGGCATCAGGAGCTGCGAGCCGTACCGGATCGTCGTCGCAGTGAGTGCCGATCGTCGACGCAAGGTGCCCACCGGCGGAAAATCCCCAGACGCCCAGGCGATCGGGGTCGATCGCATACTCCGCGGCATGAGCGCGAACGAGGCGCAGAGCGCGCTCCCCATCCTCGATTTCCGCCGGATATTGATAGGGCGCCACGCGATAGTCAAGCACAAATGCGGCGATGCCCTGCGCATTCAGCCAGTGGGCGATCTGGAAGCCTTCATGGCCAATGGCGACGAACTGATATCCGCCACCTGGAATCACGAGGACAGCGGTGCTCGTGGAGCGCGTCTTTGGCAGAAATGGATAGAGCCGGGGGAGATCGGCCTCGCTGTGTCCCAGCGCACCGGGCACGCCATTCGGCCACAGGTAGACGGGCTGCGGGATTCCCGGTGGAACCTGCGCATGCATGGGAAGGGAAGCCATCATCAGGAAGGTAAGGAGAAAGCACCACTTCATCGGACCAGTATATGCAGGCTGAGTTGCCTTAAGGGGTGTCGCCGGAGTGTGGTGCCTGGTTTTGCGCTCCGGTCTGGGAGTCCGTTTGCTGAAAAACGCGCTGCATGACGAACTCGGGCGTCACCTGTTCGCCGGAGAGCAGCATGGCCGTAAGTTCTCCGCCGAGGACCTGGGGGGCGATCACGACATCCGGCTGAACGAGCTTCACGCGGCTCAGATGCCGCGCGTCGTTCACTGCGGCGACCGTGCGCGTAGCGGAGCCCAGTTCGCGCACAGCGAGTACACAGAAGGCGTTCTCCGAGTCATCAGCCATCATGGCCAGAACGGCCTCGGCCTTGTCTGCGCCGGCTTCGCGCAGGGTCTCGGTCATGCTGGGGTCGCCGACGACCAGGTCTACATCTTTGGTTTGCGTCTCTTCGGGAGCTTCGCGCAGGACGCGCGTCACGGGCCGGCCGCGCCGTGCGAGCTCGCGCCAGGTATTCACCGCCAGGGGCGTGTTGCCGATCACGACAAAATGGTTTTCGCGTTTCATGGCCGGTCCTTTCCGGTTGATGATGCGCTGCAGGCTCTGGCTGACCAGCGGCGCGATGACGGCGGTGAGCGAGGTAGCGAAGATGGCGACGCCAAGCACGATTACTGAGACCGTGAAGAGACGGGCCTCAGGAGTGGTCGGGACAATATCGCCGTATCCCACCGTGCTCATCGTCACCATCGAGTAGTAGAGTGCGGTAACCAGGTCATGGATAGGCGGATGAAATTCGCCGCCGAGATAGAAACTGCCGAATGTCGCGTACAGCAGCAGCATCACTACCGACGTAATGGCGAACAGCGTGCTCGCAGCCAGGCTGGTGCGATCGAAATGGCGCCACGCCAGCAGCAGGAGCGCCACGACCAGGGTGAAATACGCCAGCAGCACGTCGACGTGGGTGCGGCCGGTGAGGGCGGTGTTGACCCCGGCGACGACAGCCAGCAGCAGCGCAACCACCCACGCCAGCCGCGAGCGCCACAGCAGCGCGACACCCATCAGTTCCATACCGCCGCCGATGAGCACGGACGGGAGCAGGCGCAGCTGGAGATGAAAGTCTCCGCGAATCATCGAGTGGAAGTAGGGCGCCCAGTCCCAGCCAAACGTAGCGTGCAGGATCCAGGCACCGCCGCCGATCAGCATCAGAGCGAGCGGTACATGTGGAAACCAGCGGCGGCCTCCGGTCTCGTGGTGAAGGCGCTGATACCGCGCGCGCCATCGCTGAAGAAGGGGAAGTCTCATGGCTGACGAACACCGCCGCAGATGGGATGCGGCAAAACTCCTTCCTGAACGGCGATCAAGTCGAGACCGCTGCGGGATGCGCCCCACGTCGCAGCCAGAGCGCGCCGCCGGCGACCACGCCGACGACGGCCAGCAGTTGCGTCACGGTCAGGGCTCCACCCAGCACGTGTTCGGCATTGCCGCGGAAGAACTCGAGGAAAAAGCGGGAGATCCCATACAGGAAGAGCCACGCGCCAGCCGTCTCGCCGTCGCGGCGATGGGGCAAAAAGAGGAGCAGCGCGAAGATCGCGCCGGAAGCGGCGGCATCGTAGAGTTGCACAGGATGTAGCGCCACCCCCCGCGGCGTTTGATACCAAAGGTACGCGACCACGCTGCGGTAAGTGACTCCCCAAGGCAATCTCGTCGGCGTGCCCCAGTCAAGGCCCGCGCAAAACGCGCCAATGCGATTGATCGCAAAGGCGAGCGCGGCCGCCGGAGCCACAGCATCCGCAGTGCGGAGCAGAGGCAGGCCTTCAGCCAGAGCATAAAGCGCTGCCGCGGCCACTCCAACCGCCGCGCCACCGACAGCGATCCAGGCGCCCGGGACTGTGGCCAGTCCCAGAATCCAGAACGGGTGCGCCCGAAAAATGGAAAAGTGCGTGGCCACCAGCAGCAGGCGAGCTGCGAAGAGCGCGGCCAATATGGCGATCAGTCCCAGATTCCAGACCTTGCCCGGGCGCAGGCGCAATCGGCGCGCCTCAGGGGCGAGCATGCCAAGCGCGGCCAAGAGCCCTGCCGCCGTGAGTACGCCGTACGTGGGGATAGCAATGGTGCCGAAATGGAAGAGGAGAGGATGCACGCAAGAAAACCGCTTCCGGCTGCGTGGGGAAGAGGATCCGACCCGCTGGGCCGTGGGACGATGCGCTGGTGAACCCGTCCTAAGACGGTGGGAACTCTCCGCGGCTCTTTAGGCATTCCGAACTGGCGGACACTGCACACCGAGCCGATTGTCGAGTCGAGCTCCCTGTTCGCATGAATGTAGGTTCATCCAGCGTTGACCGTCCTCACCTGCTTTGCAGACCGGTCTCTTCACTGGATGCTAACGGGAGGGTTCGCATTTGGCAAGCTCCGGAAGTGTCAGTTTGGGAGCCTTTGCAATTCGGTTCTGTTCGCGGGCGAACTATCCCCTTTCCGAACAATGCGGAATGCGCCGAACTCATGCTCGTTGATCTAAGTGCGGTGCGGGGCTAAACTCCAGCCGGGCAGAGGAGGCGAGCAGGTATGTCCCTGGTGATGCGAACGCTGGTGTACGCCACGCTCTTCGTCGGATTTCTGCTCGTCTATCTACCGGCTCGCGTGCTGGCGCGCACAGGGATCCACCGCCCCGCGGCGTTTGGCGTGGCTCAGGTTACTGGCGCGGTCGTCTGTTCGCTCGGGGTGGCGCTCGCCTTGTGGTGTGTTGCGGCGTTTATCCGGCTCGGCAAAGGCACCCCCGCGCCCTTCGACGCCCCTCGCCGCCTCGTCGTCCATGGACCCTATCGCTTCGTCCGCAATCCCATGTATGAGGGTGCGGCGATGGCGCTCGCAGGCACTGCCTTGATCTACGACTCAGCGTGGCTGCTGGCCTACGCGCTGGGACTCCTGCTGGTCTTTCATCTGTTCGTGATTCTGTACGAAGAGCCGACCCTGGGCCGCAAATTTGGCGCGGATTATGAGGAGTACCGAAGGCGCGTGCATCGCTGGTGGCCCAGCCGCCGCCATGTGCCGGTCTAACCCGCCTTCCGCTCCTCACCCAGCACTTCGTCCAGCAGGCCGCTGAGCGAGTGAGCGCGGTTGAGCAGAGATTCCTTGCTTTCCGGCGATCCGGTCACGGCCTCGTATTTTTCCTGAACGCGGAGCAACTCGTCCGCAATGTTGAGTGCGGCGAGCACGGCGACCCGCAGAGAGTCTGCCGTGCGACCGTGCGCGGCCACCGCCCGCATCTTTCCATCGACGAGCGCAGCCAACCGTTCCACATAGGCGCGATCGTTGCCACGCAGACGGTAGGCCTGGTCGTAAATGTCTACGGTGATAGCCTGCGCTTCGTTTTCCATTGCGGTCAGGAGGCGATCTCGTCCACCTGCTTCAGGAGCTTCTCCACGCGTTTGCGAACCTGGTCGCGCTCGCGCTCAAACGTACGGACCTGCTCACGGACGTGCTGCAGCTCGGCCGATTTTTCCTCGGCTTCTTTGCGAAAGAGCTCCGCTGTCTGTTCGGCTTCTGCACGGGCCGCTCGCTCTGTCTTCACGAGTTCCACAGCACGCAATACGCGCTCTTCGAGCGCACTGAAATCGTCCACAGTCATCGGCAGCTCCGGTTCCTGCAGGCTGGTCGTTGACACCCCTTCACCTCCACGGTTCTCTTCGCGCAGTATAGCTCGGCGTTCGGGGGAAAACCTGTGCACGCCGGGGAATCCCAGGAGGTTCTGGTGAACCACGCTCGCAGCCGGCGTCGCTGCATGCATCTCAGGGCAGTTCTTTTTGTTTCGATCCCTGGAAAACTTCCTCGTTCGTTCCTTTGCGTCCCACATCGCCCTTGTGGGGGTGATTGGCGTGCGCGCGAATGTCCTCGCCCAGGCTGGTGACGGTTGGCGCGCGTTCCATGCCGTGATCGACCCCCTCGGTTGGCGATTCGCTGTGATGCTCTGCCGCCGCACGATGCGCCTCATCGGCATCACGCGGTTGTTGTCCTGGATTCCTTAACGGCTCGGCCATACGCTCCTCCTTATCAGGGAGAGTCGCGGAGAGGGCTATCCGTTGCCCCCGTCTCTCAGTGAAGCAGATGCGGAAGCCGAACCATCAGGTAGAGAGCGAGGCCAATGAGCGCAGCGATCGCGACACCCAGCCCTCCGGCCGCCTTTTTCAGCAGGGAGTACGTGGACTTCATGTCTTCAACCAGATTCCCGGATTCGAAGGCATTCTTTTCCGTCGCCTCGCGCATGCGGTGCATCTCTTCCTCGACGCGCTTCATCTGCACGAGCTGCTCCTGGACGGTCATGCGCAGGTCGCGCTGCGTGAGCTGGAGATCCCCGACGCTCTGTTTGAGTTCCGTGGTCAGGCTGCCCATGGCGGGATCCTGTTCCTGTCCCGCCATATGCGACAGATAGGGCATCAGCATGCGGAACTGGAGCAGGGTCTTGAGCGTGGCGTTGTCGTCAAGATTGCGCAGCGGGTCGGCCATCATCGCCATCGCTCCGGCTGGAGGAGGCTCGGATGGGGGAGCATCCGCAGAGACCGGGTTTTCAGGCAACTCCTCCGCTGGTTTCGGACTTTCCTGCTTTTCTTCTTCCGCCAAAGCAATCAGCCGATCGACCGCGGATTCAGCAACGCGGGAATTCATCGTGAACTTCTCACGATCATAGTCAAACAGAGCATCCGACTCCAGTATTTTCCGGAGATTGAAGCCTGGGAGTAACCGCAAAGGAAGCAGGCGGGATTCGCGCGCCCTCAGTGGCATCGGCGCTTCGGTATGGCCGAGCTCAGCCATGCGCGGAATAGTCTGCTCTGAGGAAACGGATCTGGGGCTGCGCGGCCAGGCATCGGCAGGTCAGACAGAAAAGCTGCGCCTAAGTGCGGTTCGCGTTTGCGTCCTGGCGCAGTGCATGCACCACCACGCGCAGCATCTCCTCTTCCGGAGCGGGCTTGCCGGTCCAGATTTCGAATTGGCGGGCGCCCTGATGCACGAACATCTCCACGCCAGTCACGACGGGCAGACCCTTCTCGCGGGCCATGCGGATCAACGGCGTATCGATGGGGTTGTAGACCAGATCGAACACCAGACGCGTGTTCAGTTCCTTCGGCTCCAGCGGGCTGGCCGGCTTCAGGCTGCGCATGCCCACGGGCGTCGCATTGATAATCACGTCGAAATTCGACTTGGCCAGCTGGTCGCGCCGGATGAATTTTGCCTTCGCCTGGCGTGCCAGTTTCCTGGCCGTTTCCGGTGTGCGATTGCAGACGAAAACCTCGGCGCGCTTTTCGGCGAGCCCGAAGGCCGCGGCGCGTCCGGCGCCTCCAGCGCCCAGGACCAGAATCTTCGCTCCGGAAAGCGGCAAGCGCCGCTCCAGCGGTCGCACAATGGCCGCCACATCGGTGTTGAATCCGTACAACTTGCCGTCCTGCGCGCGGACCACCGTATTGCAGGCGCCGATTTTCTCCGAGATTGCGTCCGTCCGCTCCAGATGCCTGAGGATTTCGCTCTTGAAGGGCATGGTAACGGCCAAACCATGCAGCGGCACCTCCCGCGTCAGGGTGAGCAGATCATTCATGCGCGTGGTCTGCAGCGGAAGAAAGACGCCGTTTACCGTCTCACGCCGGAACGCCATGTTGTGGATGAGCGGCGAAAGGGAGTGCCGCACGGGATTCCCGGCAACGCCGTAAACCTTCGTCGAAGCATCGATCTGGTCGATACGCCAGGTCTCGCGCAGTGTGCGCGCGTCAATCTGGCCCGGACCGGTTTCCTCGCCGGCATGCGCCGAGGCAAACGTAAAAACGCTGCCCGCGCGCAGACCCAGCACGCGGCTGATTGTTCCCTGCTCGCCCATCGAGATTCCGATCAGGTTGGCCTCGTCGCGCCGGCGGTCGAGGAAGCGCATCATCGTCACGTTGTCGGCAAGGGTCTTCGCGGTCGAGACGATCTTGGCGAATTCCGGCTGAAACGGGTGAATCCGCTCGAAGACGCGATCCAGGTCCTTCGTGCTCTCAAAATCGTGATAGCTGATGATGAGCGCGGCGCCTCGTGAGCGCAGGCGCTGCAACTGCGCCGGCTTCATGTGTTCCGCGGTTTGCAACTCCAGGTCGACCAGATGGCAACCGGCCAGCGCGGCTTTTTCGAGGATCTCCAGTTCCGCGGCGATGGTGCCCTTGAACTTGCCTCCCGTAGCCGCGCGGCGGCAGGTGGCGATCGCCGTAACCTCACTTCTCTCGTAGAGGAACTGCTTGATCTTCGGAATCGCCGCAATCGGATTGGCGAGGTAGTCCAGGCGAAATTCGACGAAATGGTTCTCGCGCGAAATCTCTTCCGCATTGCGCAGCATCTCGGCGGGAGACGCGCCCGTGATCGCCACGCAGATTTTCCCGATCCGGGAGCGGATGTAATAGCTCGAGAGGGGGGTCCGGGAAGCGGATCCGTCTTCGGACGCAGTGCCGCCCCGCGCACCCGCCCCCGCAGGGTGGGGCCGCGTTACCGGCGCCGATTCCAGAAGTCCACCTGTTTTCATAGCCGCAATTGACGCATCTTAAAGGGGTTTCTCTTTGGATGCAACTCAGAAACCGGAATATTCACCAACTTCGACCGGACTGTCCGGGCGGCTGATCGAGGATCCCGAGATGCCAGCCATCAAGCCATTTTAAATGAGCAATTTGCGAAGCGAACACACGGAATACTGTCACCTTAAGTAATTGATGAATATAGGGTTATTCCGTGTTTAGCGAACACGGGTGAGAACTCACGGCATCCTGGCTGCCTCCGCCACCGGATCCCAGTCATCGGAGCCGGCCAGAAAGACGCGGGGCTCAAAGGCTTTTGCCTCCGCGGCGGTGAGGCGGTGCGACCACGAGGCGCGATCGGCACGGCGGGCGCCGGGGCCGATCTCTGCGTATTCAGCGTACCAGGAGGTCTTCTCATTCCGCGGATCTCTCCAGTTATTCCAGCCCTCAGAAGCCACGTCGGCAGGGAGCCAGGTATGCAGGAAGACAACCCGGGAGTACGGTCGCCACGGCCGGCCGAGCCAGATCTGTTGGCGCTTTCCGGCCGGGATCGCGCTGGTGACCCGGCTGTTCAGGATGACGTAGCCCGTTGTTTGCTCGGGCGAGGTGCGTGACTGAGCCGTGAGTGCGCCGGGTCCGGTGACGCGCAGTTCATCATGGTCGAAGACGGCGGCGGCATCGCCGAAGAGGAAATCGACCGCCCCTTCAATGGTCGAATCGACGTAATACTGGCGGCCATAGTCGGCAAAGAGCGTGTCCTGATAGCCAAGGAAGCGACAGTGCTTAAAGACCGCGCGGTCGGCGCGAACCACGACTGCGACCGCCTGGCCAGTGTCGCCGGCGGCGTTCTCAAACGTCACGTTATCGGCTTCGAAGCCACTGCCGTCCACTTCGACCGTTTCGGTGAAAAAGGTCCCGCCAGCCTGCTTCGCGTTCAGGCTGTTGGTGATGACGACGTCGGCGGGCGAACGGCCCATGCCCAGCAGCGTGATGTTGGGATGGTTCTGCGTGATGTCGAGGCGTTCGTGGTAAACGCCAGGTGCGATTTCGATGATGACGCGTCCGCCAGGGGCAGGCCATGGATGATGGTCGAGCGCGTTCTGAATGGTAGGGAAGGCGTTTGTGCCGTGAATTCCCGTAGTCACGGCCGGCGAGACGCGAACATAGACGTTCTGGGCGGAAACGGCGGGAAGTACAGCGAGCGCAAGCAGCAGGGGAAAACGCATCGTGGTCCAGTGTGCAGCGAGCTCGCCGGCACAGGCAAGCAAGCGGCGACTGTTCTTTCCGCGCGGCGAGCAGCTACTCTGAATGGGTACTGCGCGGAGGCGGAATCGGGTGGGCATCGGAAGCGCGAAACTGGCGGTGACATTTCTCATGCTGGTCGGCGTGCCGGCAAGCTCGCATCGGCTTGTTGCTCAGAACGCAGCGCTGCCCACCCCTTCCGTGGTTTTCGATAACGGCTCGGGCGCGTTCGCGACGGGGCGGTATCCAGATCTGTTCCTTGCGGATGGGCACTCGGAAGCGGCCATCCGAGCGAAGATCGAGACGGCCTATCATCAGCTGTTCCACGGCGATCCGCAGACACAGTTGGTGGTTTTCCCGGCCGGCAAAAATGCCAATGGCCCTCTGGCGTACCTGACCGACTGGGCTCACCACGATGTGCGCACCGAAGGCATGTCGTACGGGATGATGATCGCGGTTCAGCTCGACAGGAAGGCCGATTTCGATGCGCTTTGGAACTGGGTGATGACCTACATGTATGTCTCTGACCCAAAGGCACCGGGCTATGAGTTCTTCAGGTGGTCGTGTAAGCCGGACGGCACGCCGAACTCGCAAACGCCCGCACCCGATGGAGAGGAGTTCTTTGCGATGGCGCTGCTCTTTGCGGGGAATCGATGGCCGGGCGGCCACGGGATCTACGATTACCACGCCAAGGCCGAGCAGCTGCTGACCGCGATGGTGCACCGCCGAGTGATCACGGGCATCGGTCCCCGCGGGCCGTACAGCGTAGGTCCGGAAATGAATCAGGATCCGCCGCTGGTGCTGTTCGTGCCTGGGATCATGCCAAATCCGTTCACCGACCCTTCCTACCATCTTCCTGCGTTTTATGAGCTGTTCGCGCGCTGGGGTCCGCCGGCGGATCGCGCGTACTGGGAGCGCGCGGCGACCGAGAGCCGGGAGTTCTTTGTGGAGACGGCCAATCCAAAGACCGGCCTTGCCCCGGATTACGCAAATTTTGACGGCTCCCCAGCAAAGAGTTGGTTCGGCAATCAGTACTCACATTTCGGCTATGACGCCTGGCGCGTCGAGAGGAACTGGTCCGTGGACTGGTCGTGGTGGCGGAAGGCGCCCGCGGAACAGGTTCTAAGCGACCGCATTCAGAAGTTCTTTGCATCGCAGGGCGTCGAAACGTATGGGCCGATGTATACGCTGGACGGCCAGCCCATTCCAGTTCCGAACCGTCCGGGCGTCACCCCGGAGGGCCATCCGGGCGGCCTGGTTGGTACGAACGCCGTGGCCAGCCTCGCTGCGATGAATCATGCCAGGGCGCGCCTCTTCACGGAGGCGCTCTGGAACGAGCCGATTCCGTCGGGATTCAGCCGCTACTACGACGGCATGCTCTACCTGATGAGTTTGTTGCACGTCAGCGGCGAGTACCGGATCATCCTGCCGTCGCAATGAAGCTGGGGCCGGGTCGCGGTGTCGCGGGCCCGGCCATCGGGTTCGTGCTAATTCTTCAGGTCAGCCGCCAGCTCGCTTACCCAAAGACTGCCAAGGCCCGTCGTGTAATCCCAGCCCGGCAACGCGGTATAGAAGCCATTGGCGCCAACGATGATGTCGTGGAATCCGCCGTTGGGATACGACCCTGGAGTGGTTGACCCGTCATACAGACCGTAATACCGGATCGGCGCAAAGCCCAGCTTCGGGTTTTCCGAAATCAGCCGCGCCCACACGCCCAGCGCCAATGGCGACGACAGGCTCGTGCCGCCTACGCCTTCCCACGTGCCGTTGTAGTAGATGTTTGCGCCCGAGTAGGGATCGGCATCCATCGCGATGTCGGGAATGCCCTTGTCGCCGAGCTCGGAGCTGGGAACCGCCGCCGCCGTCTGCCAATACGGCGAATACTCGAACTGGCTGATACCGCCGCCGCCCGCATACCACGCGGTCTCGGTATCGTACGTGCCATCGGAGTTTGTCAGCAGCGTCGTTCCGCCCACCGCCATCACGTACTGCGACGCTGCCGGGTAGTTCACCATAGGCGCGCCGGCGGGAACACCGTTCTCCCCCACGTCGACTGGACAGAACGATCCCGTGTCCCCGGTGGAGGCGAAGAAGCTCTGCCCCTGAGCAGCGCCCTCGGCAAAGGATTCGTCATCGGCCAGCATGGAGCCGTCCAGATACGGAAACGCTTCGCACTCGCCCAGCGAGGCGCTGCCAGCTTTGGCTTTGTCATCGGTGGCCCAGCGGCTGATTTCAAGCGCCAGGTCGGAGTCGGTCAGCGATGTCGTGTCGTAGATATAGAGGCGCTGGACCGTCTGCGCCATGCCCGTCGAGTATTGTGTGTCGAGATCCCATTCATCCCAGCCGGAGGTGTCGGTGCTGGCGATGCCAACCGGCACTACTGTGACCGGCACCTGCGGCAGGTTATTGGCTTTCTCCTCGGCGCGCAAATCCGTGATCACGCCGGAAACGTTGCCCTCGGCCATGATGGCGATCGTCGCTTTGCTCCCCGTCGCCGTACCAGCGGCGCCATACGCGAGCTGCATCTGCTGCGGCGTGTAGCTGACATCGTACTGCGGCACGCTCACCTGCGATTTCGTGACCAGCGTCGACTTCATCTGGCCGATGTTGTTCAGCCCGAGCACCGCGGCGACGGTGCCGCTCAGCGACACGGGCACCTGCGCCGTCGCAGTGTTCCCGTAAACAATATTGCCGAATTCACTGAACTGCTCGATCGGCGTGTTGAACGCGGCTTCTGCCTGAGCCACGGTGCCGTCGGCGCTGATCATCAGGTTGTTCGGCTCCACGGCGACGTTGCTGAATCCGGCGTCCTCGAGGTAACTCACGACCTGCTGCACCTGTGCGGATGGGGGCGCGTACGCGGCTGCAAACTGCGCCGGCGTGAGGCTCTGTCCGTACAGCGGATTGCTGGGGTCGTTGGTGTCCCGGATGTAAGTGCTCAGCGCGGCCTGGTTTTGGAGCTTGAGCACAACGCGCACGGTGAGGGACTGACTCGATGCCAGTGGACCGTAATCCGCTGCCGAAACGAGCTCCGCAGCGGAGATTCCCTGGGTTGCAGTGCTCGTCCATACGGTTTGGGCGCAGGCGGGTAGCAGGGAGAAGGATGCAAAAACAACGGCACAACAAGCGGCCGCAAAGGATCTGAGACGTTGCATGGGGTGGACTCCTGAAAAGCAGTGAATGATGCCGTAGAGAGCCCCCGAACATTTATCAAGAGGCGATGCGCCGCAACTATGGTTGCTCTTCCATCCCTGTAAATTCGCAACTGCAAAGGGCTTAAAAGCTCGGTGCGCAATTCTTCGCAGGCAGAGGCAGCAGAAATTGCCCACATGTGGAAAGGATTGCCCGGGCCGCTCGGAGCGCGCTTGTCCGCAACCTTGGGGGCTCAGCCGGGTCAATGGTAACGGGCCTTTTTTCGCCGTTTCGGCCCTCATTTCCCACCTAAAATAGTGACTAGTATGGCAATCCGATGGTCTCGCGCGTTTTTGGTGTCTCTGGTGTGTTTGGCTGCGGTTACCGCCGCATGGGCTGCCGCTCCGTTCGATCTGAGCGGTCCCACGCTCGAAGTGAAGGTGACGCGCGGCGGGAAAACCCTCCCGATCTCTGAAGTTCCGAACCTGCAGGCCGGTGATCGCGTCTGGATCCGCGCGGATCTGCCCGAGGGCCAGTCGGCCCGCTATCTGATGGTTGCGGCTTTCCTGCGTGGATCCACCAATCCGCCTCCCGCGAAGTGGTTTTTCCGTCAGCAAACCTGGGACCGCGACGCGAACAAAAAGGGTCTGTCTGTGACCGTGCCTGACGGTGCACAGCAGGTGCTCATTTTCCTCGCGCCGGAGACCAGCGGAGATTATCGGACCCTCGTGAATGCGGTGCGCGGTCAGCCGGGCGCCTTTGTCCGCTCCTCCCAGGATCTGAATCAGGCAATGCTGGACCGTACCCGCCTGGACGCTTATCTGGCGGCGATTCGCTCGCTCAACCAGAGCGACCCGGCGAAGCTCGCGCAGGCTACGCCCCTGCTGGCCCGCAGCCTGGGCATGAAGATCGATCCCAACTGCCTGCAGAAGATGCCGGAGCTGCAGGCCGCCTGCCTGACGCAGGGGCAGGACACGATGATCCTGAGCGACGGGCACAGTGAGTCGATTGTGCAGGCGGTGACCTCCGGCCCGGAAGGCGATCTTGCCATGCAACTCAGTTCCACACCCCAGGCCGACTACGGCTTTTACAGCCCCTACGTGGGCTCGGTGATGGACATTGCGCGCATCCTCGATGGTTTCCGGACCGCTCAATACCAATACATTCCCGCGCTGGCGGTACAGCAGGGAGATCAGCTGGCCCTTATGCTGAACACGCCGCCTTCATTCCACAATCCCAAGTCGGTGCTGGTGACAGCGTTGCCCGCGGTTGAAGCGTCCCAGCCTCCCCCCCTGCATCCCGTGGATGCGCAGCAGAACTACTGCGCGGAGAAGGACTCGCTGGTGCTGGCGGTCGACGGCGCCCCCCTGGTCTTTTCCACCGGCTACGCGCATGGATTGAATCTGCGGCTCAGGACGAAGAGCGGCAAATACCTGGACGTGCCGCTCAGGCCCGATGCGGAACGCGGCGGACTGGTGCTCGAGGCAAAGGACGTAAGCGCCACCGATTTCGGCCCCAGGATCGACGCGTCGCTCGAAGGCGACTGGGGCTTTGCGAGGTTTGATGGGCCGACATTTCGTCTTCAGAACACCCATAGCCAGCACTGGGAATTGGCGCCGGCGGATCGTGAGTCGCTCGTTGTGGGTAAGTTGGATACGATTCAGCTCTCGGCTGACGATGCAAGTTGCGTCGACACGGTCCTGCTGAAAGATTCAGCAGGAACAGAGATCAAAGCTGCATGGAAGATTACGGGTCCTGATCAGATGCAGGTCAGCCTGCCGCTCCAAACGGCCAAACCGGGTCCCATGCTCCTGGAGGTGAAGCAGTATGGCGCCGTCACCGCGCAGACGCTGCCGCTGCATGCCTTCGCCGAAGCAGGCCACCTGACCAGCTTTACTCTGCATGCCGGGGACACGCAGGGCGTGCTCAAGGGCAGCCGCCTGGATGAGGTTGCCAGCCTCACGCTGGACGGCGTCAACTTCATTCCTGGCGCGTCAGGCTCATCTCTGAGCAGCGACGAGATTGCCATGGTCGCGAAGAATCCATCCTCCGCAGCGAAGCTGAAACAAGGTGAGACGGGCACCGCAACGGTCGAACTGGAGGACGGTCGCGATCTGACGGTGGTCGCTGCTGTGGCCGCCCCGCGCCCGAGTGTGGAATTGATCGGAAAAAGCGTGCAGGATTCGGCAGCCGGCAGCAACAGTAACATCGAGCTGGCCGGACAGGACGAACTGCCTCAGGATGCTGTGTTGACCTTTTCGCTGCGCGCGCAGTCGCCAACGCGCTTCGGCATGAATGAGCAGATCGAAGTAGCGACGCAGGACGAGGGATTCACCACAACGCTGAGCCTGGCAAACGGGGGCATGACGCTGGAGAACGGGCAGGTGGCCCTCGCCACGCTCGATCCGGCAAAGGCCTTTGGCGACTCAGCATTCGGCCCGCTGAAATTCCGCGTGGTCGACAGCGGCTCGAATGGGGACTGGCAGGCGCTGGCGACGCTGGTGCGTCTGCCGGCACTCCATGATCTGAAGTGCCCGGCAGCTGCGAGCCAGCAGTGCCGTCTCAGCGGCTCGAATCTGTTCCTGGTTGACTCCGTCGCCACCAACCCGGAGTTTACAGGCGCAGTCCAGGTGCCCGACGGCTTCCCGGGATTTGTGCTGCCCGTTCCGCACCCGCAGGGCGGCCAGCTCTACGTGAAGCTGCGCGATGATCCCTCCGTTGTGAACCAGATTACGCTGGCGGCTCGGGAACTCCCTGTTCCGCCAGGACAGGCGACGCCTTCTCCGCGTCCTCCCTACGTCCCCGGCCAAGCCACGCCGGCGCCAGGCGCGTCGCAGCAAAATCAGAAAAAGCCGCCTAAGCCAGCCACCAGCACCGAGGCGCCGCCGAGCAGCGCCCCGGCAACCGGCACGTCGCCGCCGCCACCGCCGAGCGGCGCGGCCGGAGCGTCGACGTCGTCTGGTTCATCTTCGAACGCGTCGTCGAGCGGAGCGCCGAAGGCACAGCCTTCAACACCGCCGCAGTCAACCCAGAATTCCACTGCGCTGTCTCCGCAGATCTGATCGGAGCTCGGATCAGCGCTTGCGGCGAACCGGCTTCGGCGCTTGTTTGGATTCGGAGCTCGCTGCCAGCCGCAGCATCGTCGCAACATTGCGCCGGTCGTCTTCCGGCTCATCCACGGGCGTCTCCGCGATGAAGGAGCAGTGTGCGAAGCGTGCATCCTGGAGCAGCCGGCGAAATGGCTCGAGTCCCATGGTTCCCTGGCCGATGTGCTCGTGGCGATCCAGCCGAGACCCGCGCGCAGCTTTGGCGTCGTTCATGTGCCAGACGCGGACGGCGTCGAGTCCGATCGTGTTGCCGATCAACGCAACGGTTTCCTCATAGCCGGTTGCGCTCAGCAGGTCGTAGCCAGCAACATGGCAGTGACAGGTGTCGAGGCACGCGCCCACCGGAACGATGGCCCGCAGCCGTTCGATCAGCTCACCGACCTGCCCAAAGCTGCCGCCCAGCGAAAATTCAGCGCCCGCGGTGTTCTCGATCAAGACACGAAAGTCACAGTCATCGAAAGAGATACGATCGACAGCGCGCCCTATGGAGTCCGCGGCAAGCGCAAGACCCGATTCGCGTGTGAGCCCCTTCCACGAGCCGGGATGCAGAACGAGGTATTCCGCGCCGAGAGCCAGGGCGCGCTCGACTTCCGCGCGAAATGCGGTCACGGATTTTTCGCGCACCGTCTCGGACTGACTGCAGAGATTCACAAGATAACTAACGTGGATCACCAGGGGAGCGCAGCCGTACTGGCGGCGCAGGCGGCGCATCTGCTCGCAGTGGGAAGGTTCCAGGCGCGCGGCGCGCCACATGCGCGGGCTCGATGAAAAGATCTGAAAGGTGTTGGCGCCGATTTCATGCGCGCGCTCAGCCGCTCGAAACACGCCGCCAGAGGTAGACAAATGGATGCCAATGCGCGGAGTCGCCACGAACCCCAGTGTATAGAGCTAAGAGTCTACAGCGCATCAGTGCGCGCTGAGTGACTGCACTACGGCAGCCACCAGTCCAGCCAGGTCGTGCGGAGCGGCCTCAGCTGCGGGTTCCCAACCGTGCTCGCGCAGAGTGCGGCTGGTGATGGGCCCAATTGAGATTGCATGCAGGGATGCGGGAGCTTCAACGCCCGCTTCACGCAGCAGAGCAAGAAAATTCACGACCGTCGAGGAACTGGTGAACGTGGCGGCATCGAGACGGCGGCTGTCGTTGCCAAAGAGTGTTCGGATGGCAGCCACAGAACCGGCGGGAATCACTGTGCGGTAGGCATCGACGACATCCACGAGTGTGCCCTGCGCCCGCAGGGCATCAGGAATCACATCGCGTGCTACGGCTGCGCGCGCCAGCAGCACACGCTGCCCGCGCATCTGAGCACTGATGGCCTCTACCAGTGATTCGGCCACGTATTCCGGGGGTGTAATGGCCGGGGGCAGTCCCAGTGCACGCAACGCCTGCGCGGTTGCCGAGCCGACCGCGGCGACGCGAAGATGATCGCAAATCTTCGACGTTAGCCCGAGTGCCTCAATGCGTCCGCTCAGAGCGCCCACGGCATTAACGCTGGCCGCAATCAGCCACTGATACTGTGACAAGTGCCGGAGAGCCTGGTCCAGCGGCTCATACGACTCCGGTGGCGCGATCTCGATGGCCGGCACTTCGAGCACTTCCGCGCCCCGGGCGCGCAGTTCCTCAGCCAGTCGGCCAGCCTGGTGGCGCGTTCGCGTCACCAAAACGCGCCGTCCTGTCAGAGGTTGCGGGTCCCGTGTGATGGCTGGCGCACTCATGGTGCGGCTGCGCTTCCTGCGGCCCCGGGCGACAGGGCGACCATCTCCAGCAGACGTTGCGCGCCCTGTTCCAGCAAGTGCCCGGCGATCCTGTGGCCCAGGGCCAGCGGATCGCCGCTTTGGCGATTCATCGCAACCCGCAGGACCTCCGAGCCATCCGGCGCGGCCACGGCCGCGGCTACGCTGTAACCTTCGTCAGCGGGGAGGCAATGGATGCCGATGGGAACCTGGCAGCCTCCCCCCAGTGCGGCCAGCGCTGCTCGCTCTGCGGTGACGGCGTAACGAGTGGGCTCGTGATTCAGGAATTCCAGCGCAGCGAGAGTACGTTCGTCATTGGCCCGCGCCTCAATGGCCAGCGCGCCCTGACCCGCAGCCGGGCAGAGCACGAGTGGAGAGAAACATTCCCGGCGATATTGCGTGAGCCCGAGCCGTTCCAGGCCAGCGGACGCGAGAATGATGGCGTCTACCTGGCCCTCGACCAGCTTGCGCAGGCGCGTATCGACGTTGCCGCGGAATTCCAGGCACTGCACATCGGGCCGCTCCGCACGGAGCTGCGCCTGGCGCCGCAGGCTGCTGGTGCCGATGCGCGCCCCCTGCGGCAGCGCGGCGAAATTCTGGTAATTCACCGAAACGAAAGCATCGCGCGGATCGACACGCTCCGGAATCGCCGCGATCACAAATGGCGCTGCCAACTCGGTGGGCAGATCCTTCAGGCTATGCACAGCCAGATCGATGCGGCCCGTGAGCAGCGCCTCCTCGATTTCCTTCGTGAACATGCCCTTACCGTCACGGCCGGCGTCTCCCACCTGCGCAAAGGGCACGTGCTGCATGGCGTCGCCGAGGGTGCGGATGATCTCGATGGTGACTTCGTGCCTTGCGGCGCGCAGGCAGTCCGCAATGTGGTTCGCTTGCCAAAGCGCGAGCTTTGAGCCGCGCGACCCGATGCGCAACGGCCGGTGACCAGGCGACGAGTTGGTGGCGGGATCGGACATCAGGAATCAGCGTACCGCGTTCGGGTAAGCGTGAGTCAGTTCTTTGCGGCTTCGTCGCCGGTTGCGACGTCCGTGTCGAGTTGTTCGGCCTGGGTCTCGGCCTGCCTCTCCGCTTCGCGCTCAGCGTCCTGTTCGGCTTTGTGTGCCACGCACTCGCGGGCAAAAGCGTTGCCGATGGCTTCCAGCGACGAAGCATCGCCCTCGCGCGCCGCGGTCTTGAGCGCCTGGAGGGGCAGGTGCAGGAACTTGTTCATCAGCCCACGCGTGAGCGAATCCACAGCAACCTGTTGCTCCGGGGTCAGCGACTGCAACAGCCGCCGCGCACGATGCAATTCTGCCTGGCGCATCTCTTCGGTTTTCGATTGCACGTGCATGAGCACCGGAGTGATATCCACCGCGCGGATGCGGCGATGGAATCGCTCGGTTTCCTCGGCGATGATGGCCTCGGCGCGTTCCGCTTCCTTTCCGCGGTCGACCAGGTTGGCCGCCGCCACCTGCTGCAGGTCGTCAATGTCGTATAAAAAGATGCCTTCGAGGCGATTGATCCGCGGATCGACATCACGCGGAACGGCGATATCGATGAGGAAGACGGGGCGGTTGCGCCGGCGATGCAGGATGGCCTGCGCCTGCTCCATGCCGATGATGTGCTCAGTCGAGCCGGTCGATGTGATGATGATGTCGGCTTCGTGCGCGCGAGCAGGCAGATCTTCGAAGTAGATGGCCTCGCCGAGAAATTGTTGGGCAAGCCGCGCGGCGCGTTCCTGCGTACGATTGGCGACCAGCAGGGAATCGGCGCCGTGCTGCATGAGATGGCGAGCGGCCAGCTCGCTCATCTTGCCCGCGCCGATCAGCAGAATTCGCTTGCCTTCGAGCGAACCGAAGATGCGGCGCGCCAAATCCACCCCGACAGACGCGATGGAGACCGAGGAGGAGCCGATTTCGGTTTCGCTCCGGACGCGCTTGGCGGCTGAGAATGCGCCCTGAACCAGACGGTTCATAGGGCCGCGCACGGCGCCCAGTTGCCGCGCCACGTTCCAGGAATTCTTCACCTGCCCCAGAATCTGCGCCTCGCCCACCACCATCGAATCGAGGCTGGCGGCCACACGGAACAGATGACGCACCGCTTCTTCGTCGCGATGGAGGTAGATGTGCGGGACGAGCAGGTTGTGATCGACGCTGAAACGCGTCGCCAGGAACTCCGTCAATGCCGGTTCCATGCCATTGTGCGCGACGAATAGTTCCACACGGTTGCAGGTGGAAAGGATCATGGCCTCGGTCACGCCCGGCTCCGCCAGCAGCGCCATGGTGACCTCGGGCAGCATGTCCGGCCCAATAGCCAGCCGCTCCCGCAGTTCGACGGGCGCCGTCTTGTGGTTAAGGCCTGCGACCAGGAATCTCATTTCAAACCGAACCTGTGAGCAGAACTATGCACCGAGCCGAGCAGATTCGCAGCCCAAACAAAAACAATTGCCACCAGAACGCCTGAGGTGACCCAGGCCGCGCGCCGCCCGCGCAGTCCCGAAGATCTCCGCATGAACAGAATGCCGACATACAGGCCCCAGATCGCAAAAGAGAGGAGCACCTTCGGATCGGCAAAATACCGCGCACCCACGTCCTCCTGCGCGACCAGCGACCCCGCAAAAAGCCCGGCTGTCATGCAGCAGAAGCCGAGAACCAGCGTGCTCTGCGTGATCTGGTCCATCGTGGCCAGCGGGGGCAGCCATGTCAGAAATCCAGGCATGCGCTTGTCCTTCAGCCGGCGCTCCTGCACCAGATACAGCACGCTCGACAGCATGGCGAACAGTAACGCTGCGTAGGCGGCCAGCAGCAGGACGACGTGAACGACAATCCATCCGTTGCGGACCAGCGGCGAGGAAAAGGTGTAATGGTCCGGTCCGATGGCCGGAATCACCGTGAGCAGAAACGCCAGCGGCAAAGCGAATAGTCCGAACGAAATTGTCCGCCAGGTGAAGAAGATCAGCAGAAAAACCGCGACAATCAGCAGCGCCAGGGTCGACAGAATCTCATCCGCCATCACGGGAATGAGGTGATGGGCCGCAGACATCATTTCCACCATGGCGACCAGGTGGAAAAACCAGCCGGCCAGCGCTGAGGGCAGGCAAAAGCGGTGCCCTCGCGGACGCTTTCCGAGCACGGCCGGGATAGCCAGCAAACTGGCGACCCCGTACAAAACCGCCGCAACTCGAAGCCAGAGGAGAACCATACGCGTAGAGGAGGGGCCGGAACCCGAGGTACTCAAAGTATAAATAAACTGCCGAGTTCCGGACCCGAAGCCCCATTATCCCGAGGCCCGGCGACGCCGAATGTGAGCAACATCACACAGGTGCGAAATGGCGTGGCCCGGGCATCGAGCTGCTACCCAATATGCCCGGGATACAGCGCCTGGGGGGTCCCGGCGCCAAAATCCACCTGGCTGGCGAGCATCCGGTTCAAAAGGTTGGCGTCGTTCGAAGCCATGCGCCAAATCAACACGTGATCGTTTTCGTGGACGGCGATCACTGCCAGGACCTCAGCACCGTTGGCGGGCTGCACCACGTCAGTGGAGACGGGCTCGCCCTGCGCTGCCGCCACATAGGCGTGATTCCCCTCGATCAGGTATCCGACAGGCTGCTCCAGCGGCATCAGCCCCAGTGTTTGCGTGGCGCCCCCTGTGAGCCCGTACATCATCTGATCCATCATTTTTGGCTTCTTCAGGACCTTCTGAGGGATGCAGGCCGGACCCATATCGGAAAGCTCCAGACTCGCCCATCGATCAGAGGCGGGAGCGGTACCCGAGGCGACGGCTTGATTCGGATCGGTGCCCAGACCCAGCGCCAGCAGGACGATTGCGCAACCGCCGCCACCGACGGAAGCGGGATCCCGGACCTGCAACTCGGCGGGATAGGAAAAGCTGAGATGCAGCGCAGGATCCTTCCAAATTCGCATGGGCGCTGTCTGCGCCGGCACGGCAAAACCGGCTACGGCCAAACCCAGAGCGGCAATGGCTCGAAGGTTCATTCCCCGCCAGCCTATCATCCTGTCTGGTTCCAGTGGTCCGGGAGGGGCTGGAAAATCCAGGTGGTTTCCTCCGGCCTTCCCTGTATTCTGAGCCTTCCCGTGGCCGAGGCAACGATCGAATCACAAACCCCGCTGATGCGCCAATATCTGGCCGCCAAACGCCAGCATCCCGACGCCCTGCTTTTCTTCCGGCTCGGCGACTTTTATGAGCTGTTTTTCGACGACGCAAAAACCGCCTCCCGCGAGCTGCAAATCACGCTGACCGCTCGTGATAAAGAACGCAACGTCCCGATGTGCGGTGTCCCCTACCACGCTGCGGAAAACTACATCGCCCGTCTCCTGCGCAAAGGCTTCCGCGTCGCGATCTGCGACCAGATGGAAGACCCGAAGCTGGCGAAAAAGATCGTTCGGCGCGAAGTCACGCGCGTCCTGTCGCCGGGCACGGCGATCGATACCTCGCTGGCCGCCGAGCAGAGCAATTATCTGGCCGCGGCGCAGTTTGGCGGCGAGGCGGCCGGCCTGGCGTGGCTCGATCTCTCCACCGGCGACTTTCGCGCCACCGAATTTCAGGGCTCCGGCGCCGCGGCGCAGTGCCTCGACGAACTGCTGCGACTCGCTCCCAGCGAGTTCATCTTTCCGGCGGCGCGCGGTCCCTTCGCCGGCATCTCCGACAGCATGGCGCTCGAGCCGCTGACTACGCAGATCAAAACTCACACTCCGGTCGACGATTTTGCTTTCTCTCCCGACTTCGCCATTCCATTGCTGGAGCGGCAACTGGGCAGCCACGGATTGGAAGGCTTCGGTCTTGCTGGTCATCCTGCCGCTGCTGTGGCTGCCGGAGCTATCGTTCACTACGTCCGGAGCACGCAGCAGTCCGAAGCGCAGCACGTCGATTCGCTGCGCTTCTACGACCGCTCGGAACACCTCCATCTGGATCAGGTGACGGCGCGCAATCTGGAACTGGTGGAGCCGCTCTTCTTCGACGCGGGGCCGGAAACCACGGTCTTCCGCACGATGGACGCCTGTTGCACGCCCATGGGCAAGCGCCTGCTGCGCGCCTCTCTGCTGAGGCCCATGCTCGATCCCATTGCGATCGAGTCGCGTTACGAGACGGTAGACGCCGCGCGCGCAGACCTGATCGGGCGGGAGGAATTGCGTCGCGCGCTTTCCGGCATCCTCGACCTCGATCGACTGCTGGCGCGCATTTCCCTCGACAGCGCCGGTCCGCGGGATGTGCTGGCCCTGGCGTCTTCACTGCGGCATCTGCCTGCCGTGAAGCGCTCCGCCGGGGGGCTGCGCGCGCCGTTCTGGGAACGCATTTCCGCCATGCTCGATCCGCTGGAGGAACTCTGCTCCGCTATCGGTTCCACGCTCGTGCCGGAGCCACCCCTCACCCTGGCCGAGGGCGGTGTTATCGCCGTTGGCGTAGACGCCGAACTGGACGATCTGCGATCCATCGGCTCCAGCGGCCGTGCCTCGATCGCGGCCATCGAGGACCGCGAGCGCAAGCGCACCGGCATTGGCTCGCTCAAAGTTCGGTTCAATTCTGTCTTCGGCTATTACATTGAGATCACCAAAGCCAATCTCGCCAGCGTCCCTGCGGATTATGAGCGCAAGCAGACCCTCGTGAACGCCGAGCGATTCACCACGCCCGAGCTGAAGGAGTACGAGACGAAAGTCCTGACCGCGCAGGAGCGGTGCGTCGAAATCGAGAAGCGAATCTTTGGGGCGCTGCGTTCACGCCTGGTGGAGAACGCCGGCCGCCTCCGGCGCACGAGCGCAGAAGTCGCGGAGATCGACCTGATCGCGAACTTCGCCCATCTGGCCGCGCTGCGCAGCTACACGCGTCCCCGCATCGATCCGGCGCCGATGCTGGAGATTGTGGGCGGCCGGCATCCCGTGATTGAACGGCTGATGGAGGAAGCCGGTGAAAGCCGCTTCGTGTCCAACGACCTGTTTCTCGACGCGAGCCAGAACAGCTCCCACCCCAGCCTGCTGCTCATCACCGGCCCCAACATGGGCGGGAAATCCACGTACCTGCGGCAAACTGCCCTGCTGGTCATCCTGGCGCAAATGGGCAGCTTCGTCCCCGCCCAGCGCATGATCTACGGCCTTGTAGACCGCGTCTACACGCGGATCGGCGCCAGCGACAACCTCGCCCGGGGACGCTCCACCTTCATGGTGGAGATGACCGAGACGGCGACCATCCTGAACACGGCGACTCCGCAATCTCTGATCCTTCTGGACGAGATGGGCCGGGGAACATCCACTTTCGACGGCCTGGCGCTGGCCTGGGCGACCCTCGAACACCTCCAGAGCCGGATTGGCGCGCGAGCCCTCTTTGCCACGCACTACCACGAACTCACGCTCCTGGCGGAGGAATTTCCCCGCCTGAAAAACTTCCATGTCGAAGCAAACGAATCTCCCCAGGGGATCGTTTTTTTGCATCGCATAGAACAGGGGCCTGCGAATCGTAGTTACGGGATCGATGTTGCGCGCCTGGCCGGACTGCCCCCGGCAGTCATCCAGCGCGCCCGTCAGGTGCTGAAGCAGCACGAGCGCTCCGAGCGGCACAACGTGGCCGCGGAAACCGCACCCTCGCTTCAGCTAACGATCTTTACTCCGCTTTCGCAGCGCATCCTCGATCGCCTGGCGCAAACGGATATCGATAGGCTGACGCCACTGCAAGCGTTAAACCTGCTCGAAGAGCTGAAAACCGAGATACAAAGCTGATCCGCCACTGAAGTGCCATGAGTCCGAAACCCACGACGATCCCCCCCCACTCCACCGGGCTTCCGGCGTCCGACGGCCGGCGCGGCGCGCGCGTGTTTATGCCGCGCCGCCGCCATGTGCATTTGGCTGAACAGGCTGGCCAAATGCTGATTGTCGGCCTCCAGTCCGCCTCTTTGACCGCTGCCGAGCAGGCCTGGATCAAGCGGATCCGTCCTGGAGGCGTCGTCCTTTTCCGGCGCAATATCGAAGGAGCCGGGCAGGTGGCATCCCTGCTGCGCGATGCTGATCGCCTGGGCGCCGTCCCGCTCTTCCGTTGTGTGGACGAAGAAGGCGGTCTGGTGGACCGCTTCCGCGATATTATTCACCCGCTTCCGTCGGCTGCAGCGGTTTTCGCCACAGGCCGGAGGCATCTGTATCGCCGGCACGGATCGTTGATTGCCCGCGAGGCCCGCACTCTCGGCTTCAACACAGTGTTCGCTCCCGTACTCGATCTTGCTCTGCCGGAATCCAAAACGGTGATGCACTCGCGCGCGGTGGCCGCCGAACCCTGGCGGGTTATCGATTACGTCCGCTACTTTCTTTCCGGCCTGGCCATGGAAGAAATTTTGGGTTGCGGCAAGCATTTTCCCGGGCTCGGCGGTGCCACGGCCGATTCGCACCAGGATACGCCGGTGATCCGCCGCCAGACGCGCATGATGTGGCGCACGGATCTGGCTCCCTGGCTGGCCGTTTCTGGAAAATTGCCCTTTGCCATGGTTGCCCACGCGTCCTATCCGTGGCCGGGCCGCGACGCGGCGGTTGCCACGGTCTCCCGCTACTGGGTGACAAACGTCCTCCGCCGTCAGGTCCGCTTCAAGGGCATCATTGTCTCCGACGACATGGAGATGGGCGGCATCCTCTCGCAGATGCCGATTGAAGAGGCGGTCGTCAAGGCCGTGCTGGCCGGAATCCAGATGATTCCCGTCTGTCGCGATCCCGCCCTGATTGAGCGGGCGTACGAAACGCTGCTGCGCGAGGGCGAGCGCTCCGTGGCCTTTGCCGAAGCCGTGGCCAGCGCATGGCGGAAAATCTATCGCTCCAAGAAGCGTTGGCTGCAGCCAGTGCGGCGCCACACACCTTCAGAGGAGAGGCTGAACCGCCTCTGCGAGGATGTAAAGACGTTCGCCCAGGAAGTCGCGGAAGCTCCTGTGCAGAGCGCCGATCCCGAGCGGTGGCGCGGATTGAAACCAGAGCCTGAAGGCGCCGCGTAACCCAAAAAACAGAATCGCACATAAAATCAGAGCATCCCGCATCCGGAATGACTCGCGCCCAGCCTCCTGCTCGCCCACAGATCGTTGCCGGCCTCATGAGCGGCACCTCCGCCGACGGTATCAACGTGTCTCTGGTACGCATTGCCGAGCGTGCCCAGCGCACGAAGATCGAGCTGCTGGCCCATCGCGCCTTTCCGTTTTCGCGCACCCTGCGCGAGGCCATTCTCCGCGCCATGAACGCCGCGTCCATTTCCACCGCGGAGCTTGCGCGTCTGAACTGGAGGCTCGGGCTCGCCTATGCCGAGGCGGTTCGCGCCACGATCGACGCCACCGGGATTCAGCCAGCGCTGATCGGCTGCCACGGCCAGACGCTCTACCACCAGGGCGTGGCAACCCCCTATGCCGGCCGGCGCTTTGCCTGCACGTGGCAGCTGGGCGAGCCGGCGCTGCTGGCCGCCGAGATCGGCGTGCCGGTGGTCTCGAATTTTCGGCCCGCCGACATGGCTGCTGGCGGACAGGGCGCGCCTTTGGTGCCCCTCTTCGATTATGTCTTCTATGCGCATCCGAAGCGGGCGCGTGTGCTGGTGAACATCGGCGGCATTGCGAACGTGACTGCGATCCCCGCCGGCGCGGCGCAGGACAAGATCCTGGCCTTCGACACCGGTCCCGGCAATATGGTCATTGACGCGCTCATGCAGCAGCTATTCGGTAAGCCGTTCGACCGCAGCGGCAAAACTGCCTCACGAGGCCTGCCCATCCGCTCTGCTGCGCTGCCATTTCTGAAAGAGGAATTCATTCAGAAAACGCCACCCAAATCCGCCGGGCGCGAGCAATTTGGCGCTGCATACGCCGCGCGCTTCCTCGCTGCCTGCCGCAGAATCAGCCGCAAGCCCGAAGACGCCATTGCCTCGGCCACCGCGCTCACGGCAGTCAGCATTTCCGACGCCGTCCTCCGATGGGTGGCTCCGCTGACCGGCTCCGCTCCTGTCGATTTCATCTTCTCCGGCGGCGGCGCTCGCAATGCATTTCTCATCGCCCGCCTGCGCGATTTCTTCGCGACCGTCGACTGCACCATCATGACCAGCGACGACTCCGGCATCCCCGCCGAAGCCAAAGAAGCCGTTGCCTTCGCGCTGCTCGCGTGGCAAACGTGGCACCATCGGCCCGGCAATGTGCCCTCCGCCACCGGCGCGGCGCGGCCCGTTATTCTGGGATCAGTCAATTATGCAGGGCCTCATTCCACTTAGAGCCGGCCGATTTTTAGCAGTGCTCTGTGCTCTGAGCTCTGCGCTCTGTCTTTGCGGCTGCAGCGCGCACAAGCCGCCGCCAGGCACGGTGACGATGCTGATCGAAAGCAGCCCGGCAAACCTCGACCCGCGCATCGGCACCGACGGGCAAGCCGAGCACATCGACGCCCTCATCTTCGATCCGCTGGTCTGGCGAGATGCTCACTTCGGCCTGCAGCCGGGCCTCGCCACCAGCTGGTCGAACCCCGACCCGCTCACCTGGATCTTTCATCTGCGCAGCGGCGTCCACTTCTCCGACGGCCGCCCGCTCACCTCGCGCGATGTGAAATGGACGATCGATTCCATCATGAACGGCACGGTGATCAGCGTGAAGGCCGGTTCCTACACCAGCCTCGCCAGCATCGAAGCTCCCGATCCCACGACGGTCATCTTCCATCTCAAAACGCCGGACCCATCCCTGCTCTTCAACCTCTGCGATGGCGCAATCGGCATTGTGCCCTACGGAAGCGGTCGCGACTTCTGGCGCCATCCTGTTGGCAGCGGCCCCTTCGTCTTTGTCAGCCAGCAGGTCGATCGCGATGTGATTCTGGCGCGCAATCCCAACTACTGGGGATCGATGCCGCACATTGCGCGGCTCGATTTCGCCGTGGTCCCGGATGCGACCACGCGCGCGCTGGAACTGCAAAAAGGCTCAGCGGACGTGGAGAGCAACGCGGTGCCGCCGGACATGGTGGATGTTTTGCGCCGCGATCCGCGTCTCGCGGTTGACGAAGGCCCGGGCACGAATCTCTACTACATCGTCTTCAATCTGCGTGACCCAATCCTGAGAGACGTGCGCGTACGCCGCGCCATCGCCATGGCCATCAATCGGCCGCTGCTCATCCAGACGCTCTATCGCGGCCAGGCGCGCCCGGCCGAAAGCACGCTGCCCCCCGGGCACTGGGCCTGGACCGCCGACACCAGGCATTACCCCTTCGACCCGGCCGCGGCCAGCGCCCTGCTCGATCAGGCCGGCTATCGTCGAGGTTCCGACGGCGTGCGCTTCCACATCACCATGAAGATTTCGAACGCCGAGGAAGAAGTTCGCCTGACGGCGGTCGCCATCCAGGCCATGCTGGCGAAAGTGGGGATCGCGGTCGATCTGCGCAGCTACGAATTCGCGACCTTCTATGCCGATCTCACCCGGGGCGCGTTCCAGATGGCGCCCTCGCGCTGGATCGGCGGCAACGCCAACCCGGACATCTTCCGCTACATCTGGAGGACGAGTGCATTTCCGCCCCACGGCGCGAACCGCGGCTACTATTCCGATCCGGAGATGGACCGCCTGATCGCGGACGCTGCGCTGACCAGTGATCGGCAGCAGAGGATCGGTGATTATCACCGCATTCAGCAGATCGCCGCACGCGATCTGCCCGACCTGAACCTCTGGTATATGGACACCGTTGTTGTGCACGATCGCCGCATCGCCAACATCCAGCTGGATCCCACCGGCACCTACGACTTTCTTCGCACCGCAACGGTGAAAAACTGAGATTTGCCGGCGCGATCTCCATCCAAAGGTGGATGTCAGGCGTCGTCTCCGGCCGCTACTATGCTCGTGCCGGATTGAGCGCTAAAGAGGCCGCCGGATCCGCGCAGTCATCATTTTGGGAGAGCTGGAAGAAGCGTCCATGAGACGATTCCTGATTGCTGGGGCCCTCAGCCTGGCCGGCAGCGCGATCTATCTGTTCGCGTTTCCTTCGGCCACTCTCGTGTATGAAGCCGTCGTTCTCTTCCACATCATCGCCGGCGCGCTGTTTCTGGTGCTGGGTGTGCCCTGGATGGCGCGACTCATGCAAGGCCGCAACTTCTGGGAAAAACTGGGCTGGGCGATATTGCTGCTCGGCGGGGCCCTCGGCGCCATTATCATTTTCACCGGCGCGCGCCGGCCGATGTGGCCGGTTCTCTATACGCATGAGATCGTCTCCATTCTTGGCTGCGCAGTGCTGCTGTTCGTCTGGGCTGGGCGCTCTGAGCGGCTGTGTCTGTTGCGCGGAACTCCGCTGCGCACCTCTGCACGTCTGGCCTGCTGCGTAGCTCTCGCTTCCGCTGTTGCTGCAGGAGCCTGGTGGGTCCGCACGGTCCCGTGGCAACGCGCATATGTGGTCCGCAATCCGTCCATCGCGCCGGCTTCCATGGATCAGGAAGGCGCGGGGCCGAAGAGCGAATTTTTCCCCAGTTCCGCAGAAACCTCCACGGGCAAAACGGTTCCTGAGGATTACTTCGTCGACTCCGCCGCATGCAAGCAGTGCCACGCTGACATCTATCGTGAGTGGGAAAGCTCCGCCCACCACTACTCGTCGTTCAACAATCAGTGGTACCGTCAGGCGATCGTCTACATGCAGGACGTGGACGGCGTGCAGGCCTCAAAATTCTGTGCTGGCTGCCACGATGCGGCGCTGTTCTTTCCGGGCAACTTCAATACGCCCATCAAAGACCGTATCTTTACGCCCGCCGCGCAGGCCGGTATCGGATGCATGGTGTGTCACTCCATTCGCGCGGTGCGCAGCACCATGGGCAACGGGGCGTACACCATCGAATATCCGGCACTGTTCAAACTGGTCGACACGAAGAACCCTTACCTGCGGAAGCTGATCGACTTTTTGATTGAGGAGGATCCCGAGCCGCATCGGCGCACCTTCATGAAGCCCTTCATGCAGAACAATCCCGCCGAGTTCTGCTCCGCGTGCCACAAAGTGCATCTGGACGTGCCCGTGGATCACTATCGCTGGATCCGCGGCTTTAACGACTACGACAACTGGCAAGCCAGCGGCGTGTCCGGATTCGGTGCGCGCTCCTTCTATTACCCGCCACATCCTGAAAACTGCGTGGACTGCCACATGCCGCCGGTGCGCTCGAACGATGCGGGCGAAGTCGACGGCTTCATTCATTCGCATCGCTTCATCGCGGCCAACTTCGCGCTGCCCTTCGTGAACAAGGACAAAACCCAGCTCGACGACACCGAGAAATTTCTGCAGGATCACAAGGTCAGCGTCGACATTTTCGCTGTTTCGCCGGAAATGACCCGGAATCAGGTGATCCAGGCCTCAGCTGCCTCGCCGATGCAGGCCAACACCACGTTCGCCGTCGGCGAAGAGGCGGAGCAGCAGATCACCGGCATGACCGGCGAGGTGAACGTGGCCCCTGTCTCAGCTCCGCTCAATAGGGTGGAGGGTGAGGTGGTTCCCGGTGAGACGGCTCGCGTCGACGTAGTGGTGCGCACGCTCGGCGTGGGGCATTTCTTCCCCGGCGGCACGGTAGACGCCGTCGACTGCTGGGTGGAACTGAAGGCCACCGACGATCAGGGCAGAGTCCTGTTCTGGAGCGGCATGGTAGAAGACCATGGCAAGGGCCCCGTCGATCCCAGCGCCGAGTTCTATCGCGGGCTCGCCATCGACGCGCACGGCAACGCTACCGACAAGCGCAATGCGTGGGCTGATCGCGCAACCGTCTATGTGCACCTCATCCCGCCCGGCGCCGCAGACACCGTCCATTTCCGGCTGCAGATCCCGAAGAACGCGCGCGGGCACGTCCATCTGGTAGCGCGGGTGAACTATCGCAAGTTTCCCTGGATCCTCACCCGGTTTTCGTTCGCCGGCAACTTCGTCAGCACAGGGCCCCACGATGTAACCCCAGGATACGATGACCGAAAGATGGTCTTTACCGCGAGCACCGCGGATGTCTCCGGTAAGATCAAAGCCATTCCCAACCTTCCGATTGTCGTGATGGCGCAGTCCAGGGCGGAGCTGACCGTGCTCCCGCCCGGCTCGCCGCAGCCCGCCGCGCAGGCAGTCACTGAGAAAGCCGACTGGCATCGGTGGAACGACTATGGCATCGGGCTGCTGCTGCAGGGCGATCTGAAGGCTGCGGAGATGGCCTTTGATCGTGCCACGCAGTGCGCCCCGGCGAATCCGGATGGGTGGGTGAATATCGGACGCGTGCGCCTCCAGGAAGGAAATCTGGCCGGCGCGAGTGTCGTGCTCAATAGGGCGCTCGCGCTGGATCCCAACCTCGCCCGCACGCATTACTTCCTGAGCCGCGTGCTGCGCCAGCAGGGCGACTATGCGGGAGCCATCGAGCAACTGCGCCTCGTGATCCTGCAGTATCCCTACGACCGGGTCGTTCGCAACGATCTCGGCCGCGTGTATTTCCTCGAGCGCCAGTACGGGGAGGCGCGCGACCAGTTCCTTAAAGCCATTGCGATCGATCCCGAAGATCTGGAAGCAAATTACAACCTGATGCTCTGCTACACCGGCCTCGGCGACGCTCAGCAATCCGCGGCATACGAGGAACGGTACATGCGCTTCAAAGATGACGAGGCGGCGCAGACACTCACCGGGCCTTACCGCGCCAAACACCCGTTCGATAATCTGGAGCGCCAGCCCATTCACGAGCATGACTCTGTCCCGCTCGCGGAAGCGAACGCGAACAGCGGTCCTGAGCCGAACCTCGTTCTTCTGCCCGCATCGGGAGGTGGCCGTTGAGGTCCTCCCGCGCCGCGCTCGTTCCCGCCGCTGTGCTCGCCCTGGCCGGGCTCACTGTTCTAGCCGCAGTGGCCGGATCGACTGCGAACCCCGTCGCTCTGCCGGAGCACATTCACTTTGCCGACATCACCCGCTCCGCCGGCATTCACTTCGTCCACAACAACGGCGCCTTCGGCAAGAAATACCTGCCGGAGACGATGGGCCCCGGCGTCGCCTTCATCGACTACAACAACGACGGCTGGCAGGATCTCTTCTTCGTGAACGGCACGCGCTGGCCCGGCCATCCCGGCGCCGTGACTACGCCCGCGCTCTACCGCAACAACCACGACGGCACTTTTACCGATGTGACGAAGCAGGCAGGGCTCGCCATTCCCATGTACGGCTTTGGCGTCGCCGTCGGGGATTACCTTAACAACGGCAACGACGACATCTTTGTGACCGCCTACGGTGGCAACCACCTCTTCCGCAACAACGGCAACGGGACGTTCACCGACGTGACGAAGGAAGCCGGCCTGGCGAGCTCGGGTACGAGTGGACTGAGCACCAGCGCTGCCTGGGTGGACACCGACCGGGACGGCCGGCTCGACCTGCTGGTCGCGAACTATGTGCAGTGGTCGCCGCAGACCGACCTCTACTGCACCATGGACGGCGTGCACAAGTCCTACTGCACGCCGGAATCCTACAAGGGTGCGTCGCTGGAGCTGTGGCACAACAACGGTAATGGGACATTCACGAATGAAACGAAGCAGGCCGGACTCTACGATCCGACCTCGAAGAGCCTTGGCATCGCCATCCTTGACGCCAATCAGGATGGCTGGCCCGACATCGCGGTGAGCAACGACACCGAGCCCAACAAGCTCTACATCAACAACCGCAACGGCACGTTTACTGAGAAGGGCATCCCGGAGGGCATCGCCTACAGCGAAGACGGCGTTGCGCGCGCCGGCATGGGCATCGCCGCCGCCGACTATGACCAATCCGGCTACCCCAGCCTGGTCATCACCAACTTCTCCAACCAGATGATCGCGCTCTATCAGAACCAGGAGAACGGTCTGTTTGTCGACCAGGCGCCCACCTCGGCGATTGGCCACACCAGCCTGCTTACCCTTGGGTTTGGCTGCTTCTTCTTCGACTACGACCTCGATGGCTGGCCGGATATCTTCGTTGCCGACGGCCATCTCGATCCCGCCATCGAAATGATCCAGCGCCGCGTAAAGTACGCGGAGCCGCCCCACCTCTACCGCAACCTCGATGGGAAGAATTTCGTGGATGTCGCTGCGCAGATGGGAGCGTCCTTCGACGCGCCGCGCGTGGATCGGGGCGCAGCGTATGGCGACATCAACAACGACGGCGCTCCGGATATCGCGATCACCACGAATGGTGGTCCCGCGCAGCTCTTCGAGAATCAGGGCGCAACCAACCACGCTCTCCGCATCAAGCTCGTGGGAACCAAATCGAATCGCGACGGTATCGGATCGGTGGTCTGGGTGCAGTCGAACATCACGTCGCAGAAGCAGATGCTCACCAGCGGTTCGAGCTACCTGTCTGCCAGTGAATTGGTGCTCACGTTCGGGCTCGGATCGTCGACCCGGGCGAATATTATCGAGATTCACTGGCCGAGCGGCGCGGTCACGCGCCTCACGAACATCCCGGCCGATCAGATTCTGACCATTCGCGAGGGATCAGGCATCATCCACGCCGAGCCGTTCCAGAAGAGGGCATGACGCCAGCGCCTACTTCCGGCTTTTCTCTTCGGCAACCACGACCGGCCGCCGCAGCGGCACCATGGCCGCGCTCGGCTCGCTGACCTTCTGCATCCGCGAAAGCATCTCGCTGCGCACGTATTCCACGAAGTCCTGCATCTGCCGGTTCATCGCCTCCATGCGCTCGCGCATTTGCAGGATGATGGCGATGCCAGCGATGTTCACGCCCAGATCGCGCGCCAGGTTCAGGATGAACTCCAGCCGCTCCAGGTCCTCATCGGTGTACAGGCGCGTATTGCCCTCGGTGCGCGACGGCTTCAGCAGCCCCTCGCGCTCGTAAAGCCGCAGCGTCTGCGGATGGATGTCGTACATCTCCGCCACCGCCGAGATCATGTACGCACCTTTCGATTTACGTTTCGTGGGCATATCCTTTGTCCCCTGAAACTCTCGTTTTCAATGGAACAGCCTGCTCATGACTTCCTGCTCCATGCCGGGCTTCCCAATTGCGATGCGCCGCGGGATCAGCGTCCAAAACTGCCCACCATAGATCCGGTAGGGTACCGTCACCTGAATCGCGTAGCCGTGGTTGACTTCGATCGTCATGTCCACTGCATCTAGGTAACCTTCCGCCGAGGGCTCCTTCAGGCTGACACCGGCGCCCAGCGCAATTGCCTGCACCTTGCCTTTGCGTGCACGCTCCGCCGCGTGTTCGGCGAGAAGCTTCCATTGCCGCGCCGGATCCTGCGGCAAGCGCGGGATTTCCAGCACCTCGCGAGCGATCTCCCCCTCCGGGCTCATCGAGAAGCCAAACGGTCCGATTTCTCCATAGCGGCGCAGAATCAGCCGCGCGTAGGTCATGGCCGCGTTCATCAATTGTGTCGCAATATGGCGGTTGCGGTCGGCCTCGATCGTCATCTCGCCGCTCCCTTGTCCAGCCTGTAGACGCAGTGGTCGTACTCACGCCAGAAAACCATGCGGTTGACCGTGAACCCGTTCTTCTCCGCTACACGCCGCGACGGCAGATTCTCGGGACGAATCAGCGAGATCACGTGGTCGCAGTCGAGTTCAGCGAACGCGTAGTCGCGCACCGCAGCCGCGGCCTCTGTCGCAAACCCCCGATTCCAGCAGTCACGCCGCACGTGATAGCCAATTTCCAGCTCGGTTGGCCCATCGATCTCCTGCCAAACCGGGCCGCAATCGCCAATCACTTCGCCTGTCACCTTCAGCACGATGGCCAGTAACCCCGTTCCCGAAGGGTATCGCTCCATCTGTCGCGTAATCCACCCATCCACCTCCTCGGGGGTGAGCGCCCGCGGATACCAGCGCATGGTCTTCGCATTGCCCCACACTGCATGCAGTGCGGATGCGTCCTGAGGAGTCATCTCGCGCAATCTCAGTCGCGCGGTTTCGAGCGCCAGCATCGTTATACCTTCGCCCACAGCGCGTCGCGCGGATCGTCCGGATTCAGCCGCGCAAATTCCCGCAGGATTTCCCGCGACCGCTCGTCACGTACCTGCGGGACCGCCACTTCTACCGTGACAATCTGGTCGCCGCGCACGCTCTCCTTCGTCGCCGACGAGACGCCGCGCTCGCGCATGCGCAGCTTCTGCCCGCTTTGCGTCCCTGGAGGAATACGCAACTGCGCCCGCCCATCGATCGTCGGCACCTCAATCCGTCCCCCCAGCGCCGCTTCCGAGACCGTCACCGGAATGGTCAGCAGAATGTCGTCGCCCTGGCGCGTGAAGACCGGGTGCGTGCCCGTGCGGATGATGAGATAAAGGTCGCCCGCCGCTCCGCCGTTGACCCCGGCGTTGCCCTTGCCGGCCAGCCGGATGCGCTGCCCATCGCGCGTGCCCGGCTTGATGCGGAACTCCAGCGGCTCCGTACGGTAGACCGTTCCTTCTCCGTGGCAGGTTGGGCAAGCGTGCTGCACCTTCCCGGTGCCGCCGCATCGCGGGCAGGCGATGTTGAACTTCATCCGGCCGCCCATCTGCGTCACCTGTCCGGTGCCATGGCACTCGGGGCATTGCTGGGCGCCGCCCGTCGAGGCCCGCCCGTGGCACGTCGGGCAAACTTCCTGGCGCTGGATCTGCAGCCGCGCCGTGCCGCCGCGGATCGCCGTCCAAAAGTCCACGTTCACCTGATATTCAAGATCCGTGCCGGGGTGCGGCCCCTGCTCCGGCTGTCGCTCGCGGTTGAACATGCCGGAGAAGATGTCGCGGAAGCTGCCCCATCCGGAGCCGCCCGCTCCCGGCGCAGCCTCTTCTGAGAAATCAAAGCCGCCGAAATCGAAGGGCACACCCTGCCCCTGGCCCGCGCCGCGGCCCGCTCCCGCGCGTGCCGCCGCCTCAGCCGCCGCCGGGTCGATCTGGTCGGAGTAGAACCCGAACTGGTCGTAGATCTTCCGCTTCTTGTCGTCGGAAAGAATGTCGTTGGCCTCGGAGATCTCCTTAAACTTCTCCTCAGCCTTCTTATCGCCCGGATTCACGTCGGGATGATATTTGCGCGCCAGCTTGCGGAAGGCCTTGCGAATCTCTTCCGGCGTGGCCGCCTTCTTCACCCCAAGCGTTGCGTAATAGTCTTTGTGCTGGGTCGGTGGCATGTTGTCTCATGACAGACTAATTCCAGTCGGCGCAAAAGCGCGGCCCAAAATCAGTTCCACACCCTCCATGCCTCAACAGCCTCAACTCGCCAGAAGAGGTCCGGCTCAAGCTCCTGCATCTTCGAGGCGAAGGCACTGGCCTGCTTTTCGGTGTCAAACAAAACCCTGTTCGTGACTTTACCCGCACGCAATTGCTCGCACTTCCACATTTTGTTGCTCATCTTTGCATCCCTCAATTGCGTCTCCAACCTAAAGCTAGGGCGTTCCTCGCGGAACGCCCCGTGAGCCTTGCTGACGGCTGGAAGCCGGCCGCTGACTGCTATTTCTTGTCCTCCACGTCCACGTACTCGGCATCGATCACGGCCTCGTCTTTCTTCTGTTCGGTCGTGCCCTCGGCCGCTGCTGCGCCATCGGTCGGCGGAACGCCCGCGCCTGCGGGGTTCGCCGCGTTGGCTTTGTACATAGCCTCGGCCAGCTTGTGGGAGGCTGCCGTCAGCTTCTCCCGTGCCGCGTTCATCTCGGCCGGGCTCGGCGTTCCTTCCAGCGTCTTCTTCGCCTCGGCCAGCGCCGACTCAACCTCGGCCTTCTCCGGGCCGCTGACTTTGTCGCCGCTCTCCTTCAGCATCTTCTCCATGTTGTAGACGAGGCCGTCGAGCTGGTTGCGAGCCTCGATCTCGTCGCGCTTCTGCTTGTCCTCAGCGGAGTGCGCTTCGGCTTCCTTCGCCATCCGCTCCACTTCTTCCTTGCTGAGGCCGGAGGAGGAAGTAATGGTGATTTTCTGGTCCTTGCCGGTGGCGTTATCCTTGGCGGTCACGTTCAGGATGCCGTTGGCATCGATGTCGAATGTCACCTCGATCTGCGGGATCCCACGCGGCGCCGGAGGAATGCCGCTCAGCTTGAACTTACCCAGCGTCCGGTTCTGCGCCGCCATGGGCCGCTCGCCCTGCAGCACGTGAACCTCGACTTCCGTCTGGCTGTCGGCCGCCGTCGAAAACGTCTCCGTCTTCTTCGTCGGGATCGTGGTGTTGCGCGGGATCATCGGCGTAGCCACGCCGCCCAGCGTCTCAATCGACAGCGTCAGCGGCGTTACGTCCAGCAGCAGCAGGTCCTTCACCTCGCCGGCCAGCACG
>JASHNS010000033.1 GCA_030041515.1 Acidobacteriaceae bacterium | reverse complement strand
TCGCTGATCTTCACCGTTCCGCCCAGGTTGAACCACTGCTCGATCTGCTCTGTCTTCAGCTCGCCGAAATGCCGGTCCCAGACCTTGCCGATGGCCGTGCGCACGATGTCGCGCACCACGGTGTCGGCGCCTTTCATCTCGCCTTCGTATTCCAGCTCCAGCTTGCCAGTAATGCCCGGCAGCGCCGTATACAGATCGCCCACGCGCGGGGCCACGCGGCTCTCGCCGTGCAGCAGAGCCCGGCGCTCCGCGTTGCTCACCGCCAGTTCCAGCGTCGCAATAGGGAGCCGCTGGCTGACGCCGCTGCGCTTGTCCACCTTCTTGTCCTCCCGCGCCGTGAAGGCCACCTGCTCGATCACCTCGCGCAAATATTGCGGCACCGCAACAGCGCCGGAATCGCGATCCGTCCACGCTTCCTGCGTGGTGATCGCAATTCCCTCTTCCAGCGTCTCGGGATAATGCGTGCGAATCTCCGAGCCAATGCGATCCTTCAGCGGCGTGACGATCTTGCCGCGCGCCGTGTAGTCCTCGGGATTGGCGCTGAAGACCAGGGCCACGTCCAACTCCAGCCGCACCGGATAGCCCTTAATCTGGACATCGCCTTCCTGCATGATGTTGAAGAGCGCGACCTGAATTTTGCCGGCGAGATCGGGCAACTCGTTCACGGCGAAGATGCCGCGGTTCGCCCGGGGCAGCAGCCCGTAGTGCATCGTCATTTCACTGGCCAGATCGTGGCCGCCTTTCGCCGCCTTGATGGGATCAAGATCGCCGATCAGGTCCGCCACCGTCACGTCAGGCGTGGCCAGCTTTTCCACGTAACGTTCCTCGCGGCTCATCCAGCCCAGCGGCGTCGCGTCGCCGTACTCCACAATCAGATCGCGGCAGCGCCGGCACAGCGGGGCCCAGGGGTTGTCGCGGATCTCGCAGCCCGCGACGTACGGCATATGCTCGTCCAGCAGCCCCGTCAACTCGCGCAGGATTCGGCTTTTCGCCTGCCCGCGCAGCCCCAGCAGGATGAAGTTCTGGCGCGACAGCACCGCGTTCACAATCTGCGGCACCACGGTGTCTTCGTATCCGATAATGCCCGGGAAGATCGTCGCTTTGGCCTTCAGGCGCGCAATCAGGTTCTCCCGCAATTCGTCCTTCACCGTGCGTGTGCGCAGCCGCGCCTCGTTCCACTCCCGGCTGGCGCTCAACTCTCCCAGCTTCTGGGGCAAATGTGCGGCGCCTGTCTTCTGCCCGGGCTTTTGCATCTCTCGAGTTGCCATCCTGGCTCCTTGCGTTCTCGCTTTGTTTTGGACGGGGCAGCCGCCCCGGCCGATTCCCCGCCCCTCTCTTTTGCGGAAGGGCGTTGGTCCTGCGTTCGCTCTTTGCCGAACACCAGCAGGCCGGACAATGCCGCTGTTTCCGAACCGGTGCCCTGCGTCCTGCCTTTCAGTTCGGCATCTCGCCGGCCATACCTCGCAACCGCGGCAGCATCTCCTGATAAAAATCCAGCAATCGTGCGGTTCGATCGGCGTCGGACCGGCTGACCAGCAGTTGCTGCTTGAAACCCAAATCTGACGGCAGCGCGTCGGCAAGCTGAAAAGCCACGGGCCCGTTCAGGTCCACCTGCGTGACGGACGTATCGATTCCTGCCAGATGCAGCGTGGCAAAGTGCAGCGCCGCGCATTCTTCGCGCTCGCCCCGCGTCGAGCCCTGGCCCTCGTCGTCGAAAAACTCCACGTCGGCCTGCAAAAAGCTGCGTGAATCGTCCAGGCCATCGATCTCGAAGCGGCGCACTCCCTCGCACAGGATGTCCATGCGGCCATCGGCGTACCGTTCGATGACGCGCACGATACTCGCCGAGCATCCAATCACCGCCACTCGGTCGATCTCGCCGCGCACTACGCCGAAATCCTTCTTCTCGGCGAGGCACTCCCCGATCATCTCGCGGTATCGATCTTCGAAGATGTGCAGCGGCAGCGCCGCCCCGGGAAACAGCACCGTATCCAGGGGGAAAAGGGGAATCCTCATCTACGTCATTATGCTCGTGCCGCAGGTTTCCTGCACGAGAGCCGCAACGGCGCCGGGAAGCCCTTTCCATCACGAGTCTCGCTGCCCGTCGTTCAGCTCCCCGCTTTTTAGCTGACCGCTTTTGAGCTATCCCTCAGCTGCTGAACGGATAGCCAATCAACTTGTCGACCCACCTGATGAAATAAATCATGTTGGGAGCGTCGGTGTGGCCGCCATCGTCCTGTCGCCACGCCAGCTTGCCGCCAAGGAGACCATCGTTCACCGCGGGCATGGGCGCCGTTTTGTAATCGAGGTTCTTCGTGCTTAATCCGGGCGCGCCCAGCAGAGTCCACACAGGACTGGCGGCCACTGTCGCCATCCAGCTCCCGCGATGGTCCAGCCACTGCGCATCGCCCTTCGCCGGAATCCCGTAGCTGATGAACGTGAGCCGCGGCGCGCAGAGTGCGATGAGTTCGTTCGAGTCCACAGGAATGTCGCCCGGGTTCATGCTGCCGAACGATGCCTTCGACGCGCCATACTTCAGGAAGTTGTCGTCCATCCAGTAGTACTCGCCGCCCGTCAGGTTGTAGACCGACTCGCCGAAATTCCTGCGCAACAGCGTCGCACCACCTTTGCCCGACGATCCCACCAGCACCATGGTAAATCGCTGATCGAAGGCCATGGTCACGAGCGCGGCCTTGCCGTACCGGGAGACGCCCTCGATGCCGACTTCCTTCCCATTCACCGCGGGATTCGTTTCAAGGTAATTCAAGCCCTGGCTGGCGGCCCATCCCCAGGCACGCAGTGCGCCCCATTGATCCGGCTTCCGCGGCTGACCATGGTTCACCAGGCCGATGATGCCCTGCGTCAGACCCTCCGCGTTGTCCGGCTGCGCACTCTGCGGATCGAGCATCGCGTAGCCCCACCCTGCGGCGATCAGCTCCCAGGTGCTCGGCAGGCCCCCATCGGCGTTCAGCTGCGGAAACTCGAAGGGCCTGGCTGGAATCGGCTGCCACGCCGGATGCGATGCCATCACCGGCCCCAGCGACGGGTCCTGCCTGACCAGCAGCGCCTTCATCGCGGTGTTGATCTTCTCCAGCTCGTCCGCGGAGGGCTGCACCGGATTCGGAAATCCACTGGGCCCGAACATGATCAGCACCGGGACCGGCCCCTTCCCATCAGCCGGCGTCACCAGCGTCATCCGCAAATTCACCTTGATCAGCGGATACGCGCGGTTGTCGACATGCCCGTTCAGTTCGGTCGCCATCACCTGATGGAAGCCGACATACTCTTTCTCGCTCGCAACCACCGTCCAGGTCACCCTGGGCACGTTCTTCGGCACAAAGCCGTAGACGTACTCTTCGTAATCGTGGACAATCTGCGGACGCCGCTCCGTCCACCACTGCTGCGCGGTGGTCACCTTCTGCCCATCGTTCAGAGTCAGCGCGTCGGGCACGTTTGGATAGGGATTCGCCCGGGACTCGTCGTAATTCGCGTGATCCGGCGCGTTGGGATCGCCGCTCGGCCCGGGCCGCAGCGCCTCAATGCCCAGTTGCTTCATCGCATACGCATGCGCCTGATCCGCCGTGAATGCGACCGGCGGCGGCAAAGCCTCCTGCGCAGCCGGGGTGCGGGCCTGCGCCGGCACATTCGCGGTCACGAGCGGGGCGAAGCAGAGAGCTGCGAGAGACATTCTCAACGAGGACTGCACGAAGCGCAGACGTGTCATCATCGGTGATATCCTTCGTTCCGAAAAGCGATTTAGTTCGGAACCCAGACTAGTTGATTCGCTATGAAATCCGCAAAGACCATTTTCCCCGCCTTCATGGCCATTCTGGTTTTTGTCGTTTGCGTCACCCGTCTCATCGCGCAAGGTCCTGTGCAACCCATCTGGGTCGGCACCTGGGCCGCGTCGCAGCAGATTCCTGAGCCGGCCAATTCCCTTCCGCCGCATGCGCTGCGCGACGCCACGCTCCGCCAGATCGTGCACCTCTCCATCGGCGGTGACACCTTCCGCGTGCATCTCTCCAACGCATTCGGCACAACACCACTGGAGTTCACAGCGGTCCACATTGCCCGCGCGCTCACGGCGGGCTCATCTTCCGCCATCGATCCGGCAACAGATCGCGCCGTTACTTTCAACGGCTCGCCATCCGTGGTGGTTCCTGCCGGCGCGGAATACATTTCCGATCCAGTCCATCTGGAAATGCCTGCGCTCTCGAGCGTGGCCATCACGATTTACTTCACGGAGCCGCCGACTCGCGAAACCGGCCATCCCGGCTCGCGCGCGACCTCGTACTACGTTCACGGAAACCAGGTATCCGCTTCTTCCCTGCCGGGCGCCCGTACGGTCGATCACTGGTATCAACTCTCTGGCGTGGACGTGCTGTCTCCGTCCGGCGCCGGCGCCATCGTGGCACTCGGCGACTCCATCACCGACGGACACGCCACGACCACAAACGGCAACGATCGCTGGACCGACGACCTGGCCGCGCGCCTCGAGGCCTCCTCCGGCACGCGCACGATCTCTGTGCTGAACCAGGGAATCGGCGGCAACTGCCTGCTCACGCAGTGCCTCGGCCCCAACACGCTGGCACGCTTCGATCGCGATGTGCTGGCCCAAACCGGCGTCCGGTGGGTGATTGTTTTCGAGGGAGTGAACGATCTGGGTGGGCTCACCATCCATGGGCCGGTACCGCCTGCGGCGCATCAGGAGCTCGTGCAGCGCATCCTTGGCGCGTATCGGCAGATCATTCTGCGGGCGCATGCGCACGGCATCGCAGTGATCGGCGCGACGATCACGCCCTTTGGCGGATCTGGCTTTTACCACCCCGGCGCCGGCACGCTCGCCGATCTCAACGCGATCAACGCCTGGATTCGCGCTCCGGGCCATTTCGACGCGGTGTTCGATTTCAACAGGGTCATCGCCGATCCGGTGGATCCCGAGCGCCTGAACCCCGCATGGGATTCCGGCGACCATCTGCATCCCAATCCCGCCGGCTACCGCGCACTCGCCAATTCGATCCCGCTCAGCCTGTTCTGAGCAGGCGTCCAGCCGGGCATGATCTATTCCGCCATCTCCAGGTCCTCAAGCATCGCCTGCATTTCCCTGGCCGCGTGCTGATTTCCGCTTTTTCGCGCGACCGCAATGCCCTCATTCAATCGCCCTTTCGCCTCCGCCGTGCGCCGCGCCTTCGCCAGCGTCTGCGCAGCCATGAAATAGCCTGCGGTGTATTCGGGATGGTCCGCGAGCAGCCGGCCGAACTCCGCGAGCGCAGTCTCGGTCTCGCCGCGCCCGGCGAATTCCATCGCCAGCCCATACCGCGCAAATGCGTTCTTCGGATCCTGCTCCAGAATTTCTTTGAGGCTTGCTACCTTATCCATTCCCTCTTTTCATCTCCTGTCACCATCATTCCCCACACACCGCCGCCACGGCAAAAATTCCTGACTACTGTTCCCTGATTCCTGTCTGCTATCCCCTGGACCGTAACCCCTGTACCCTAGCCTTATGGATATTAAGACCACCGGCCCCGCGCTGCCGCCGCGCACCGTCAGCGAATCGCAGTCGGAGATGACCGAACTGATCCTGCCCAACGACACGAACACCCTGGGCAATCTGCTCGGCGGCCGTCTGATGAACTTCATCGATCTGGTTGGCGCCATGGCCGCCTTTCGTCACGCGCGCAGCCACGTCGTCACCGCCTCGATGGAGCACATCGACTTCATCGCGCCGGTCCACGTCGGCGATCTGCTCATCCTCAAATCTTCGATTAACCGCGCCTTCCGCACTTCGATGGAAGTGGGCGTGAAAGTTTGGGTGGAAAACACGCTGGCCGGCATCCATCGCCACGTTGCTTCCGCGTACCTCACGTTCGTCGCCATCGACCCGCAGGGACGCCGCGTCCCCGTCCCGCCTCTGGACCTGCAGGGCGACGAAGAAAATCGCCGCTACGAAGATGCCGGACGCCGTCGCGAAATCCGTGAAGCAGAAGCGCGTCGCCGCCGCATTCCCAAATTCGATCCCGCGACACCGATCAGGCCCTGATGGTGGTTTCGCCACCTCGCTCACTTGCTGACTCGTCGGCTACCCTACACCCTATCCGCTAAACCCTATACCCTGTATTTATGGCACACCCATCCACTCCACCGCCTCCTGTCGCACTGCCTGGAGTCAAATCCATCGTTGCCATCGGGTCCGGCAAGGGCGGCGTCGGCAAGACCACGCTGGCGGTCAACCTCGCCATCGCCCTCGCGAAGCTCGGCCACCGCGTGGGGCTCATCGATGCGGACATTTACGGCCCCAACGTGCCGCTGATGCTCGGTACCACGCGTCAGCCGCGCGTGCTCGAGAATAACCAGATCGAACCCAACGTCGCGCATGGCGTCAAAGTCATCTCCATCGGATTCATTTCGCCGGGCGACAAGCCGCTGGTCATGCGCGGCCCCATGCTCCACCAGATCATCCGCCAGTTCCTCCAGCAGGTGGAGTGGGGCGAACTGGACATCCTGCTCATCGATCTGCCCCCTGGCACGGGCGATGTCGTCATCTCACTGGTGCAGACCGTGCCACTCACCGGCGCGGTCGTTGTCTCCACTCCGTCGGACGTCTCGCTCCAGGACGCGCGGAAAGCGCTCGAGATGTTTCATCAGGTGAATGTCGAGGTGCTGGGGATCGTCGAAAACATGTCGCACTTCACCTGCCCGCATTGCCATCACGAGATCGACATCTTCTCGCGCGGTGGGGCGGAGCGGACGGCGCGGCAGTTCAACACTCCGTTCCTGGGCTCTGTCGAACTCGTCCCCGAGATTCGCCATGGCGGTGATACCGGACTCCCTGTCGCGCTCGCGGGCCCCGATTCCCCACTCGCTGCGCAGTTCTACGCGATTGCCAGCCATCTGGCCGACCGCGCTCTCACTCAGGCCGCGAAGTCCGAAAGCATCTTCGAGATTTCCTGAGAGGACGCTGCTCAGTTGGGCAGCGCCACGGGGAGTGCTTCGGGGAAACTGGCAAGGAGACGTCTGACCATCTCCAGGACCTCGACCGGATGGGCCGGCTTGGCCAAAATATTGAACCTGTGCCCTTTGCCGGCCGCTTCCCGCAGAAAGTGCACGGCCTCCTCGGACCCCGAAAACAAAAGGACCTGGCAATCGGGGTGATTGTCCCTCAGAATTACAGCGAGTTCGACGCCGTTCATCCCCGGAAGCATCACATCCAGAAGAGCCAGGTGCGGCTCCCAGGAAGCAATGATCTCGACACCCTCTTCGGCCGAGTACGCCACTCGAACCTCGTACCCGCTGAGCTGGAATATCCTTTCCAGCGTATCGGCTACGGGGTGTTCATCATCGACGATCAACACCCGTCTTCCGTCCGGTCTGCGCGGCATGTCCACCTCCCCATCGGAAATGCGAAAGCTGCAATCGATCCAGCATCTCTGGTTTCCAAAGCAGTCCGGGATACAACTGGAGCAGGTTCTGGCAAGGTCTGCGAAGCGGGTGGCGCAAGGGCTCATCTCTCGCTTTTTTAATCTCATACTTGTTCTTCCGGGTGTTTCGCCGCTTTCGAATTCGTTACGCTTTGGAAGGTTTCGCGTACCACCCCGCTCCCTCCGTTCACTTACGATGCGCGAAAGTTCCTGTTAGCATACCTGCCAAGGGACGCTAAATTATTGATTTCATTGGTGTAATTGCGCCGGTGAAACCAGAGACCAGGAATCATGGCGCTGAAATCTCACAGTTCCCCCGAGTGGGCGGGCCGCATTCGGAGACTCCTGCGCGATCTCCAACTCACCCAGGCGGGTTTGGCGGAGCGCCTGGGTGTCTCGCCGGCTACGGTTTCCCGCTGGATTCAGGGCAGGATTGAACCCACTGCGCAAACCTATGTCGCCCTGGGGAATCTTGCACACGCCCCGGAGAACCTTTACTTCTGGGAGCGTGCCGGCATGGATCCTTCCGGATTGCCGGTCGCCAGCTTCGACAGAACCGCGTCGTCACTCCGCATGAATCTCAGGGATCTTCAGCTCATCGCTCCCGCCAGGGTTTCCCAGGTGCTGGGCGAGAGCGGCAGTGCGGTAGCGATCCCGCTGCTCAACGTCACCGCCTGGGGCGACCGTATTGCGCCGCAGCAAAACGTCAGCCTCTCGCAGGCCAAAATCGAAACGATCCTTGTCGCTCCGCTGGAATGGTGCCCGCACCCGGAACAGATGATCGCGATGCACCTGGCGGGCGACTCCATGGATCCGGTGATTCCTCCGGGATCCATTGTTTTCGTCGACACCGCGATCACGGATCGCGATCGTCTTCACCAAAAGCTGGCCGTGGTATCGCATCGAGATCAGGGTTTCAAAGTCGCGCGCTTCCAGCGTCTGCAGGGAACGGATCTGATGGTCTCCGCGAATCGCCGCTATCTGCCTCTGGACGTGAGCAATGCGTCCAGATGGAGAATATTCGGCGAGGTACTGTGGTGGATCGTGCGCGAGACCGGGTAGGCGTCCTGGTTTGCCGGCCTGTACCCTGCAGCGGCTTCGCTGTACTCTGATAAGCAAAGGAGGGCACCATGACGTCCTTCTCCCGCCGCGATTTTCTGAAAGCCACCGCCGCCACCGGCGCAGTGGCTTCGCTCGGAACGTTCCCCCTTGAAGCCGAGCCGCAAACGGCCGCGAGCTGGGTGCCGCTGGGCGACTCCGGCGTGAGTGTCACGCGTCTCGCCTTCGGCACCGGCACCGGCAGTGGCGCCGTCCAGCGCGCCCTCGGCCAGGAGGGCTTCAACCGCCTGGTCCGCTACGCCTACGACCGCGGCATCCGATTCTTTGAGACCTCGGACTCCTACGGCGACATGCACCACATGCTCGGCGTCGCGCTTCAGGGTATTCCCCGCGAGAACTATCGCCTGATGACCAAAGTGACGACCGAAGATCCGACGCCGCCGCTGGCCAGGATCGATCAACTGCGCCGCCAGGCGCGCACCGATTACTTTGACATCCTGCTCCTCCACTGGCAGCACACCTCCACCTGGCCCGAGGACACCCGTGGATGGCAGGAGGCCGTCCTCACCGCGCAGCACATGGGCTCGGTGCGTGCGCGCGGCGCGTCGGTCCACGGCCTGCCGGCGCTCGCCCGCGTGCCGGACAATTCCTGGCTCCAGATTGGCATGATCCGCGTGAACCACAAGGGCGTGCGCATGGATGCGGAAGACTACACGGCCAGCGTCGGCGGCGACGTTCCCGAAGTCGTTACCCGCATCCACCAGACGCTCGCCAACAGGAAAGGCGTCATCAGCATGAAGCTGATCGGCGAGGGCACATTCGACCGCGACGACCGCCGCCGCGCCATGCGCTTTGCCTTCCAAACGGCCCATGTCGACTCCGTCACCGTCGGATACAAGAGCAATGGCGAGATCGATGAAGCCATCGAGAACCTGAACGAAGCGCTGGCCTAAAGCATCTTCAGAGTTGATGTGCTGCGGAGCGCGGATATCGAGCTGACGCGACCAGCAGGCAAGCGGCGGACCTGTGAGGGCGGACGAGGGCATAACTTCCCCGAAATTGCCGCAGCTTTCACCTGTTGTGGAAGAGGTTCTGCCCAATCTTCGGATTCTGCGCTGTGCCTGTAATCGCTATCGGCACAATCGCACCCTGTTTCCCATGCTTAAAAAACGGGTCCAGCGGCACCGCCAGCCAGCGCTTCCATCCCGTCAAAGCGTTGGATAAGTCCCGCTGCATCGTGGCCTTCCCCGTCAAATTCACACGCAAATTGAGCAGGTTGAAGGTTCCTGCCAGTTGAGCAGCCGCTCCCGGCAGAGTGACTCGCACCTCGCGAAAGGAAGCGATCCCGTTCCTGAATGTCGTCTCTGCTGTCGCCGCTGCGGTCACAGTTCCTTTCTCCCGGGTCTTCTGCTTTCTCACTCGCGCACTGAACGCATCGACCTTCTGCTGCGTCCCGCTCTGCACAAAAGTCACATCCTGCACCGCAGCGCGTCCCTGCAGCCGCAATCTCTTCAGAAAAGGTTCCGGGCCGGCTCCAAACTGGGCCTGCGCCGTAAAGCTGGCGGTGCCCGCTACCGTGGGAGTGTCCTTCTCCACCACTTCCAGCAGCCGCTGCAAATTTCCGTCCGTCGTCGCGAAGTTCACCCGCGCAATCTTCGGATTGCCGCCAATCGTCGCGTTCGCAGTGATCGTGCTTCCCGCCAACTGCACTTTCGCTCTCGCAACGTCGACTTCGCCCTGGGGTACCCTGACGGTCACGTTATAGGCGGCATCCAGTCTTTCCACATGCGCCTGGCCGACATGAAAGTTCGGAATTGCCAGCTTTCCCTGCACCACAATCTGGTCCACGCGTCCGCTGTAATGGCCGCTGGCGGACGCGTTCCCTCCGAGCGAGCTTACTCTGCTCAAATCCACGCCTCCTATTGAGAATCCACCCTGGACGGCCATCTCCGCATAATGCCCAGGCCGCAGGGGGCCCAGAGTACCGTTGGCCGCGACCACCGCGCGCAGCCGTGGGAGGCGCGCCCGCGTAAAGAACGTCAGTGGTTCGCCGGCATGAACGTTGTGGATCTGCAGCGTTTCAAAAACAAAATGAAGCGACGTTTTGCCCTTCTGGAGGATGTCGAGTGTCGCGCCGTTGGCGACAATGGTCTCTACGTGCAGCTCGCTCGGCGTGGGCTGCGTCAGCTTGCTCGGCCTCGCAGCCGGCTGCGATTGCGCCCGTCCCGTGTCCATCTCCGCGCGCGCTTCGCCTCCGCGCTGTTCAGCCGAGCTGCCGTTTCTCGCGCTCGGCAGCACAATTCTCACCCGCACGCCGCGCAGCCAGATCTGATAGAGCGTATGCGGGGTAAACAGCAATCCCGACCATGTGCCCACGACGTGCAAGTGATCGACCTGCGCCAGCGGAGGCTCGCCGTTGTGCCCATTCCGCCAGAACGTGACCCCATCCGCCACAAATCCGGGATGAGGAAAGTAAGTGCGGTAATAGCGCCTGACGACGACGCGGCTGTGAAACGCCTGCTCGAGGAGCGGATGGACCATACGGTACCGGAACGGCCAGAAGACGAACATGAGCACAACACCCGTCACCGCCAGCGCGATGAGGGCGCCCGTCAGCCACGCTGCCAGATGCCAGCGTTTCTTTTTCCTGGTTTCTGAGGCCGCATTCATCCTGATCAGCGTTCCCTTCTGACCAGATGGGTTCCGCCTGCCGCCGGTTGCCGTTTCCACCCTCAAAAACAACGCGGCCCTCCGGCAAGCCGGAGGGCCATCCTGGTCCGTCAACCGTAATCCTCAGCCTTCGTCCTGCTCGCGCAATTTGGCGATCACACTGAAATCCTCCAGCGTCGTGACGTCGCCCTTCACCTCGCCATGGGTCGCCATTTCCCGCAACAGGCGCCGCATGATCTTACCGGAACGCGTTTTGGGCAGCGCGTCGGTGAAGCGAATATCGTCCGGCCGCGCCAGAGCGCCGATCTCCTTTGCCACCCAGGCACGCAGCTCGTCTTTCAGCTGTTTCGTGGGCGCGTGCCCGCTTTCCAGCGTGACAAACGCCGAAATCGCCTGGCCCTTCAACGGATCCGGACGCCCCACCACCGCCGCTTCGGCGACCTTTTCATGCGCCACCAGGGCCGACTCCACTTCCATCGTGCCCAGCCGGTGGCCGCTCACGTTGATCACGTCGTCCACGCGTCCCATCAGCCAGAAGTAACCGTCGGCGTCCATGCGCGCGCCATCGCCTGTAAAGTACGAGCCCGGAATATCCGACCAATACTGCTTCACGTAGCGGTCCGGATCGCCCCAGATCGTCCGCGCCATGGAGGGCCAGGGCTTGCGAATCACCAGCAGTCCACCCTGCCCGGCCGGAACAGGCTGGCCTTCGCGAGTGACCACCTCCGGCACAATGCCGAAGAACGGCCGCGTCGCCGAGCCGGGCTTCGCCGCCACCGCGCCAGGGATGGGCGAAATCATGATGCCGCCCGTCTCCGTCTGCCACCAGGTATCCACAATGGGGCAGCGCCCGCCGCCAATCGTCTCGCGATACCAGATCCACGCTTCCGGATTGATCGGCTCGCCGACCGTGCCCAGCAGGCGCAGGCTGCTCAGGTCGTGCCTGGCCACATGCTCGTCGCCCCACTTGATGAACGCGCGGATGGCGGTCGGCGCCGTGTAGAAGACCGTCACTTTGTGGTCCTCAATGATTTTCCAGAAGCGGTCCAGCCCAGGATGGTTCGGCGCGCCCTCATACATCAGGGTGGTCGCGCCGTTCTGCAGAATCCCGTACACGACATACGAATGCCCCGTCACCCAGCCGATATCCGCCGAGCACCAGTACACGTCGTCTTCCTTGAGATCGAAGATGTACTTGCTGGTCAGGTAGGTCTGGACCGAGTACCCGCCCGTGGTGTGGACCAGCCCTTTCGGCTTGCCGGTTGTGCCCGATGTGTAGAGGATGTAGAGCGGATCCTCGGAATCCATTGGCTCCGCGGGACACTCCTTTTCTGCCGCGGCCATCAGCTCATCCCACCAGTGATCGCGCCCGGGCTGCATCTGCACGTCAGACCCAGTGCGCCGGTACACCACTACATTCCTGATGGTCGGGCAATTGGGGACGGCTTCATCCACCGTGGCCTTCAGTTTCACTTCATTGCCGCGCCGCCAGGAGCCGTCCTGGGTGAGGATCGCCACGCACTGCGAATCGTTGACGCGATCGACGATCGCGTTCGCCGCGAAGCCGCCAAAAATCACCGAGTGCACAGCGCCGATGCGCGCGCAGGCAAGAATCGCGATGGCCAGTTCCGGCGTCATCCCCATGTAAACCGCGACGCGGTCGCCCTTCCGGATGCCCAGCCCCTTCAGCGCGTTCGCAAATCGCTGCACCTCGCTCAGCAGGTCCCGGTACGTCAGCCGGCGCACCTCGCCCGGCTCACCCTCCCACAGGATCGCCGTCTTGTCCGCGCGGCCTTTCTCCACGTGCCGGTCCACGCAGTTGTAGCAGAGGTTGAGCTTTCCGCCCACAAACCACTTCGCCCACGGCAGGTTCCACTCGAGCACCTTCTTCCACGGCTCGAACCAGTACAGCTCGTGCGCCGCCTCCGCCCAAAATCCCTCCGGATCGTTCACGGAGCGCTGATACATCTCCTGGTACTGGGCGAGGCTCCTGATGTGGGCCTGCTGCGCGAACTCCGCAGGCGGGGGAAATACCCGGTTTTCGCGCAAAATCGATTCGAGGTTGGGGCTGATCGTGGTGTCGGCTGCCATCGTTTCTCCGTCAGACCAAGGTAATGGCTGGCGCTTGCCCCGCGCAACCGCAGGTGCGCTACTTCAGCCCCGCATCCAGCGAAAGCTGCCGCGCCACTTTGCGCAGCGCCCGGTCCCGCGTCCACAGGCGCGCGCCGGAGGTCAGCAGGACGGACGCGAGCAGGTGAGCATCCATGTAGCCAATTCCCGTTCCCGTGAGCCCCCAGTCCTCGATGAGCTGCAGCACTTCATCGTCGCTCGCCACTTTTCCGCGATATAGCCCGCCAAGATAATCCAGCAAGGCGACGCGGTTGGGGAATGATCCGAGCGCGACTTCTCCCCTCACAAAAGGATGAACCAGGATCTTCCTGGCCCGCAGCAGCGCCTCGAGTTCCGGCTCTGGGCGATGGAAATGATCGACCCAGACCGAAGTATCGACGAGGATCACGCGGCCCTCGATTTCCGCCGGCGGAGAGTCGCTGGCGGCCTGCGACGCGGCGGGGCTTTGAGTCCGGGCATGGTGCCTCCCAGCGCGATGAGCCGGTGCGCCGCCTCACGCTCCACAAGCGCCTGGAGCGCCTCGTTCATCAGAGCGCTCTTTTCCTTGATCTCCGTATATCTCTGCGCCTTCTTCAGCAGCTCGTCGTCCAGCGTTACCGTCGTCCTCATAGTGTCTCCGCGCATCAATTTTAGCATCACATGATGCAGGATTTGATGCAGCAACAATCCGCCATTACACTGGATTCCGGAGAACACCCACCTTGCCCTCCGACCTCGGCCGCATCCTCGCTGTCATCCCCGCCCGCCTCGGCTCCACGCGCCTGCCCCGCAAAGTGCTGCGCGACGTCGCCGGCCAGCCCATGATCGCCTGGGTCTATCGCGCGGCCCGCGCCTGCCCGCTCTTCGACCAGATTCTGATCGCCACCGACTCCGACGAAGTCCTCAGCTTCTGCAACGCGCACAATCTCCCCGCGGTCTTTACCCCGGAGGACTGCCCGAGCGGCACCGACCGCGTCCACGCTGTCGCGCAATCCGTGGCCGCGGACATCTGCGTCAACATCCAGGGCGACGAGCCCCTGCTCACGCCGGAACACTTTCCGCCGCTGCTCGAGCTTTTCCGCCGCCCAGAAGTCCAGGTCGGCACGCTGGCGGTCCGCTGCCCGGCGCTCGACATCGCCAATCCAAACGCCGTGAAGGTGGTCACCGCCAGCGACGATCGCGCCCTCTATTTTTCGCGCGCGACCATCCCTCATGACCGCGATCAGGCTGGATTCGCCGGCTACCGCAAGCATCTTGGCATCTACGCCTACCGCCGTGCGGCGCTGGACCGCTTTGCCGCGCTGCCGCCGTCCTGGCTCGAAAAAGTGGAGCGCCTCGAGCAACTGCGGCTGCTCGACAACGGCATCGACATCCACGTGGCCGCCGCGCCCTCTGACACCATCGGCGTCGACACGGAAGATGATCTGATCGCAGCCGAAAAGATCCTGCGCGAGCGGCTTAACCAGACGTAGTGTCGAGAATCGCACCGCGGGATTCGCGCCCGAAAAGCGTTACCACGATCAGATACAGGGCAACCACCACTACGGTTCCCGCCAGCACTACGCCGTAGCCGCCCAAATGCTCCGCGGCCCGCGCCTGCAGCACGTCGTTTTTCGAGGAAATGAGATTCCCGAGCTGGTAGGCGAGCCCCGGAAACGTGGCGCGCACCGGCCCGGGCGAGAGCTCGCTGAGCCACGCCGGAATCACCCCCCATGCACCCTGCACCATGAACTGCATCAGGAACGCGCCGCCAGCCAGCGCCGCCACCGAATGCGACAACGCGAAGAGGGGAATGGCTGGCAACGACAAGGCTGCCGCCAGCAGAATGGCCCGCTTCCGGCCGATTCGTTCCGAGAGCGTGCCGAACAGCAGCCCGCCAGCCAGCGCTCCGATGTTGTAAAGGATCGCAATGGCTCCCGTGAGCTGCACGGAGAATCCATGATCCTTCTGCAAAAACGTCGGATAGAGATCCTGCGTACCGTGCGAAAACGCATTGAATCCCGTCATCAGCAGCACCAGGAACAGGAACGTCCCACCATACTGGAAGATGCCTTTCCACGCGCTCATCGGCGCCGCTCCCGCCGAGACGCGTTCCGCCTGGCCCTGGCTCCAGGCAGGCGACTCCTCGACTTTTCCGCCGATGTAAAAGACCAGGAGCGCCGGTGCCGCGCCGACGAGGAACATGCCGCGCCATCCAAAGGCATGCCCATGCCATGCTAAATGCGAGAACCACGGGAACAACAGCGCGTAGGCCGCGGCGGCCACCAGATACCCCACCGCATAGCCTTCCTGCAGCAGGCCGGAGAAGAATCCGCGATTTTCCGTGGGAAGCGACTCGAAGGCCAGTGCCGCGCCGACGCCCCACTCGCCGCCCATGGCGATCCCAAACAGCGCCCGCAGGATCAGGAGCGTCTCGATCGATCCGGCGAAGGCGCAGCTCATCTCCAGCAGCGAGTAGCAGGCGATGTTCAGCATGAGCACCGGCCGCCGTCCGAACCGATCCGCCAGCGCGCCAAAGAGAAACGCGCCCACAGGCCGGAAGGCCAGAGTCAAAAACAGCGCCTCGACCACCTCGGACCGCGCGACACGAAAATCTTCGGCCACGGCGGAAACGCAGAACACCAGGATGAAGTAATCGAACGCATCGAGGGTCCAGCCCAGAAAGCACGCCGCAAACGCGTGCCGCTGGCGGGAACTCAGCTTGCGAAACGCCGCGAGCATCTCAGCAGCTTACCAAAACCCCTCGGGCTCGAACGCCACGCAGCAGTGCCGAGGCGTGTCGCCGTGGGCGCAACCCTTAGTCCCGCTGCGAAACCCAGCGATCCAGCAGGGTGTGCAAACAGCGTGCGCCGCACAAATGCCGAGCCTCCGCCGAGTGCGACATCAGCAGGTCCCACCGCATGATCTTGATCGCGGGTACAGGACGCTCTGTGGTGGCGGAGGCTACCGGCTCGTCCCATACCAGCCACCAGTCTTCCGAATTTTCTTTCCTTTGCTTGTTGCACACGTCGCAGTGGAACGTCTCGGTCCAGGCCATCGCGCCGGCTCCTGAGAGGGGGATTGCCTGGAAGGTACCATACGCGGACCAGCGGCGATAGCCCTCCGGGAGAATCTGGAGAGCTGCCGCCGACCCTCGCTGCGTGAACCGCCGCGAAAGGTGAATCTAGCTGCACCCCGGATGGCCGCACTGGCATACGACTTCCGGCGTTTTGCTCAACGCCTCGCAATGCGGGCTGCAGAATTTCTCTCCCTGGGGCGGAACACAGCTGCAGGCGGGGTTCGCGCATTTTTTCGTATCGGCCATAGCATCTCTCCTTGTTCGAGTGAGATGCACCGGCGCCGTCCGCTGCCGCTCGCGAAGCTAGTCCCCGCAGATGCACTCTTCCTGTCCGCAATACGAACAACAGGCACACAGCCCGCGAGGTTTTACGCCCGAAAAGCGCGTCCCGCCGTGCGCGCAGCACCCTCCTGCGATGGACGGGATCACCAGCACCTCGTCGCCTTCCTGAAACGCGTACTTCTCGTTTCCGAGAAAGCGAATGTCTTCCTCGTTGACGTAGAAGTTGATGAAGCGCCGCACCTGCCCCTGGTCATCGCGGAGATGCGATTTGAGCGCGGGAAACTGCGTCTCGATGTCGGTGATCAGCTGCGGCAGGTTTCCTGCTTCGGACCGGATTTCCCGTGTCCCGTTCGTATGCTTTTGAAAGGCATTCGGCAACAAAACTCTAACGGACACTTGACCCTCCCACCAGTTCCCGCTCTTCACTGCGGTCTTCCAGATACGTTTCGAAGTCGGTCAGCCGCGGCCGGATCGCCGCCTCCTGCTCGTAGGCCCCGTGCAGCGCATCGGTCGTTTTCAGCCCGTTGCCGGTAATGCAGCTTACCGTCAGCTCTTCGGGCTGGATGCGGCCATGCGCGTAGAGCCGCGCCGTCACCGCTGTGGTCACGCCACCCGCCGTTTCCGTAAAGACTCCCTCGGTCTCGGCCAGCTCCTGGATCGCGGAGACGATCTCCACGTCCGAGACGTCCTCGGCCCATCCCCCGCTGTCGCGGATGGCTCGCGCGGCGTAAACGCCGTCGGCGGGATTGCCAATCGCCAGCGAGCGCGCAATCGTCCGCGGGCGCTGCGGCTCTATGGAGTCGGCGCCCGTCTTCACGGCCACAGCAATGGGCGAGCAGCCCGTTGCCTGCGCTCCGAAGAAACGCACCTCCTTCTCCTCAACCAGGCCCAGCTCGATCAGCTCCTTGAAGGCCTTGCGGATCTTCGTGATCAGCGAACCACCCGCCATCGGCACAACGACGTTGTCGGGCAGCCGCCAGCCCAGTTGCTCCGCAATCTCGAAACCGACGGTCTTCGAGCCCTCGGCGTAGTACGGCCGCAAATTCACATTCACAAATCCCCAGTTGTAGCGATCGGCAATCTGCGAGCAGAGCCGGTTCACGTGGTCGTAGTTGCCGTCGATGCGCACCAGCGTGGCGCCGTAGACCTGCGTGTTCAGGATCTTGGCCGGCTCCAGATCGGCGGGAACGAGAATGTAGGTCTTCAGCCCCAGCCGGGCCGCCTGCGCCGCCACTGCGTTCGCCAGATTGCCGGTCGACGAGCACCCCACGGTATCGAATCCGAAGGTCTGGGCGTTGGCCAGCGCCACGGCGACCACGCGATCCTTGAAGCTCAGCGTAGGCAGGCAGACGGCGTCATTCTTGATCCAGAGATTCTTCGCGCCGATGCGGTCCGCCAGCCGCGGCGCGCGCAGCAGCGGCGTCCAACCCGCCGGAGTGGTCGGCTTGTAACCGTCCGGAACCGGCAGCAGCGCCTGATAGCGCCACATGCTCGTGGGGCCAGCGGCAATCTTCTCGCGCGTGAATGCGCGTTTTGCCGCGTCCAGGTCGCATTTCACTTCCAGCGGAGAAAAGCACTCGTCGCAGATCGACAGCGGGGCGTTATCGAAGCGCTTCCCGCATTCCCGGCATCGCAGTTCGTAAGCAGCAGCCATTCCAGCCCTCGGTTTCGAGAGCGGCGTCGGAAGAATATACGGGCGCGTGACGTCGAGCTACGCTTGCACTTCTCACTACGAGGATTTTGCGAGATGCGATCCAGCTGCACCCCGAATCTCATGTACCCCGCTTGTTACGGCGGGCGAGAGTTGACACCGTGATCCCGAATTGCTCAGGCCGGTTGTCGTGGCGTCACAGGGCCCGTCCCTCAGCCACTCTGCATGAAATTCAGGCTCGCTCTTGAGGAGCAAACTTGAATACTCATTAGATATCACACGTTGCTTCGCGATGCAACATCTGGCCATGCCCAACCTGCGGAAAGTGGTCATGTTTCCCATCCCGCCGCGCCCGTAAACTGGCCGCTCTGCGCTGTCGTGTCCGCTCGCATGCAGCGCCGCGGAGGAGAGGGGAATGACCGTTGAAGTTGGCGGAATGATCGCCGCCGGCGTTGCCACTCTGGTGGTGGGAGTGGCTCTGGTGCGCGCGCGTTTCGCCGCGGCCATGGGGGTCGAGCGGATTCTGGTGCTGGGACCGCTCTGTTACGCCATCGCTCTTGCGGTTTTTGCTGCAGAGCACTTTACGGATTCGCGTGGCATGGCGCCGATGGTGCCGCACTGGCTGCCGGCGCACCTGTTCTGGGTCTGGTTCGTGGGTTTCGCGTGGCTGGCCGCGGCCATCAGCTTCATCCTTGCGCGGTGTGTCCGCTGGTCGGCGCCGCTCGTGGCTCTGATGATGCTTCTCATCGTCGTTACCCTCGACGTCCCGAACATTCCTGCAGGAGTCCATCAGCGCTTCTTCTGGATTCTCTTCGTCCGTGAGATGTCCTTCGCCGGCGGCGCCATGGTGCTGGGCGGCAGCGTCTGGCCTCGCGCAAGCCTGGCGAGCGCGGCGCTCATGCGCACCGGCCGCGCCATCGTCGGAGCGGTGATGATCTTCTATGCCGTCGAGCACTTCCTGCATCCCCACCACGTCGTCGGCGTACCGCTGGAAAAGCTCGCGCCCGCGTGGGTGCCGGTGCCCGTGGTCATCGCCTGGATTGTCGGGATCGCCCTGCTGCTCGGCGGGATTGGGCTCTTTTTCCGTCCCACGGTGCGCATCGCCGCTGCCGGCGCGGGATGCGTGCTTTTGCTGGTGACGATCGTTTACTACGGCCCCATGCTGGTGTCGGAGTTCCACACCAACCCGGTGGAGGGCCTCAACTACGTGGGCGACACGCTGCTCTACGCCGGGACCGTTCTGCTCGCGGGTTTAGGCACAAGTCCAGCGCCATCGGATCGTTCGGCGAGGCCTTCGCTCGTCGAAAATACGCACGCTTCCGCATAGCGAGCATCGGGCAGGGCCGCGCCGACGCTCGCGGCGCCTTACTGATACTTCCAGTTCCGCTGCTTCCCTTCCGCGATCCATTCCACGGCGGTCGCTACGCGCTTTGCCCGGGTCTCTTCGCGTTTCGCATCAGCGATCCATTCGGCGTACTCGCGGCGGCAGCTCGGACTGAATGCCGCAAAGGACAACGCCGCCCTTTTGTTTTTTTTCAATGCCGCCGTCAGCTCCGCGGGCACCACAGCCTCGGGCTTCGGTTTGCGGCTCCGCGCGGCCATTGGATTCTGATACTCGCCGCCATCCACTCGCTTCGCCGTCTCGCGGATCCACTGGAGCATCTGCTTGTCTGAAGGCAAGCTCTCGAGGGTCTTGATGTGGCGCAGCGGACCGCTTCCGCCGATGCGCATCTCCGACCCCATGCCTTTATCCCAGAAGCCGAAGCTGCAGTGATCCCTGAACCCGGCCATGCACCCCAGGATGGCGCCCTTGTACTCGAAGAATGGCATGTTCCACTTGATGGACTCTTCCACCTGCGGGCAGCCCTTGTGCAGCAGCTCGCGCAGATGCTCCAGGATCGGCTGCGCGAACGGTTTCGCCTTCGCGATATACGCATCGACTTTCGGATTCCTCGTCCCCATCCGGATCGTCCCCCCCCAGGCCGTTGCAGCGGTTTTTCGCACTCTACCGTGTCTGTCGCACACCGGCAAGTCCCGCTGATTCAGCAAGCTCCCCGGCCCTTATAACTTCTTTGGAAACGGCTGTCTTCGCCCTTACGAAAACCGCCGTCCAATCAGAATATGGAACGTGAGGCGATGGGGCATTTGACGGCCTGTTTTCTGCTGCTCGGCGAGTTGGGGGGAATCGGCATCATCCTCTGGATTCTGCTTCCACTGCTGGGCGACTGGTTGCGATCGCGGCCGGGCTGCCCACCGCTTCTGCGCCACGATCGCACGCGACGCGGTCCCGCGCCGGCTCACATGAAATAAAAAGCGCCCGGCTCTCGCCAGGCGCTCTGATTTTTGCCGCCGGCTGAATGCCGGCTGCTGCTTTTACGCCGTCAGCACCGCAGCGATCTTCTCGGTCACGAACGCTTCGATGGTGTCTCCCACCTTCACGTCGTTGTAGTTCGAGAGGCTCACGCCGCACTCCATGCCGTTGGTCACTTCCTTCGCGTCGTCCTTGAAGCGCTTCAGCGAAGTCACCTTGCCTTTGAAGACGGGCACGCCATCGCGCACCAGCCGCGCTTCGGCATCGCGCCGCAGGATGCCGTCAGTCACGCGGCAGCCGGCAATCGTTCCCACCTTTGGGATGTGGAAGACGTTGAGAACCTCCGCCCGTCCCAGGTAGTTCTCTTTAAAGACCGGCTCCAGCAGCCCCAGCATCGCCTTACGAATCTCGTCCTGCAGCTCGTAGATGATCGTGTGCAGCCGGATCTCCACGTCTTCCTGCTCGGCCAGGTCGGACACCTTGCGCTCCGGCCGAACGTTGAAGCCGATGATGATCGCGTTCGACGCCGACGCCAGCAGCACATCGCTCTCGGTGATCGCGCCCACGCCGGAGTGGATCACCTTGATGCGCACCTTTTCCGTCGACATCTTCTGCAGCGAGTCGGCCAGCACTTCCTCCGACCCGGTGACGTCGGCTTTCAGGATCAGCGGCAGTTCCTTCACGCCGGCCTGCTGGATCTGATCCGCCAGCCCTTCCAGCGTCACCCGCGACGACTTGGCCAGTTGCTGCTCGCGCTCGCGCATCTTGCGATATTGCCCGATGCCCCGCGCCTTGTCGCGGTCGCTCACCACCAGGAACGTATCGCCGGCGTCCGGCATTGCCTCCAGGCCCAGAATCTCCACCGGCGTCGACGGTCCGGCTTCCTCCACGGCCCGTCCGCGATCGTCGAACATCGCGCGAATCTTGCCGAAGGTATTTCCAACCACAAAGTTGTCCTGGGTTTTCAGCGTGCCGTTCTGCACCAGCACCGATGCCACCGCGCCGCGTCCCCGATCCAGCTTGGCTTCGATCACTGTGCCGACAGCTGCGCGGTTCGGCGTTGCTTTCAGCGTCTGCAGATCGGCCACCAGGCAGATCATCTCCAGCAGCAGATCCAGATTGATCCGCTTCTTCGCCGACACATCAACAAACACCGTGCTGCCGCCCCAGTCTTCCGGAACCAGGCCACGATCCCCGAGCTGTTTCTTCACGCGATCCGGCTGCGCTTCGGGCTTATCGATTTTGTTCACGGCCACGATCATCGGCACGTTCGCCGCTTTGGCGTGGTCGATCGCTTCCAGCGTCTGCGGCATCACGCCGTCATCGGCCGCCACCACGATCACCACGATGTCAGTGACTTTCGCGCCGCGCGCGCGCATGCGCGTAAACGCTTCGTGACCCGGCGTGTCGAGGAAGACAATCTCCCGCCCAAACGCCGGCGAATCCGGCTTGCTGATTTTTACCTTATACGCGCCGATATGCTGCGTGATGCCGCCTGCTTCGCCGCCGGCGACATCGGTCTCGCGGATGGCGTCCAGCAGCGACGTCTTGCCGTGATCCACATGGCCCATCACCGTCACGACCGGCGGCCGCGTCACTTCCAGCTCGTCCGGGTTCTCGGTCGCGAGGATGCTCTCCATGGCCTCGTTCGCCATCTGATCCTCGAAGCTGATCACCGACACGTCGGCGCCGAACTGCGCCGCCACATCCTTCACCAGCTCGGCATCGAGCGACTGGTTCACGGTGACGAAAACTCCGCGCACCAGCAGCGTCGCGATCAGGTCCTTCGCGCGAACCTCCAGCTTCTCCGCCAGATCCTTCACGCTGATGCCTTCGGTCACAGTGATCGTGCGGGTAATGGGCACCGGCCCCGTCGGAACCTGCGCGGCCGCGCGCGACGGCGGAGAAAAGCCCTTCATCGGGCCTTCTTTGGTCTTCGGGTACTGCTGGCGTCCCCGTCCTCGCGGCGCGGGGCGAGCCGGACGCGGCGCCTCACCCGGAGGTGGCGGAGTTAAACCGGCCCCACCCATTCCAGGGCGGAATCCGGGCCGCTGACCGAATCCAGGGCGAGCGCCCATGCCGGGCCGCTGACCCGGCGCTCCGGGCCCTCCCGGAGTCGAACGCGTCGGATGCATCGGTCGGCGTCCTGGCTGGGGGGGGCCGCCCATTCCTGGACGTGGAGGTCCTGCCGCCGGGCGGCGGTCGAAAATCGGTCTGCCTCGCTGAATTCCTCCTGCCGGAGAACTGGCGGCTGCAGCAGGTGGAGGTGGTGGCGCACTATACACCGGACGCGGCCCGGTCTGCGGCATGATCACGCGCCGCGGGGCTGGCGCCGGTGGGGCCTCGGGCTGCGGAGCTGCGGCTGCTTCCGCGATCGCCGGAGCCTCCGCCTGCGCGGGCGGTTCCGGTGCAACCGGAATGGATTCTGCTGCCGCGGGAGCCGCCGTTGCCGGAGTCGCAGGAGGTCTCACTGCGACGACCTGCCCTGTGGACGATAGAGGACGCGCTTCGGCCGCAGGAGCTGCCGTCACGGGAGGCTTTGCCACCACCGGACCAGCTGGCGGTTTTGCGGCAATGGCCGGCGTTGCCGGGGGCCCGGTTGCAGGGGCGGGACGAGGCGGCGCGGCAAACACGGCCGGCGCCTGGCGCGGCTGCGGAACAATCCTTCTTGGGGCGGGCTTCGGCTCTTCCACCGGAGGAGCCGCGGCTGCGGGCGCCGCCACGGGTGCCGCCTTCGCAGGCGCAGCAGGCTTCTCGGGCACGGGCGCCGCGGAAGACGGAGCTGCGGCAACCGTTGGCTTCGCCACTGCCGGGCGCGCCATGCGGGCGCGCTCTTCCTGCTCCCGGCGTTCCAGCAGCTGTCTTGCGATATCGCCCGGTTTGTGCGCCTGCGACCAGTCGATCCTCGGCTTCGCTTCCGGCTCCACTTTGCCAGCCGCGCTGCTGCCGCCGCGTTCGCGCAGGATATGCGCGCGCACACGTTCGGCTTCGTCCCCTTCGATCGAACTCGAGTGGGTTTTTTTCTCCGTCACGCCAACCTGGACCAGAGCATCCAGAATTTCCTTGCTCTTGACTTCCAGCTCGCGCGCTAATTCATTGATTCGAACTGTGCTCATCCGTCCCCGTGTCGATGGTTCGACTTCCCACTGGTCCTTAGTTCCTCATACGGACAACTCCCGACTGTGGGTCTCTGAATCTCTTTCATTATCCCTGAAAACGCTGCATTCGCGCCGCCCCTCGTGTTGCAGTGAGGCTGATTTCGCGCCAAATTCCATTCCGCCTCAACTTCCTGCGGCAATTCACTCAACTCAGAACTCACGCGCAAAGCGTCCCCGCCTGGACGGCTCGTCCTATCCGCCCGTCCCCTCGTCCACTTTCTTCTCGCCGAGCTCTTCCTCGCGGACTTCCTCGACGTTCCCCTCCGCGACCGCTTCATCCCGCGCCTCTTCGGGCTTCGCCTCATGCTCCGCCAGCACCGCGCTGGTATCTTCCCGCCCCGGAACCAGGCTCTCCGCGCCTTCCGTATCCAGCGCCGGACCCACTTCCGTCACTTCGGCGATGCGCTCTTCCGCAACCTCGTCCGTGATGCGCCCAGTCCCATCGGCGCTCGACGGCTCCTCTCCCTCCTGCGTCAGGTTCTGCCTGAGCGCATCCACCTCTTCTTCGCTGGAAGCGGCATCTGCGTGCGCCGCTTTCCCCTCCAGCCCTGCCGGCCGCTCTTCGCCCGGCTCGTATTGTCCGAAGTAATGCCGCACGGCCACGCTGATCTTCTCCAGGGTTTTCTCCCCGATCCCCGGAATCTCCTCGAGCTGCTCCGGAGTCATGTCCGCCAGTCCTTCTACCGTCGTAATGCCGGCGGCCACGAGTTTTTGGATGATGGACTCGCCCAGTTCGCCTACCTGCTCGATCGGCGTCGCGCTCGCGCCCGCCATGGCCTGCATCTGCTGCTCGACTTCCTGGCGCTTCTCTTCCTCGCTCTTGATGTCGATTTTCCAGCCCAGCAGCTTGGCTGCCAGGCGCACATTTTGCCCTTTCTTGCCGATGGCCAGCGACAACTGCGTGTCATCGACGATCACTTCCAGCTGCTTGTCGGTCAGATCGGTAATGCTCACCCGGCTCACCTTCGCCGGCTGCAAAGCTTTCTCGGCAAAAGTCGTGATCTCCTCGCTGAATTCGATGATGTCGATCTTTTCGCCGCGCAGCTCGCGGATGATGGACTGCACGCGCATGCCTTTCATGCCCACGCACGCGCCCACCGGGTCCACATCCTTGTCGCGCGAAACCACCGCGATCTTCGTCCGCTCGCCCGCCTCGCGCGCAATCGCGCGGATCATCACCGTGCTGTCGTAAATCTCCGGAACTTCGCTCTGGAACAGGTTTTGCACCAGTTCCGGCGCCGCCCGCGAGACGATCACCTGCGGCCCGCGCGCCGCGCGATCCACGCGCAGCAGCACCACGCGCACCCGCTCGCCCACCGCAAACTGCTCCAGCCGCGACTGCTCGCGCCGCGGCATCCGCGCCTCCGCTTTGCCGATGTCGAAGATCACGTCCTGCAGCTCGACGCGCTTCACTGTCGCCGTCAGCACCTCGCCCACGCGGTGCGCATACTCGTTGAAGACCGTGTCCCGCTCCGCTTCGCGCACTTTCTGGAAGATCACCTGCTTGGCCATCTGCGCAGCGATGCGCCCCAGCACGTCGGTGGGCTTGTAGTAGCGGATTTCTCCGCCCACTTCCACGTCGGGCGCCAGCGCCCTCGCCTCTTCGAGTGCGATCTGGTTCAGAGGATCCTCGATCTGCTCCTCGTTCTCGACGACGGTCTTGTACACGTACGCCCGGATCTCACCCGTATCTCTGTCCAGCTCGGCACGCATGTTTTCCTGTGTCTTGTAGTACTTGCGTGTAGCCAGAGCAATCGCGTCTTCCACCGCCGACACCACGATCTGCGGGTCGATGCCCTTGTCACGGCTCAACGCCTCGATGCTGTCATACAGTACGCTTGCCATCTGCTTCTCTCAGTCCCCAATCCTGGTTGTTTCGCGCAGCTCCGTGCATCACCGTCTGCGCCTGTCGCGGCAGGAATCTCCTGAACCGTAAACCGTATCCCCTAACCCCTGCTTTTCAGAACTCCGGCACCAGTTGCGCCTTCTCAATATTGCTCAGCGCAATCTCCACGTCAGATGCGGTGGCCTTGTCTGCGCTCAGCGAGGTGCGCTCCTGGCTCTTCCTCTTCACCCTGCCCTGCAACTCCAGCCGAATTGCCTGCTCTGTCACTTGTGCGATCCTGCCCTGCCAGTGCCGGTTGCCCGCCACCGGCTCGAACGTCTGGATCTTCGCCAGCATGCCCCGGAAGCGCCGGAAGTCCTCCACTCCGTGCAACCTGCGATCCAGACCCGGTGACGAAACTTCCAGCGTGTACTCGCCGCCCGGGATCAGATCCTCCACATCCAGCACCGTACCAAAATCCCGGCTAAACGCCTCGCAATCCGTGTGCGTCACGCCGGCCAGCTGATCGCCGTGCGCAGGATCCTGGGTGCCCCACTTGTGCCCGTTCGTGGCACCAGTGGGAGGCCGGCTCCCATCCCCGTCTGCCCCCACATTCGCGGCAGCCTCAATCTCGGCCTTCAGCTTCTTCCGTTCCTCCGCGTTCTTCTCAATAAAGACGCGCAGAATGCGATGCTTCGGTCCCCCATGAAACTCCAGATCCGCGACGTCCAGCCCGTGCGACGCTGCCACACGCTGCGCCCTCGTCCGAATCTGTTCCGCATCAAACGCCATAAGCTTCCGCGTCTTCGCTGACCGTCTCCTGGCTAACTGCTTTTTTGCTGACCGGTCTTCAGCTGACCGCTCTTTAGGTGCAAACAAAAAGTGGGCTTTCGCCCACTCATTTCCCCGGCCGCACACCCGCGTCGCCGGACAAACTCGTCTGTCCCTATAGTACCCGCTCGTGACGCGCCTTTCAAATCCCCCGGCAGGCGTGGGATACTGGCCGCGGAAAATCTTATGCCCACCGCCGCGCTCAATCCGTACGCGCCGTTCCTTGAAGGCCGGGAACCGACGTCCGTCCTGGACGCGACCATCGGCCGCCTCCGGCTCCTCGCCGCCAAAATCGGCCCTGCGCGCATCACCGCTCCGCCTGCGCCCGGCAAATGGTCGCCCCGCGACATCCTCTGCCATCTCGCCGATTGCGAAATTGCCTTCGGCTTCCGCCTGCGCCAGACGCTCGCCGAGAACAACCACACGGTTCAGCCCTTCGACCAGGAAAAGTGGGCCGCGCCGTACGCCTCCTTCGACGCCGACCAGGCGCTGGCGACCTTCGCTGCGATCCGACGCTGGAATCTTGTGCTCATCGAAGGTTCGCTGCCCGCCCATGCGGGCAAAACCGTTACCCACCCCGAGCGCGGTGCGATGACGTTTTCTACCCTTGTCGAAACCATGGCTGGCCACGATTTGAACCACCTCGCACAACTGGAGCGCATCGCTGCGGCCTGACCTCGGATCGGTCATCCCCGCCACGAACAAAAAATGACCGGAGCGGTCTGCGCCCTGTCCGCGTCTGTAGGGGTACAGGAGCCGGATGAGTAAGATAGACGCGAGGTCGATGATGGACGTGCGGCTTGGTTCTGCGCTGCGATGGGTAGCTCTGGCCGGCTGCGGCGTTTTTCTGGTGATGGCGGGATGCGGCCAGTTTTTCCCGCCGCTGAGCAGTACCACGGGCACCAGCGGCTCCAATTCCGGCGACTATCTCTACGTTGGCAATCTTGAGGGCGACACCATCGGCGGTTTCAGTATCGCCAGCTCCACGCTCACATCGCTTTCCGGCAGTCCGTTTTCCGCCTCCATTGCGCCCACCGCCCTGGCAGTCACCCCCAGCAACAGCTATCTGTACGCCAGCAGCGGCGATGCCACGGGCGTAGGGGAGATCTGGGTTTATCCGATCAACAACAACGGTACGCTCGGCTCCGGTTCGCTTGCCGGCAGCGTCGGTCCGGCGGCGCTCGCGGCCGATACCACCGGCGATTGGCTGATCGGCGTCGACCCTGTTTACGGCGACGCCTATGTTCTCCAGATCGACACCAGTACGGGCGCAGTCACGCAACTCACCAGCTCGACGGTGACGCTCCCGAATTGTACCCAGACGACCATGGCCGGCCTCAATCCAGGTCTGGCCATCACATCCAGCGACGACTACGTCTATGCCTCCTGCGGCACAGCCGGTATCTACGCTCTCAGCTTCGACTCCACCAGCGGCGCCCTGGGGTACGTCGGCCAGCTACCCGGCCCCAGCAATGGCGGCGCCGACTCCGGCCTGGCCATCGCTACCTCGGGCAGCACAACCTATCTTTTGGCCGCCGAAACCGTCACCAACGGCGTCCGCATCTTCTCCATCAACTCGAGCACCGGCCAGTTCTCCCAGGTGGGTTCGGCGGTCTCGACCGGCAGCGGCCCCGACTCCGTCCTCGTCGACTACACCGATACCTATGTCTACGTCGCCAATCGCGCGGCCAATACCATCAGCGGTTTTACCCTCGGCTCCAGTGGCACGCTGACGGCCATTTCCGGTTCGCCGTTCAGCACCGGCTCGCTGCCGGCCGCTCTTGTCGAGGACAACTCCCACACCTACATTGCTGCCGTCTGTTACGGCGGCAACTCCGACCTGGAAACCTACACGATCGGGACGGGGGGAGCGCTGACCAGCTTTAAGAACTCCGCCACCGGAACCGACCCGACGGAAGCATCCAGCGTGGCCGCCACGCAGTAAACCGTGATCGGAGATCGATCACCAGGCATCTGATTACTGGCTGCTGGCCGCTGGCCGCTGGCTGCTGGCTGCTGGCTGCTGACTACTGCTCCCTGTTCCTGCTATGCTGACGAGTTTTCCCCGAGCCCGATGACGAATCCGAACGCTCTGCCTAAAGTCCCCAACCAGCTTGCCTCGAAGCTGGACGTTAACCAGCAACGTCCCCGGAGCAACGCGGTGGCCATGCAGTCTCTGCTTGCCGACATCCGCCAGCAGGAATCCGAAATCCGCCAGGGCGGCGGCCCCAAAGCCATCGAGTCGCAGCATGGTAAGAAGCGCCTGACCGCCCGCGAACGCCTCGACCTGCTGCTCGATCCCGACACGACCTTCCACGAACTCGGCCTCTTCGCCGCTTTCGGCATGTATGAGGAATGGGGTGGAGCGCCTTCCGCCGGGGTGATCACAGGACTTGGCCGCGTCTCCGGCCGCCTCTGCATGATCGTCGCCAACGACGCCACGGTCAAAGCCGGCGCGTTTTTCCCCATGACCGCGAAAAAAGTTCTCCGTGTCCAGCACATCGCTATGGAGAACCGCATTCCCACGCTGTATCTGGTCGACTCAGCCGGGATATTTCTGCCCCTCCAGGAAGACGTCTTCCCCGATCAGGACGACTTCGGCCGCATCTTCAGGAACAACGCAGTGATGTCCGCCATGGGCATTCCGCAGATCACCGCCATCATGGGCATGTGCGTCGCGGGCGGCGCGTATCTGCCCGTGATGACCGACCAGGTGCTGATGACCGAAGGCAGCGGCCTGTTTCTTGCCGGGCCCGCGCTCGTGCAGGCGGCCATCGGCCAGAAGTATTCCGCTGAAGAGCTGGGCGGCGCGACCATGCACGCGGAAATCTCCGGCACCGTCGACTTCAAAGAGCCGAACGACCATCTTTGCCTCGCGCGCCTGCGCTCCCTCGTCGCGCGCCTCGGCCATCCTCCGCAAGCGCCCTTCGACCGCCTGGCCTATGACCCCGAGAAGGACGCTCCGCGCTATCCCGCCACCGATCTGTATGCACTCCTCTCCAGCGAAACAAGCCGCGCCGCCGCCAACAGCTACGACATGCACGAGGTGATCGCGCGGCTGGTCGATCGCAGCGAGTTCGACGAGTATCGGCCCGGCTACGGCCGCACCCTGCTCTGCGGATACGCCCGCATTGGCGGATTCTCCGTCGGCATCGTCGCCAACCAGAAGACTCCGCAGCCGCAGACCTCGCATACCGGCGAGAAGCGCGTCGAATTTGGCGGCGTCATCTACGCGGAGAGCGCCGACAAGGCCGCCCGCTTCATCCTGGACTGCAACCAGAACCTCATCCCGCTGATCTTCCTGCACGACGTCAACGGCTTCATGGTCGGCCGAGATGCGGAGTGGTCCGGCATCATCCGTTCCGGCGCGAAGATGGTCACTGCGGTCGCCAACTCCGTTGTGCCGAAGATTTCCGTCGTCATCGGAGGCTCGTTCGGCGCGGGCAACTATGCCATGTGCGGCAAGGCCTACGATCCGCGCTTCATTTTCGCGTGGCCGACAGCGCGGTACGCGGTGATGAGCGGCGACTCGGCCGCGAACACGCTCGTCGAAATCCGCATTCGGCAACTGGAGCGCGACGGCCGCAGGCTCTCCGATCAGGAGAAGCAGGATCTCCTCGCCTCCATCAAGTCCACTTACGAGGCGCAGACTGACTGCCGCTACGCCGCGGCTCGCCTGTGGGTGGACGCCATCCTCGACCCGGCCGAGACCCGTGACGCTCTGCTGACCGCGCTGGAAGCCGCTGCTCTCAACCCCGACGTGCCGAAATTCAACCCAGGTGTGCTCCAGACCTGAGCCGGCCGCGAAGAGGCGGATGTTCCTGACAAAGCTGCAAGGTCAGGCCGGAATTGGCGAAGTGGTAAGCAGGTGATCGAGGAAATTCCTGACCCGCAATCATTTCTCTTCCTGGGGGCGGGCACGCACGGCAGCTGGGGTATGCTCATGCCATGCCTTCCCCCTCCGCCACCCGGTCGCGCAAATCGACGGAGGCGCGCAAACCGCGTGCCCCGGCGAAAGTCCTCCGCAGCACACAGGCGGTATGGCCGCTGCTGATCTTCATCATCCTGGACCCCGTGATCGTCCGGGCTGCCAGCATTCTCGCGCTGGAAGGCTCCAAAGGCTTCACCCTCCTTTACCCCTGGGTGGAGTTTTTGCAGCTCCCCCTGTTTCATTTCACGGGCGAAATGGTGAGCCGCGTCACGCAGCGGGCGCTCTACCTGCAGTTTCCGGTCTACGGACTGGTAATGGCGGTGACCTATCGCGCCGATAGAAAATTACGGGCATTGAGTTACGCTTTGCTCCTGCACCTGTGCGGCATTCTGCTGGTCGTGCTGTTCGCCTATTACTGATCATGCATTGCGCTGCGTCGCAGTTCGGCCCCTCGAAGTCCTCCGGAAAGCCACTGCGCCTATGACACGCCATCGGCGGCTCTCCCGGCTGATGCTGACCCAACTGAGGCTGCGCTTTTTGCTGGCATTTGTGGCACTGCTGCTGCTCTGCGGCGCCCTGACTCTCGTCTTCCTGCTGGCCTGGCATCGCCGCGGCGATACGTTCGCGCTGGCGCTGGGCGCCCTGCTCAGCTTTTTTGCCTCTGTCATCACGGCGCTGGTTACTTTGACCTATCTGCACGTATCCCGCCGCTCGCTGGCCGCGGCGGAAGCGGCCATTGCCCTGCAGCGCGAGCAGTGGCAGGCGCGCATCACCGTCCAGCCGCGCTTCTGGATGGGGATCCGGACCGAGTCTGCCGAGCGTATGGACGCCCGCTTTGCCGCGCGGCCCCTCACCGTCACCTATCGGCGCGATCGCGCTGACGGGGGCGAGTCATTCTATGACACGGTTGCCTGGCCGCATATCGCCGTGGATGTGTGGAACGATGGTGAACGGTCGTTCCGGCTGGCCGGATACCGGCTGTGGGTCCGCAATGAAGAACAACTGGCGATCGAACGCCCGCTGTCGGGCTTCGTGGTCCCCCCGAACGAACTCCTGTCGTTTCCCGTAACCCGGGAACTGATTGCGCTGAGCGTGCGGCAGCGGCAGTTTGCGGAAAGATATCAGCGACCTCCCGCAGAGGAAACTCTGCTGGGGCTCCGCCTCTTCTATTCCGACTGGCGTGACGACAATCGGTCGAGCCGCGACGATTTTTATTTGCTGTTGTGCCCGCCCCTGGCGCACGAGTTTCGGCTGGAGCGCGTCGACCGGCTGCCGTGAGCAGCGCGCGCTCCCCTCTCCTGATACCCTGCTCACGATGAGCGATTCGGTCAGGATCATTGAATGCCCGCGCGATGCGTGGCAGGGTCTGCCCAACCCGATCCCCGCGGAGACCAAGGCCGGTTACCTGCGCGCTCTGGTCGATGCCGGGTTTCGTCACATCGATGCGGTTTCCTTTGTTTCGCCAAAGGCCGTCCCCCAAATGGCCGACTCGGAACGGGTTCTGGAGTATCTCGACCCGCCCCAGGGCGTGGAGATTATCGGGATTGTCGTCAATCCCAAAGGCGCGGAGCGGGCCATCGAGTCGGGTGCGGTTTCAACGCTCGGATTTCCGTATTCCATCTCGCCGGAATTTCTCCGCCGTAATCAGAACCAGTCTCCGGAAGATGCCCTGGACGCGCTCGAAGCGGTTGGCCAGGCGGCCTTTCAGGCCGGACTGGGCCTGGTCGCGTATATCTCGATGGCTTTTGGGAATCCCTACGGAGATGCCTGGAGTGGCGACGAAGTCACCGCCGCCTGCGAATTGCTGCTCGACTCCGGCGTAACCCAAATCTCACTGGCCGATACCGTTGGACTGGCCACTGCCTCTCAGGTCAGCGATGTGGTTGCGGCGGCGCTCCATTGCGCGGATGACCGGACAGAGATCGGCGTGCACCTGCATGCCCGGCCGGACGAGGCTGCAGAAAAGATCGCCGCCGCGTATCGCGCGGGATGCCGTCGATTCGATATGGCGATGGGCGGCTTCGGAGGCTGTCCGTTCGCTCAGGACGCTCTGGTTGGGAACATCGCCACGGAATCAGCTCTTGCTGAGCTGCGGCGTCTGGGAGCGAATTTGCCTGATTTTGGCGTTCTTGACAACCTGCGCGCGGCGGCAGGGGAGATCCAAAGGCAATTCGGGCCGGTGGTGCACTAAGCAGAAACGCTCACGAACAACCACCTGCGCAAAAGCCTTCCGGGGTGAAGGCTTCTCCAGGTAAGAGCGGAGGGATCAGCGTCCGCTGCGCCCGTTCTCCGACGAGACGACCTGCTCTCCGGCCGCCTGCGAAGCGGACCTCACGCGCCGATAGCCGGCTCCCCGCTTGCGAATCAGAAACTCTTTGCGGCACATAGCGCATTCCCAGGGATAGAAACCCAACAGGGGATACACCTTCTTCCGCAGAAAGCCCCGTCTCGCGATGCGCGCCAATTGTTCATGCCCACAACCAGGGCAAACCAGTTTCGTCTTCATTTTTTTCTCGACCCAGTCGCAGCCGGGGGGCTCTCACAGGATGCCGCTTCTCCAACGCGCGCCAACTTTACACCGGAGGGCCGTCCTGCCTTAAAAAGCCGCAGAAATTTGCAGGAATTGACATTTGGCTTTGCAACGGCCCAAACAAAAAAATGATAGTACCACCGGTCTTGGGTTCTGTCATGACTGAACTTACAGGACCTTCCAATTGATCGTCTGCATCCTACAGGCGAGGCAGACGGCTGAACCAATGAAAGGCCTTCACCCGTTACACTGGAGACAATGATACCGACTCTTGAATGGACTCCCCAGGGCGTCCGCTTTCTCGACCAGACCCGACTCCCACTCGAAGAAGTTTACACACTTGCCACCAGTTATCAAGAGGTAGCTGAAGTTATCGTTACTATGGTGGTTCGCGGCGCTCCGGCTATCGGTGTCGCAGCTGCCATGGGCCTCGCGCTCGGGGTGAAGACAAGCTCCGCCTCCACCGTAGCCGCGCTCGCCGCCGAATTTGAGGGAATGTGCCGCACGCTGGGCGAGACCCGCCCCACGGCGGTCAATCTGTTCTGGGCAATTGAGCGGATGAAACGCGTTTTCGACGACCAGGCCAACCGGCCGGGCGCCACCGTCGCTTCCGTGCGCGATGCCCTCATCGCTGAAGCGCAGCACATGTACGACGAAGACATTGCCGCCTGTCGGCAGATGGGCGCCTATGGTGCGGCGTTGCTGCCCCGTCTGGGCGGTGTCCTCACCCACTGCAACGCCGGCGCGCTGGCCACGTGCGGCTATGGGACGGCGCTGGGGGTGATTCGCTCGGCCGTCGAGCGGGGCCACGAACTGCATGTCTTCGCCGATGAGACCCGCCCCTTCCTGCAGGGGGCTCGGCTGACCGCCTGGGAGCTGCTCCACGACCATATCCCGACCACGGTCCTGTGCGACAACATGGCCGCCAGCCTGATGCGACAAGGCAAAATCCACGCCGTGATTGTCGGAGCCGACCGCATCGCCGCCAATGGCGATGTCGCCAACAAAATCGGCACCTACGGGGTTGCGATCCTGGCGAAGGAGCACGGAATTCCCTTCTACGTGGCGGCGCCGTGGTCGACGATCGACCTGCGGACGCCCAGCGGCGACGCCATCCCCATTGAGCAGCGCGCGGCGCGGGAAGTCACCCACCACGCCGGCAAGCAGCTCACGCCGTACGGCGTGGGCATCGAGAACCCAGCCTTTGACGTGACCCCGGCACAATACGTCACGGCCATCATTACCGAGCGGGGCGTGTTGCGGCCGCCCTATGCCGAGTCGCTGCTGGAATCCGCGGGCGCTGCCGCCGATTGATCGCGGGGTAAGTCCCGGCTCAGGTCCTCTGCAGCCATTGCGCCCACGGATAGAGCAACAGGAAGAAGACCACCGCGAGCACCAGAATATCGGCGTAGAGCAGCAGAAGCACCCCGCCGTGATAGAAACTCCAGGTGCGCCGGAGGCAGCGGGTGGTCTCAAAGGTGCCGACGAGGGCGCCGCCCGCCGGTACCAGCATCCACGCGGTCGCGTGCACATCGGGGAACCCCACGCACGCCAGGGCCATCATCAGGCTGCCGACAACCAGTGCCGTTCCCCGGAGCAGGGAGCTTGCTCGTATATTGAAAACGGCAGGACGCATGACCATGACTACTCTATCGAATTCCCCTGGAAGCCCGGCGCAAGCCAAACGCGAGCGGATCGTACGCCGCGTGGCCCGGGAACTGCGCGACGGGTTTTACGTGAACCTGGGCATCGGCCTGCCCACCCTCATCGCCAACCACGTGCCGCCGGGCATCGAGGTCGTTTTGCAGTCTGAGAATGGGATGCTCGGCGTCGGGCCCTACCCGCGCGCGGGGGAAGAAGACCCTGACCTCATCAACGCCGGCAAAGAGACGGTCACGGCGCTGCCGGGCGCCTCGTATTTTTCGTCGGCGGATTCCTTCGCGATGATCCGCGGTGGCCATATCGACCTGAGCGTGCTCGGGGCCATGGAAGTGGACGAGCAAGGCACGCTCGCCAACTGGATGATTCCCGGCAGGATGGTGAAGGGCATGGGCGGCGCGATGGATCTGGTAGCCAGCGCGCGCCGGGTGATCGTCGCCATGGAGCACACCACAAAGGAGGGTGCGCCGAAGATCCTGAAGAAATGCACGCTGCCGCTCACAGGCGTTCGCGTGGTGGAAACCATCGCTACGGAAATGGCCTGGATTCGCGTCACGCCGGAGGGCCTGGTGCTGGAAGAAATTGCACCGGGACTCAGCGTGGACGACGTCCAGCGCGCGACCGAAGCCAGGCTGAAAGTGAGCCCTGCGCTCCGTGAGATGGAGGTGTAAGGGCTTGCATCTGCCCAATCTTGGCGAAGTTCACGACCAGTACCTTGCGCTCGCGCGCCTGGCGCGTAAAGGCGACGGCGTCGATTCCGCGCCGGGCAAGCTCCTGGGCGGCAAGCTTCTGCTCCGGATCGGCTTCGACGCCGAGGGAATCTCCGTCCTGATCGCCGCCGCACTCACCGGAGCCGCCGCGCTCTGCGTCGATCCCGAACCTGAATTGCTGCGCGAAGGGCTGCGCCACGGCCTCTCCGATTTTCTGGTCGCGGATCTGAGCGAAGCGCTTCGCATCCTGAAGAACGAAATCCGGCAGCGGCGCCCCGTCCTGGTCTGCGTCGCCGCCCATCCTCAGGCGAAGCTGCCCGAGCTGACCGAGCGCGGCGTGCAGCCGGATTTCCTCTCCCTCCCGCCCTCCGAGGCGTTGCCGGCGGCCGCCTTTATCCAGCGGGGCGCAGTTTTCGTTCCGGCGCCGTGGGCCGATCCTGGTACGACGCGTGTGGAGTGGTCCGTGGAAGCCGAGGCCCCGCGCACGTTGCCCGGGCTGGCGAAGATCGCCGCTTCCGCCCTGGACCCACAGCGTGCAGACACCCCGGCTCGCCAACACTGGCTGGCCAGCGCACCGCGATGGCTGGGCCGCTCCTGGGCCGGAGATCAGTGCCTCCGCATGACGAGCGCCGAAGCCGAAGCCTTCGTTCAGCAGGCGCGCGCCGAATTCCAGGACCTGCCTTTCATTCGCAACCCGCTGCAGCAATGACACTTTTCCCGCTCGACCCTGGGCCGCGCATCTTTTCCGCTGCGCCGCGAGTCTTATTCGGTGTACGATCCTGCCCGTGGAGGGCCCCGACCACATGGGTTCGCAACCCGACTCCGACTACCCTTCCCAGCCCCAGCACGTCCCGCAATCCCCGGAAGAACTCCAGGACGAACAACGACGCCTGCGCCGTCTCCAGATCATGGTCAATATGGTGATGTCCGTCATCAGCCAGGATCCGTCGATGACGGTCGATGAAGCATCGGAGATGGTGGCTGACACGCGGCGCGCAGCTCTGGCGATGTTCCCGGGCAAGGAGCTCGCCTTTGACCTGATCTATCGGCCCCGCCTGCAGCGCCTGATGCGCGAACGCTTCCGCATCCACTAAGCCGGTCCGAGGCGGCTACTTGTCGCTCATCGCCGTCAATTGGAACGTGATCGTTCCCCAGAAAAGCCTGGCCCGCATCTGCACGGGGATGTGCCGCGCGTCGTCCGTATACCAGATCCAGATGTTGCCTCGTGCCTTCACTACGCCGCTCGATGCCACGGGCTGGACGCGGACTGTGTGATATGTCCCCAGCGGCGTCTGCACGATCTCCTTCGCTTCCACGTTCATGCTGACGCCCACGGTGTGCAGCGAGTCGCCGAGGGGCACCTGGAATCGAGTGCCCGGCACCAGCGACTGCGAGGCCGGATAGAAAATCGCCGAGAGCAGGTCCGTCACGCACGGGCCCACGGGCGCGGTTTCCTGTTTGCTGGTGTTCTTCACCAGATTGCGGTCGGTCAGCAGCCGTGTCCCCTGCGCATAATTGAAGGTCAGATCCGTGTTCACGCGGCGGCGGCCCTCCTGGATCTGCTTCGCGAAACCGTAAGAACATCCTGTTGTCCGGTTAAAGGAGGACTCGTATCGATCGCTGACACGGTAGATGAGGTTGATGGCGCCCAGCGTATCTGCCGTGGCCGTCACCTTTTCTATGTCGCCCTGCTGTTCCAGATGCAGCGTCGTCGTTCCCGCCGGGAAGACGCGCCAGTCCACCGAATAGGTGAGCGTTTCATGCGCGGGAAAGCTGTAACTGGGCAAAGGCGGCGGCAGCGGCGGCGTGGGCAGCTTCGCGGCCGGAATTTGCGCTGCAACCAGCAGCGGCGCCGCAACACACGCCAGCGCTGCCGCTCGGAGAATTCCCGGCAGCCTGCGTGCAGCGCGTGGGTCGAAAGAACACAGGGAACGCAAGATGGGTGCTGATCCTTATCTAAAAAACTTCCACTTCAGAATGAGAGCCGCATACAGGGCCGCAGACCCCATCAGGGCATTGTATTCGCGGTGCTTGCGGTACAGGGCTCCCGAAAAAGTCGCAGGCGCCCCCGTACCGGTTACCGTAGTAAGCCGCGGGAGCAGCCGCGGGACCCGGGCCGCATAGTCATCGAACTCGGGAAAAACCGATCGCAAATATTGTTCCTCAGAACGGATCACCGGCACATAGATGACCCAAAAGAGCACAACAAGCACCCCAGCAATCCAGATGCTCCGCGAGGCCAGCGCGAAGCCAAAGGCGATCATCATCGACCCCAGATACAACGGATTGCGCGTATGTGCGTATGGACCCGTCACGGTGAGTTCCGCGTTCTTCTTCACGTACCCCGACGCATATCCGCGCAGCCACAGCCCCGGAACGACCAGCGCCAGGCTTGCGGCGAGAAACACCGGCGTGGGCCGCGCCAGCCACAGAAAGAAAACGGCAAACGCAAAACCCAGGGGAACGCGGATCCGCCGCGCTACGCGATTCCACGTCACGAGCGCGTCTCCCGCAGAAGATCCAGGGCAGCCGCCGTCACATCCTCGGCCGTGATGGTCAGCAGTCCGGCTTCCGGCTCGCTGCGGCGCGTGTGGTCGCGCACGCTCTCCGGATGCCGCAGCACGCGGCTGGAGCAATGGAAGGGTCCATTGCGCGCCGGGTCCGTGGGCCCGAAGATCGCCACCACCGGCTTGCCCAGCGCAGAGGCCAGGTGCAGCGGCCCCGTGTCGCCGGCAACCACCAGGCGCGCGCACCGTGTGACGGCGATCAGTTCTGCCATCTCCAGCGCCAGTACCGTGGCTGCGCCTCCGCTGCCCTCTTCGATTCGCCGTGCCAGGTCCTCCTCCGAGGGTCCGCAGTTCACCACGACTTTGTATCCCTCCATGGCCAGCCGGCGCGCAACTTCGCCGTACCGTTCCGGCGGCCATCGCTTCGCGCCCCATCCCGCACCCGGGCTCAGCAGCACCAGTGGCTGCGGCAATTCCGCGGCCCGCGCATCTGCGGCCGGATCCCGCGGCAGAAGCGGCAGCGGAATCGGCAAATGGTCGCCTGCGATGGCATTGGCCACTTCCACAGATTGTTCGATCACATGCGCGCCCCGCGTCGTCACGCGCTCGTTGAACATCCAGCGCGCGATCCGCTCACGCGGTTCTTCTTCGCCCACAATCCGGCCGGTTCTCGCCCATCGCGCCACCACCGCTGCCCGCACTGCTCCCTGCAACTCCACAGCAACGTCGTAATGCGTCGCGCGGACTTCGCGGCGAACGCGCGCCATGTCCTTCCACGTGGCGGGACTCAGCGGCCGGCGTGCCCACTGTTTGGCCGGAACCAGGTGCAGCTGATCCACGAGCGGCATGCCCGGAGTGCGCGGCTCGCAGCCGTTCGCGCAAAACAGCCCACGCCACTGCGGCTCAATCGCCCAGCCGATGAACCATTCAGGATGAGCCTGGCGCAGAGCGGTCACCGCGGGCAATGAGTGGAGGATGTCGCCCATCGCTCCCAGCCGCACGACGAGCAGACGCAGAGGCTTTGCTGTTGTGCCCAATCTCCTTATTTTCTCATGGGGATGGCTGCGCCCAGCCGCGCCATCAGCGACCCCACCGCTGCTGGTTCGTCGGCCAGCCGCAGCGTCAGTTTTGCCGTCCGCAACGGCGCCGCGGCTTCGAGTTGCTGCCTCTGCTCCGGCCGCAGGCGAACGAAATCCTTTTCGGTGGTCAGCAGCGTCTCCGCTCCGTACCGCTGCGACAGCACAGCCAGCTCAGCGAGGTCGCCGGCCGTATACACGTGATGATCCCGCCACGCGCGCGTCTCCAGCACATCGCAGCCCTGCCGGCGCAGCTCCTCGAAGAACTCGTTGGGTCTGGCGATCGCGCAGAAGACCAGAGCTCGGCTCGCTTCAGGCCATTCGACGGTCCTGCGCATCCACCAGATGGGCAAATCGCAGCCGCGATGCCGCAGCTCAGGCTCGAGCTCGCGGTCTTCTTCGCGCATCGCGATCAGGTGCGCCCGACGCAGTGCGCCGAAGTTCTCGCGTAATCGCCCTGCGGGCAGCAGGTGCTCCGCAAAGTCGGTGCGATGCAGAACGACAACATCCACATCCCGCGCAAGCTGACGATGCTGGAAGCCGTCATCCAGCAGATGCACCCGCGCCGTTTCCTTTTCCGCCACCAAACCCGCTTCGTAGCGGCTGTCGCCAACAAATGCCGGAATTCCCGCGCGCGCGATCAGCAGCGGCTCGTCGCCGAAGATCTCCGCGGAGCCGCCGGGATCTACCTTCGCTGTCGCTTCCGATTGCCGCCCGTATCCGCGCGAGAGCACGTCGACGGCCACGCCCTGATCGCGCAGCAACTCCGCCAGCCGGAGGGTCAGCGGCGTCTTGCCTGAGCCGCCGACAGAAAGATTGCCGACACTCACGACCGGGCAACGCAGCCGGTCGACGGGTGCCCATTTTCGGCCGTAGGCCAGGTTCTTCGCCGCTACGGCCGCGGCATAGAGTGGCGTCAGCGGCAGCAGCGCGCGGTTCATGCCCGCACCGCCAGCAGTTCCAGAATCGCCGCCATGGCTCGCGCTGTTGCGCCTGCTTCCCTCTCGAAAACCTCCAGACCACGCCTGCCCATCGCGCGCGCCCCGGCCCGATCGTCCAGAGCCGCAGCCAAAACCGCCCCAAGTTCGTCCCGCCGCACGATCCGGATCGCCTCCCCTGCGCGCAACGCCTCCACGATGCCGCGAAAATTCTCGAAGCTCTCGCCCATCAGTACGGGAATGCCGAATTGCGCCGGCTCCAGGGGATTGTGTCCACCGGCCGGTACCAGGCTGCCACCAACAAACGCAACGTCAGCCAGCGAGTAGACGCTGGCCAGCTCGCCCACCGAATCGAGCAGAAAGACGGTGCCGGGCTCCAGCGTGGCCGGAGCCTGCATCCACTCCGTGCGCCGAACCCACCGCTCGCCGCGACGCCGCAGCAGCTGCGCAACGTCGGCAAAGCGCTCGGGGTGGCGCGGCGCCAGGATGGTCACGACGCCTTCCGGCACAGCCTCCAGCAGCATTTCCTCCTCGCCCGCCAGCGTCGATCCGCAAACCAGCACGCCGAGGCTCCCCGGCAAGAACTCTCGCAGCCGTTCTGTCACCGCGGCCGGCCGGGTGGCGCGCACGTCAAACTTCAAATTCCCGCCCACCTGAACGTTGTGCACGCCCAGCGCTCGCAGCCGCTCCGCATCCAGCTCCGATTGTGCCTGCACGGCGGCCAGGCCAATGAGCAGCGGCTGCCAAAGCCTCCTCAGGCGCCGGTAGCGAGGCCACGACCGGTCGGAAATCCGCGCGTTCACCACCGCCACCAGTACGTCTGCGCGCCGGCACTCAGCCAGCATGCGCGGCCAGAACTCCGTCTCCGCCAAAATCAGGAGCCGTGGCCGCAGGACGCGCAGCCACGCCCGGACTGCAAAAGCAAAATCCAGAGGAAAGTAAAAAACCCGGTTCTCGCCAAAGCGCTCCCGCGCCAGCTTTTGCCCGGTCCGGGTCGTGGTCGAGAGGACGATCTGCCACTCCGGCAGGCGCTGCGTCAGCTCTTCGATCAGCCGGCTCGCCGCCAGCACCTCGCCCACGGAAACCGCATGAATCCATATGACCGGCGCGCCATTCAGCCACCTGCGGACGCGCGTCGGCACGAGCCCCAGACGCTCCCCCAGGCCTTCGCGATATTTTCCGCTGGTGGCCATCCGCAGCAGCCACCAGGGCGCACCCAACACCAGAGCCAGCAGCAGCGCCAGGCTGTATCCGATCAGCATCCGCTCACGAAGTTCCTGAAATCAAAGTCCTATGCGAGGATGATAATCGTGATGCGTTCCCGGCCGCTGTTCGCTCCGCTGTCACCGCGCCATTCCAGGCGGATGCTCACGTGGTTCGCCGTCGCGGCCTGCGCAGCCGCGCCCGCCTTTGCCGCCGATCACGGGCCGCCCCCCGCAAAATCCGCCACCTCGTATCTCGCCGTCGATTACCACCAGAAAGAGCAGGTCGCCGTCGCCGCCGTTCCCTGCCTCAGCCGCGACGACTGCAGGTTCTTCAAAGTCGATTACCTCCGCTACGGCTTCATTCCCATCCGCGTGATCATCACCAACTTCGGCGATCGCCCCATCTCGCTCTCTGACGCGCGCATCCTCTTCGTCGATTCCTCCGGGGTTCGCATTCAGGCTGCCGAGCCCGAGGACGTAGAGCGCCGCATCGGCTATCCCGGTCCCAACCAGGGGCACACCATCCCCGTGGGCCCGATCAAGCTCCACACGCACAGCAAGAGCAAGACGGGTAAAGTCGAATCGGACTTTGACGAATTCGAGTACGCCGCGCTCGCCGTGGAACCTCATACTACGCGTGCCGGCTATCTTTTTTACGACATCAACGGGCTCGGCCCCGATCCGCTGCGCGGCGCCAGCCTCACGCTCAGCAGGCTGCACAACGCGGACGGCCGGGATCTCTTCTTTTTCCAGATTCCCTTTGACAAGATCCTGCCCACGCAGCACTGACCCATCGCTACGCTCTGAACTTCCCCGCGGCCATCGGCATCGCGCGCAGCCGCTCGCCGGTCGCCGCGAAAATCGCATTCCCGACAGCCGGCGCCAGCGCGACAATCCCAATCTCGCCCGCTCCGGCTGAAGGAATATCCTTCCGGTCGAGAAGAACGACTTCGATCTCCGGCGTATCGCGGAATCGCGGCACGCGGTATTCCGAGAACAGCGGATTCAGGATCTTGCCGCTGGCAAACCGGATCTCCTCAAACAACCCGCCGCCCATCGCCTGCACAATTGCGCCCATCGTCTGGTTACGCAGCCCGTCGGGATTTACGATCGCGCCCGATTCCCACGCCTGCACCACGCGGCGAACCCGCACCTTCCTCGCAGCATCGATCTCCACTTCCGCGCAGGCCGCCACATAGCCGCCTTTGTCCGTGCCGCAGGCCATCCCAAATCCGCGTTGCGGGGATGAAGCCTGCCTGCCCCATCCAAAACGTTGCGCCGCCGCCTGCAAGACGGCGCGCAGCCGCGCATCCGTGAGATTCTTCAGCCGGAATTCCAGCGGGTCCATGTTCACCGCGTGCGCCAGATCGTCCATGTGGCTTTCCCGCGCAAAGTGGTTCGCCGTCGCGGCCAGGGCGCGGTACGACCCCTGGCGCAGAGGCGGATCCTCCACCTCGCGGAAGTCGCCCGCCTTCGCCGTCACGTTGTATGGCGTGTCGATGCCGGATGGTCCGGAGTTGATGTTCGTCTGCGCCCAGGCAATAAGCGTCCCGTCATGCCGGACGCCGCTGCGAATGGAGATGACGCCGGCAGGCCGGAAATAGGCCCAGGTGAATTCCTCCTCGCGCGTCCACACGAGCTTCACCGGCTTGCCCGCGGCCTTCGCGAGCCGCGCGCATTCTACCGCGCATTCGCCCGAATGCTTGCCCCCGTAGCCACTACCCATGTCCGGCATCAGTACGCGTACCTGGTTCCCCGGCAGACGGAAGGCCTGCGCCAGCTCGTCGCGGACGCCAAAAGGCCGCTGGGTGCCCGTCCACACGGTCAGGTGCGTACCATCCCACTCCGCCACCGCCGCGCGCGGCTCCAGCGGGGCATGCTGGATATACGCGATGGTGTATTCCGCGTCCATCTTCATCTCGGCCCCCGCGAGCGCCTGCTCCATATCGCCGCCCGCCGCAGCCCCGCCCTCGGCGCGCTTCTTCAGGTCCGCGAAGAGTTCTGTGTTGCTGATCTGCGCCGGCACCGCCCATTTCGCCTCAATGGCCGCAGCAGCCTTCTCCGCCGTCCACCCGTCCGGCGCGACCACTCCAATAAAATCCCCATCGCGCACAACCTGCACGCCCGGCATCTTCTCCGCCGCGCTCGTGTCCACGGAAACCAGCGTCGCCCGAAAGCCCGAAGGCCGCACCACCTTGCCGTACAGCATGCCCGGACGCACAATGTCCGACGGGTATTTGTGCCGTCCGGTGACGAAATCGCGTCCGTCGGCCTTCGGCACCGGAGTTCCGGCAATCTTCCACTCGGTCGCCGGCGTCAGCGGAAGCTCACCGTCCACGGTCGCCGTCAGCTTCTCTCCCTGAGTCAGCGCGCCGTAGCTCAACGTCTGCGCAGCGGCCGGGTTCGTCACGTTCCCATTCGCTGCAACCAGCGTCGCGGGATCAACCTTCCACTGTTGCGCCGCTTTCTCCACGAGCAGACTGCGCGCCGCAGCCGCCATCTTCCGCAGCTGGGGGCCCATGGTCGGCGTAGTGCGGCTGCCGAACGTCCCTGCATCCCACGGCACCAGATCGGTGTCGCCCATCACCATCGTGATCGTGTCGAACGCCACCCGCAGCTCCTCTGCCACCGACTGTGCCAGCGACGTCCGAATGTTCTGCCCCACTTCCACTTTCCCCGTGTAGACCGTCACCTTCCCGTGCGCATCGATGAAGAGCCACGCGCTGATCTGCTCCGGAAGCGGATGCCGTCCCCACCCCCCGCCGGATTCCTGCGCAAGCGACGGCTCACCAGCAAGGCAAACCAGCAGTCCACCGCCGCACAGCCTGAGAAAGTCCCGCCGATCCAGGGCGAACGCACGCAGCTGCCGCGGGACATCGTGCTGCGCGGCTTCAGTCGCAAACCCGTCCTGCAACTCACGCGCGGGCATCGTCGGCCTCCGTCGGCGCGGCCTGTGCGGCGCGATGAATCGCCGCCAGGATCCGCGGATACGTCCCGCAGCGGCAGATGTTGCCGTTCATCGCCTGCAGAATCTGCTCCTCGCTCGGGTGCGGGTGCGCGTGGAGCAGTCCGGTCGCGGCCATGATCATCCCCGAGGTGCAATACGCGCACTGAAATGCACCCTCATGGAGAAAGGCCTGCTGCACGTGGCAGAGCTCTCCGTTCCGCTCCAGGCCTTCGATCGTCGTGATCTTCTGGCCGGCCGCACCGGACGCCAGAGTGATGCACGCCAGCGCCGGTTGCCCATCCAGCAGCACGGTGCAGGCGCCGCACTGGCCTTCACCGCAGCCGTATTTTGTCCCCGTCAGTTGCAGCCGATCCCGCAGGACGCTCAGCAGGCTCTCCTCGCTGCCCGCGTTTACCCTGTGTTCCGAGCCGTTCACCTTCAGCGTGAATTCAGCCATGAGCGAATCCCCAGGGGGAATCTCGAGGCCACGGATCGCCTCCAGCGTGCAGAATACTCCCGGCCCCGATCACCCCGCCTGGCGCCGCTGTTTCTGTCGCTGACTCTTCCGTTACTCTTGCGTAGTTTTCTCCGGGGACTGCATAGTGTTGGGGTGCAGCCACCACAGCCTGGAACCACCCTGGGACATTACAGGATCCTTCGCCCTCTGGGCGCAGGGGGCATGGGTGTCGTCTACGAAGCCGAGGACCTCAAGCTCGGGCGTCGCGTCGCGCTCAAGCTGATCTCCGCGAAATCGGAAGCGGATCCGATCGCGATCGAGCGATTCTGGCGCGAGGCTCGCACCGCTTCAGCACTCAACCACCCGGGCATCTGCACGATTCATGACATGAACGACAGCGAATCCCAGCCTTTCCTGGTAATGGAATTGCTGGAAGGCCAGACTCTTGACCGCACCTACGGCGGCCACGCTGTGCCACTGCCTCGCCTGCTCGAGCTGGGCGTCCAGCTCGCCGACGCTCTCGACGCCGCGCACCGTCGCGGCATTCTGCATCGGGACATGAAACCCTCCAACATTTTTGTCACCGGCTCCGGCCAGACCAAGATCCTCGATTTTGGACTGGCTCGCCTGGAAGCCGCAGGAGAAGCGGATTCTACCGATGCGGGCCGCATGCTCACCAGCCCGGGCAGTACTCTTGGGACCATTGCGTATATGTCCCCGGAGCAGGCTCGAGGCGAAACCCTCGACGCCCGCAGCGATATCTTCTCCCTCGGCGTTGTGCTCTACGAGATGGCAACGGGCAGGCATCCCTTTGAGGGAACGACCTCCGCGGTGGTGTTTGACAAGCTGCTGAATTACGTCCCTGTCGCGCCGATCTCGCTCAACCATGAATTGCCGCCGGCATTCGAAAATATCCTGAGCAAGGCCCTCGAGAAGGACCGCGAGATGCGCTATCAGTCGGCGGCGGATTTACGTGCCGATCTGCGCCGCCTGCAGCGGGGCTCTTCCGCTTCTCGAATCGCAGCTGTCCCCGCCGCCCCGCCCACAGCCCGCTCCTACCCCGGCATGACGCGCGCGGATTCCGCGGCGAAGGTCACCACCGCCACCGCAGCCTCGCAGTCGGCTGCGGCGCCGCGCTCTCCGGCCAGCCGCCGTCTGCCTCTCGCGCAGTTGGTCCGGCTGGCAGGCCTCGCGGCAGCCATCATCGTCCTCGCTTTTGGCGTGATCCGTCACATCCGCAGGACCCACGCCGTGGACGCCGTCGTTGCTCCCGCGCCCGTCCCGGCCAAACCCATCGCGCCCGCTCCAGTCGCGGTCGCGCCGCCGGCAACTCCAGTCGCCAAACCTTCGGCCGCGATCGCGCGGGCGCCGGCTGCACCGCGATCCGTCGCCCGCCACACGAGTATTGCCGGAACTCCCGGGCGTGCGGCGCAGCCTTCCGTAGTGCAGCCCGTTGCGGCGCCGGCCCCGGCGATTCGCCCTGCAGCAGTGCCCGTCGCCCCGTCCGCTCCCAAACCTGCGCCTGCGCCCGTGCCCGCATATGCCACACGTCATGTCCGCTTTTTCGGACGTTCAACCACGGGCACGCTCAGGCTCAGCGCAACCGCGTTCGTTTACACGGCGAGCGGCGACTCGGTTTCGCTCCGCCGGGCTGACATCCGCGCCATCGAAGGCAATACCGTCGTGGGAACGAACGGGAAGCGCTGGCGCTTCGAAATCTCCGGCATGACCAACGATCAGGTCCACGCCCTGCTGGCCGGCTGGCTCGCGCATGGCGCAACGCCCGGCCATTAAGGCCTCTTGTCTGTAATCCTTACTGGCAAATCGCCTGGAGCTGCTGCAAGGAATCGGCCTTCTGCGGCAGCGGCAGATGCTTGTCCTTCATCGCCTGTTCCAGCAGGTCCGGTCCAGGCACCAGTTTCGGATTCACGTCGTATTGGTAGAACGAATCCTGCTCCGCCTGTTCCAGCGGGATGAAACTGAATCCGCGCGCGCGATACAGCCGCAGCAACCGCGGCAGCATATGCGCGTCGAACGCGCCGATGTGCAGCAGCAGCACGTACCGGATGTCGCGCCCATACAGTTGCTTCGACATCGCCCGGTAGTAGCCGATGTTCTCGTCCGCCGCGTGCAGATAGCTCGTCTGCAGCCAGCTCAGGCCCTGCACATCATGCTTCGCGACGCAGCGCGCGTACGGCCCGTTCCAGTCATAATCGTCGAAATTCATGGTCACGCTGGCGATTTTGTAGCCGTGCTGCGCCAGAAAAACCCGGATTCCCATTCG
>JASHNS010000032.1 GCA_030041515.1 Acidobacteriaceae bacterium | reverse complement strand
GAGTTCGTCTCGCCGTCGATTAACTCGCGGTGGTGTTCCAAACCGAGCTTGGTAAGTACCTGCATCCCGCCCTGAAGCAGGTGGCGGAAGTTGTGGACCAGAGGAGTTCGGCGTGGAGGGATTGTGCAGTCGAATCCTGATTTACGTCATAGTTTGCGTCATAGTCGGATCCCGAGGATGACCATCTATACCGTAAGTTGTTGGTTTTATGGCGCGCCCTGAGAGATTCGAACTCCCGACCTACTGATTCGTAGTTAAAGGGAGAGCGGACCACAACCTGTGCATTATCAACGACTTGAATACACAATGGCCCGCACTGAGCTTGTTGCAGAGGTTGCAGTATTTACTGGGTTTTCTAACAGCTTTCAGATTCGTTCGGCACAGTTACGGCACAGTAGAACCGGCTCCGGCAGAAGCCGGGGCGTAAAGATACTTCTGGAAGCCGACAAACATCTCGCTGATTTCTTCAGCGGGACCCAGGCTCAAAATCGCGTCAGAGATTGATCGGTACCGCAGGTTGAGCAGGGCCGCCAGCTTGGACTGGTCCAGTTCCTCCACCCCCTCCTGCACGTAGTGCGCCAGCACGAAGTCCAGGAAGGCCTGCTGCTTGCTCGTGAACTGAGCATCGATGACGGCCTTGGCACGCGCCGCGCGTTCCTGCCTTGTCAGCGGCGGAGAAGCGTAGGCCACGTAGGCCAGCACGTCGAAGAGGTCACTCTTCTCGGCATTGATGATCTTTTGCATCTCGTGGAGCTGATCGGGGCCAAACCCCTTCTCGGCCAGTCCATGCAACAGCAGCTTCCGGGTATCCGGCACGCTCCACAGGGCACGAAGTTCCGCTTCGTTCCTGAAGAACTCGGGCAATTCGCCGAAGAGCATCTCCATGAACTGCTGTGCCGAGATCGGAGTACCGTCCGGATGCCAGAACGTGGTCGCCACCATATCACCGATGGTCCGCTCTTTTCCGTCAGCCAGCTTCACGCGCACTTTCCGGCCGCAGACACAGGGGTCTTGCCCACAAACCTCGCACGGCTCTTTCGGGCAGGTGCAGGGGCGGTTCCCGCATTCCGGGCACGGCCGCGGCGTCCGCGGCTCTGAAGGCGGACACTGGCAGGGATACTGTCCGCAGTCGGAGCAGCGCTCCGGCTCCAGCGGCTCCCCGTCCCATTCAGGGTCGCTGAAATGTCGGTACGCTTTCACGAAGTCGTAGATCGTGAAGTAGTCCTTACCGTCGTACAGGCGGGTCCCCCGGCCGATGATCTGTTTGAATTCGATCATCGAATCGATGGGCCGCATCAGGACGATATTCCTCACGTTGCGCGCGTCGACGCCCGTTGTCAGCTTTTGTGATGTTGTGAGGATCGTCGGTATGGTCTTTTCGTTGTCCTGGAAGTCGCGCAGGTACTGGTTGCCCAGCTCGCCGTCGTCGGCCGTCACGCGCTGGCAGTAGTTCGGGTCCGTGCTGGTCTTCACCTGGTTGATCAGGTCCCTGACGATAAGCGCATGCTCCTGCGTGGCGCAGAAGACGAGCGTCTTCTCCCGCTGATCGATCTGCTCCATGAAGAGCCTGACCCGGTGCGCCTCCCGCTCCCGAATTTCGATCGTCCTGTTAAAGTCGCCTTCCTCGTAGACGCGCCCCGCCTCGATGTCGCCCTCGACGACGTGGTCGTCGGGCGTGTAGACATATTCGTCCAGGGTCGTCGAAACCTGTTTCACTCGGAAGGGCGTCAGGAAGCCGTCGTTAATGCCCTCCTTGAGCGAGTAAATGAAGACAGGCTCGCCGAAGTAGAGGTAGGTATCCCGGTTTTCCTGCCGGCGCGGGGTCGCCGTCAGGCCCAGCTGCACCGCCGGTTTGAAGTACTCGAGGATCCCCCTCCAGGTGCTCTCGTCATTGGCGCCGCCGCGGTGGCACTCGTCGATCACGATGAAGTCGAAGAAGTCCGGCGGGTACTCGCCAAAATACGGTGCGGGCTCTCCATCGGGCCCTGTCCCGCTCATGAAGGTCTGAAAGATCGTGAAGAAGACGCTCGCATTCTTCGGGACTCTACCCTTTTTGCGAATGTCGTCGGGTTTGATCCGAGCCAGCGCGTCCTCGGAAAAGGCGGCAAAGGCTGAAAAGTCATTGAATGCCTGGTCGGCCAGGTTGTTCCTGTCCGCCAGGAACAGGATGCGCGGCCGGCGCGACGGTGCCGTACCGTTCCGCCAGTCGTTCAGGTTCCAGCGCGCGCTGAAGAGCTTCCACGCAATCTGGAACGCGATGGAAGTCTTGCCCGTGCCCGTGGCCAGCGTCAGCAGGATGCGGTCGCGTCCTGCCTCGATCGCCTCCAGTACCCGGCGGACGGCGATCTCCTGGTAGAACCGGAGCGTCCACGTTCCGCTCTTGTCCGGCGCCGGGACGGCGGCGAAGCGGTCGCGCCAACTGTCCGGCGCGGGATGCGCCATCGCCCACAGCTCGTCGGGCGTGGGGAAGCGGGCAGTTTCGCCCTCCTTCCCGGTCTGCATGTCGATTGCGTAGATGCCCCGGCCGTTGGTGGAATAGGTGTGCCGGACGGCCAGCTTGTCGGCGTAGTTTTTGGCCTGCGCCACGCCCAACGTCACGGGTTCGTGCCACGCCTTAGCCTCGACGACCGCGAGGCGCGTGTTGCGGTACTCCAGAACGTAATCGGCGGTGATCGGCTTGCCGCGCCGGCCCCTGCCCTCGAGGCGGCCCGGGCTGATGGGGAATTCGCGTCGGACCCGGGAGCCCTCGATGACGCCCCAGCCCGCGGCCTTCAGCGCGGGATCGATATATTCAGCTCGGGTCTCGGCTTCGTTCATCGGCCCGTTACAGTTTGCCGATAAATGCCTGATGGAGCAAGCACTTCTTCAGTTCCTCGATGGCGGAGAGCTTCTGTTGATAAACATTCTCAAGCCGCTGAGCCTCTCTCTCTACTCCTCGGACTTCCTTTACTAAAGCAATCTGATCAGCCAAGTTAACAGGAACGGGGATTTCGAAGTTGCTCAGAATCTTGATTGGCAACTGAGGCTGGGCCGCTCCTGTGGTTTGTTCTCTAATCTGTTCCTTTACGATTCTCGATCTGAGCAACTCGAAGAGGAAAGCTGGGTACAAAGCTCGGCAGTTGGCTCGAAAGATGAGCATCCCGGAATTGATACGAATGTCTTGGAATGGCACGTCTTCCGAATAGAAGCCGATATTTCCAATCGTGCCTCTGGTGGTCATTACAACGTCGTTGCGACGCAGCTTTCCCTTCCTTAGCTGGGCGTCTTTCGCCGCAGAGATGAACACCGTGGATTCGAAATCGAATCCATTTGGCCGCACGTTCTTTGTGTTCAAGAACAGGCAGTGCCCTTCTTCGTGAAAATCCGATGCCTTGGGATAATTCGTTCCTCGGTCGCCGTCTATGATCTCAAGCAGGTCGTTGTCGCCAAGCCTCCTCGTAACCGACCTGACTTTGCGGCTGCCGAATGATGACTCGATATAGCTCTCGAAGAGTTCACCAGTGTTCTGGAGGTTCTTTTCGGCATTGGCCTTGGCAACAGCAATGGCCTCAAAAGCCTCATCCAGCACCCGCACAATCCGCTTCTGTTGGTCGATCGACGCAGGATATGAAACCTCAAGGGGAGCCAGGTTCGTTCGGGTGATCTGGGGCTGAGCCGCGCCGGTGATCGCCCGTGAGATGTCTATACCACCTCGGAAGTAATACTCGAGAAATCGCGTGTCTATCGAGCCATTCTTTGGGCGTATTACCATGGCATTGCCCGTGATCCAGGAATTTGGCTCAGAGACGTTCACCGTACCGCAAGTCGCCCCACGGCAGGTGATGAGCAGCTGCGGGTCGGAGTGGTTGAACTTGTGGTATCTGCCGATCACGCCATTGGCCCCATAAACGAGGTACTTCCCGTCAGGGACAAGTTCTTTTCCGGAGATCGTCTTCGGCTGATACATCTCGCACAGATCAGCAAGGGTGCTCGTGACCCATCGTGTCCTCATAGAAGATCCCTGATCCCTGCCAGCACCTCGGCGCTTTCGACGTCGAGCGCCGCGATCTCGTCCAGAATCTCCTGCGGGCTGCGGTGGTTCACCTCTTCCGCTCCATTCGGGTTCTTCACCGAGAGGTCGAACGTCGTCCTGTCAACCTGGCCGGCATCCACGGTCCACGACTTCGGAGATTCAGCGAAGGTGTTCTGCAGCTTCACGAACTCGGCCAGATCGTCGTCGTTCAGCGGGTTCGTCTTCCCCAGGCTGCGGCCCGGATCGAGCTGGTAGTACCAGATCCTGCGCGTCCGCGTGCCCTTCTCGAAGAACAACACCACGGTCTTCACGCCTGCGCCCTGGAAGGTGCCCTGCGGGCAGTCGAGGATCGTGTGCAGGTTGCAGTCGGTCAGCAGCTTCTCGCGCAGCTTGACCGACGCGTTGTCTGAGTTCGACAGAAAGGTGTTCTTTATGACGATGCCGGCGCGGCCGCCGGCTTTGAGGATCCGGATGAAGTGCTGCAGGAACAGGAACGCGGTTTCGCCGGTGCGGATGGGGAAGTTCTGCTGGACCTCGGCGCGCTCCTTGCCGCCGAAGGGCGGGTTCGCCATGATCACGTCATAGCGGTCTTTGTCCTGGATGTCGGCCAGGTTCTCGCTGAGCGTGTTGGTGTGGATGATGTTGGGCGCCTCGATGCCATGCAGGATCATGTTCATGATGGCGATCACGTACGCCAGCGACTTCTTCTCCTTTCCGAAGAAGGTCCGCTCCTGCAGGGTCTTTATGTCGCGCGTGGTCAGGCCCGGCTTTTTGCTCAGGTACTCGAACGACTCGCAGAGAAAGCCCGCCGAGCCGGCGGCGCCGTCGTAGATGCGCTCGCCGATCCGGGGCTTCACCACCTGAATGATGGCTCGGATCAGCGGACGCGGCGTGTAGTACTCGCCGCCATTGCGCCCGGCGTTGCCCATGTTGCGGATCTTGGCTTCGTACAGGTGGGAGAGCTCGTGTTTCTCGACCTGTGACCGGAACCGCAGCTCGTCCGTGTGGTCGATGATCTCGCGCAGGTTGTAGCCGGACTGGATCTTGTTCTTGATCTCGCCGAAGATCTCCCCAATCTTGTACTCCAGCGTGTTCGGGCCGGTGGCCTTCTGCTTGAATCGCTGCAGGTAGGGGAAAAGCTGCTGGTTGACGTAGTCGCGGAGGTCGTCGCCGGTCAGAGCGCGGTTGTGGTCGAGCTTGCCGTCTTTGCCCTTCGGTGCCGCCCAGCTGCCCCAGCGGTACTTCGATTCCAGGATGTACTCGTACTTGCGCCCCTCGAGGGTGGCGACGGTCTTCCGCTCCTCTTCGAGGTCGTCCAGGTACTTGAGGAAAAGCAGCCAGGAGGTCTGTTCCGTGTAGTCGAGTTCGGTGGTACAGCCGGCCTCCTTCCGGAGGACGTCGTCGATGTTCTTAAAGGCCTGTTCGAACATGGGTGTGAGTGAGGCCATGATAATTCATGGCCCGCGAACAGGCACAGGAAAGCCCCGACCGTTGCCGCGGCCGGGGCTTTTGTGTTGCTCAGGGTTTTATCCAAGGTTGCCCTGGGCGAATTGTACCTCAAACACGAAAGGAAAACAGATGAACGAAAACGCCAAGGAAACTTCAGCCGTGTTAGCGGAGACAACTTCGACGAAGAAGCGTGAATTCAACCGCCGGCTTGCTCTTCTGAAAACGGAAGTGAGTCTCGATTTTCCCCGGCTCATTCCCCAGCTCGAAGCAGGCCAGCAGGTCGTGTTGGTAACGGATCAGGAATTTGCGTCCGGACTCAGCCCCGACGTGCTGCGCCGCCTCGGGGGGATGGTGATGCTCTGCAGCTTTTATGGAGCCGCGGTGGTCTTTGTTAACGAGCGCAAAATCCTCGAGCTTGAAGGTGGGGATCGCGCGGGTACAGGGGAATGATGTTCGATCTAAGCGTTTCGCCTTATACCCCGGCGTCTGTACCTGCCCTAATCTTCCTTTCAGAGACAAGCGATTCCGCACAACGCGCCACGCCGCGCAATCCAGCATGAACGGCTTTGTCCGGTGGTCAGCGTTCGCGTCCGGGTCAATCGTTTCCAACTCAATCGGCCGATGTAGGCACACCCGCGGTGTCCTCACTTGAGGTGTGTCCGTATCGTGCCCAAGGAAAACCAGTGGAGAACACAGAAACCGCCAAATACCCGATGCTCGAGGCGATCCTGGCCCTACGAGGGCTTCGCCTCCAGCCGATGTACACCAACCGCGACGTAGCCATGATCTTTGAGGTCTGCGTGCGCGCCATTCAGAACTGGATCACCGCGGGGCGCCTGACCCCGCGGGATCTGCCCGGACGCTGGAAGTTCTTCCCGGAAGACATCGAGGCTTTCCTTCGGCACAGCAGGAAGGACAACAGCTAAGCGCCGTCATTCCGTTAAGGAAAACACCTTATGCCGGTGTACCGCGAGCTTCCGAATCGAGCGTTATATCGTCCGGAGCTTCGCTCACCGGGCATACATACGCAACTGATCTCGGACCTTCGGACCAATTCGCGTTTTACATGCAATTTGGTCCGCGGGTTCGGCACCAGCCCGAGAAAGGGAATGCATATATGGACGTCGCAAACATGCAGAGTGGTTCGCAGATTGCTGCGGAGCCTCGCAAGTCATCCGCACAATTCGCGGATACAGGACCATCGAAGCTCACCGAACTCTTAGAGTTGCTGGAAAACGACCCGCCGCAGTCTCTGCCGATGCTCCGCTCGACCGCCTCGAAAATAGCAGAGTTCTACAACATCCAGACTGCAGAGATCACCCTGGATCAGGTTTACGCAATGCGCGGCCAGTTCCGGCGTTACCTGAAATCAAGAAAGTATGCTGAAGGCTCTGTCCGCTCGTACGTTAACTTTCTTCGCATTCTGGTTGACCACGCCCGCCGTTCCGGGTGGCGACCCTATCGGAACCTGCCGCAAGAATGGCAACGCCTTCTCGCATTGGCAGCGAAGCGCAGATGTAGCGAGGTGGTGCGGTCAGTTGCGGTGGTGAGGGTAACACCACATGAAGTCACACTGGACGATGTTGATGCATGGGGAGAGACTGCTCTTTCGCAAGGCTCTTCGATCCGCCTGGTGAAGGAAAAGAAAGCACGATTCTGGCGCCTGTTAAAAGACTGCCAGTTGACAGACCAGCAGCCACTTTCTTTCATCAGAGCCCAGCCCTACCGGGTACCATTTGACCGGTTACCCCCTCAATTACGATCGGAACTTCAGCGAATCCTCGACTGGAAGACAGCCAATTTTCAGCTCGGACGGCCGAAGGGAGGGAAAATACGCCAGGTAACCGCCGAGATCGTCAAGAAGATGGTGTGTCAGCTCTTCGGCTTCGCCACGGCCGTTAGAGGGCTGCCCAGCGTCGAGTCACTATCAGAACTCGTCCGCGAAGACCTGATCGCAGATTACGCATCTTGGTGCATCAACGAACGCTCCGTGAAGGGAGAGACACTGCGGAACCATTTGGGGCGACTCGATGTAGCGATGCGTCAGCATCCCTCCTACGCATCATTGGATCTCCGCTGGTTCAAGTCATTGCTCGAATCGCTTCCCGCCGAGCCGGAATCAGAGCGGCGGATGAGGAAGGCGAAGAAGTATCTGGACTATTCGGTGATGGAGGCAATCCCGGGTGCGATCCGTGCCGAACGGCTCTCAGCCACGGACAATCGAGACGCCGCAGTGCTGGCTATGGAGGAGCTCTTAATCACATGGTTACTGGCTCTTCCATGGCGGCAACGGAATATTAGGGAATGTCGCATTGGAGGTTCCCGTCCGAACATCTTCAAGGCGAGAATTCCTACCCATCTCCCGATCGATATTCCTGGGTGGGTATTGTCTCAAGATCAACGGAATCCTGGTGAGGTCTTCTGGCAGATGCACTTCCTGCCCCAGGAGACGAAGACGAGCAAAGAGATTCACGCCTTCGTTCCCCGCCCGCTCGTTGGCCCGCTCGAAGAGTACCTGGCTGTTTATCGCCCAAAGCTGTTGAGGAATGGCGACCCCGGGACTCTTTTCGTCACAAAGCACGGATCTCCCATGAGATCGAACAATGTACACAGCATCGTCACTCGCATCACTAGCCGTTTCGGTGGCCGGGCGGTCAATCCACATCTCATTCGCGACATCGTGGCTTTCGCATGGCTCAAAACACACCCGAAGGATTATCTGACACTATCCAAGATCCTGTGGCACGCAAACATCAACGTCACGATCAAGACGTACGGCAGCCGTTTTGACGAATCCAGTGGAGTCTGCGCGATGGAGTCCTGGCTTGAAGAACGGGCAGAAAGGGCCAACTCCAAGTGAGCGCCTCCGATCCCCCCCTCCTTCAAAGCCTGATCGACGACAAGGCCGCGGCTGCGGTGCTTGGTGTCAGACCCCCGACATTGCGCTCTTGGCGCTGTCGGGGGATCGGCCCCGCATTCGTTAAGCTCGGCGCAGGCCGGAACGCCGCAGTGCGTTATGATCTTCGTGATCTTGCCGAGTTCGTCGAGCAGGGTCGTCACGTTTCAGTTTCCTCAGTGCGGGCCGCATACGAGGACTAGAACGTGGAGGTTTATAAGCGTAAGGACTCCAGGTACTGGCTCGTTGACTTCATGGTGGACGGCGAACGCTGCCGCAGAAGTACACGAGCCAAAACCAAAACCAGAGCGATGGAGGTTGCGGCAGAGATCATCAAGGAGGCGCAGGCGCAAGGTGCAAAGCCGGTTCGCAAAGGCCCAGCACCCATCCTGGCGAACTTCGCTGACGAGAGATTCCTGCCGTACGTCGATGGCTCGCAACTCGATCCCGACACGAAGCTGTACTACCGGAACGGATGGCGTCTTGTACGTGAAACGGCCATCGCCGCATGGCGCATGGACCGTATCACGACGGCGGACGCAGAAACCCTCCAGTTTCCGGGTAGCGGGTCGAATGCAAACTGTGCGCTTCGGACACTGCGCCGTATGCTTTCGCTGGCGAAGGACTGGGGCACGATCCAGAGCGCACCCAGAATCAAGCTGAGGAAGGAAAAGGAACGGTC